>JALWYS010000166.1 GCA_027003115.1 Deltaproteobacteria bacterium | reverse complement strand
GGGCCTCTGCCAGAACATTTGGCCAGCCCTCATACCTTGAGGGGTGGACAAGAAAGAGCGCCTTTTTCATGAGTGGGCGAGGGTCCTTAACCCATCCCAAGAATCTGATTTTTTCATAAACGCCCAGCTTCTTTGCAAGTTGTTCAAGCCTTTGCCTGTCAGGCCCTTCTCCTGCTAAAACCAGATGGAGATTGGGATGGCTCCTGATTAGCCTGCTAAAGGCCCTGATTGTAAGATCTTGACCCTTGGCCTGGGTCTTCAGGCGCCCTACCTGTAACACAAAGGTTTCTGGAAGGGACAGGGTGCTAAGACAATTCACGTCCATCGGTTCCTGGTTCAAGGGATTTGGAATTACTAAAAGGTGCCTTTCAGAAATTTCATACTCATGCTCAAGTCTTTTCTTGACCCGCTCAGAGACACATATGATCTTCTTCGCCTTTTTGTAAAGGCGGCGGCTTGAGGCCATGATGGCCTTTCCAAGAAGACCCTTATACGCATATTGCCTTTTAGGATCAGTCCTTTGCGAAAGTACCGCTGCGTGGCCCGTAAGAATTGATGAAAGAAGGTTAATGATGTTTGCCTGCTCCATAAAGCTCAGGACGGCGATGGGTCTTATCCTTTTAACCATCTGGGAAATCCTGCCTATCTGGTACGGTATGCGAAGTATGTGGACCACTGGGGAAGAGGCAGGCCTGCCAAGGATTATTGGCCTTAAGCTATCTGGGAGCTTGTAGTCGATTGAGCCGTCAAGAAGGACAAGGGTGAGATCAAAGTCCTTGTAAAATTCCGGTATAAGAATGGAGGCCACGCGCTCTGCGCCTCCTCCGGCAAGAGAGGGCAAAAGGAAGATGAGCCTTTTTTTGTTAGATTTGGCGTTCATGTGGTCTAAAACTCTTCTGGTTTTCGCGCTTGCAAAGTCTTAAAAATAACTCTTCGTAGGCACTCACCATTCTTTTCAGGCCGAAGTGATCTACAATGCGTTGTCTAGCGGCCTTTTCCATTTTGCCCCTTTCATCTTTAGGTATGGAAAGGAGTTCATGTGCGGCCTTTGAAAGTGCTTCAGGATCATCTGGCGAAACAGCTATGCCTCCAACGGCTCCCAGGATTTTTCTTGTATCCCCCACGTTTGTTGCCGCACAGAGCCTTTCACAGGCCATTGATTCAGCCACTGCATTGGGGAAACCCTCGCCTGAAGACGACGAGCAGGTGATTTCACAGGCACTGTAAAAGGCGCTTATTTCTTCGGTTTGTCCGAGCCAGAAGATCCTTTTTTCGATTCCCAAGGATGATGCAAGTTTCTTGAGTCCTTCCTTGAGACCTTTGTCTCCGTCTCCGGCAATGAGGAACAGGGCATCCTGGTATCTTGTTGAAAGAAGGGCTGCTGCCTTTAAAAAGGTTGGATAATCCTTCATGGGGTCAATTCTTCCGACTCGACCAATAAGCAGGGCCTCTTCAGGCAAATCATAAGACCTGCGCAGGGCCATTGCCCCCTGGCTGTTGATTGAAAAAAGATTCGTATCTATTCCGTTTGGAATCACCACAATCTTGGAGTTTTTGTAACCATTTAAGGCATGGTAGGAGCGGCCGCTCCAGGAATTTGAGACGATAACATCCACGAGCCCGGAAAGCCTAGCATTCAACTTGTATGTCCACTTGGAAGCGCGGCTGTAACAGTCAAAATCCATTTTTGTGGCCCGAAGGCCCCATATTACCTTGCAGCCACCCAGGAATTTTACAGGCAGGGATGCGGTACATGCATCACCCATTAACCCAAAGACTATGGAGGGCCTGTAGTACCTGATAAGCTTCAGTATGCCCATGAAGAGCCCTGGAAGATCAAAACGCCCCTTGATGTTCAAACAGTGGTATTTTACTCCTGAAATGGTCTTAACGCGTCCTTCCCATCGGCCGCCTTCGTAGTAGGTGGCTACTATGGGCATGAACTTCTCCTTGTTAAGGCCCTTTAGCAGATTGAGAAGCTGCCTTTCTGCCCCGCCTTGGTCAAACTTTCCTAAGACAAAGAGAATCCCTATGCGCCCCATCTTTCAAGCCATGCCTGAAACATGAGGATGTTCCAGAGGGTGTATTGGTGGTTGCATCTTCCTGTTACGTGCTCTTTCCAGATTTTTGAGACGGTTTCCTGGCGCAGATAACCCTCCCGCCGTATCCTGTCGGGCGAGACAAGCTCTTCTGCCCACTCGCGCAAGGGTTCCCTAAGCCACTGTCCAAGGGGGATTCCAAATCCCATCTTGGGCCTTTCAACGAGCTTCCGAGGCAGGTATCTGTAAAGGAGATGTCTCAGTATCAGTTTCCCGGTTCCATCCCTATGCTTGAACCTTCCAGGAAGCCTGAAGGAAAGCTCTACCACCCTGTGATCGAGTATGGGAACCCGGGCCTCCAGTGCAACGGCCATGCTGGCCCTGTCTACTTTAGTGAGAATGTCTTCCGGTAGGTAGGTGATAATATCAAGAAGGGCCATGAGCTCCCTTTCTTCTGCCTGGCGCTCACTCATTTCATAGAAAGTAGGGGCAATGTCATCATGTTCCTTGCAGATTTTCCCAAATGGCAGGAAGTGGCTGTTGGCCCAGCCGTAGAAGAGGGGATATGGGTCTGCCCTCAAAAGCTCTTGGATCCTCGTTGAAACACGGCTTTTTGGTCCTTTGGCACCATATTTGGCCAGGACGGGATGCATTATTTCCCCTGCAAAGTCCATGGGGGCGTCTGGTAACAGGTCAAGAAAGCGGGCCGCATATTGTCTCAACTTTAATGGGAGCCTTTTTAAGAATCCCCAAATTCGGAGGGTTAATTCATAACGTGGATAACCCCAAAAAAGCTCATCACCGCCGTCTCCCGAAAGGGCTACCGTGACATGTTTCCTGGTGAGACCGGATATCAAGAGTGTTGGTATCTGGGAAGAGTCTGCAAAGGGTTCGTCCCAGAACTCTGGAAGCCGTGGGATAAGATCAAGAGCATCCTTTGCATCTACATAAAGCTCGGTATGCTCGGTGCCAATGTGCCTTGCCACCTGTTTGGCAAATGGTGCCTCATTGTATTCGGCTTCTTTAAATCCCACGCTAAACGTTCGCACAGGTCGGCTGCTTATAGCCTGCATAAGGGCCACCACCGTGGATGAATCTATTCCTCCGGATAAAAACGCGCCAAGAGGGACGTCGGTTATAAGCCTTAGCCTGACTGCGTCTGTAAGGGTTTCTCCCAGAAGGTCTACGGCCTCTTCAAGGCTTCCGTTGAAGGGTTCGGCTTTTGCCATCTCCCAGGCCTTTTCAGCAGACCAGTAGGTGGTTTTCTGGACCATTTTGTTGGGGATGTCCTTCAAATCCAGGGTTACCACCTCGCCAGGTATTACCTTAAAAATCTGTTCATATATTGTAAGAGGGGCCGGAATGTAACTGTGACGAAAGAATATTCCCAAGGCCTCGAGGTTCAAACCGTTTTTAAAGCCTGGATAGGCCTTGAGGGCCTTGAGTTCCGAACCAAAGACGAAGGCTGAATCCTGGCGGCTCCAGCCGTAGTATAGGGGCTTTATTCCAAGCCTGTCTCTGACAAGATGCAGTCTCTTCTCCAGCCCGTCCCAAATGGCAAATGCAAACATGCCTATGAATCGTTTTACAGACTCAACTCCCCACTCTGAAAAGGCTGCCAGCAGGACCTCGGTGTCGCAGTTACTGGAAAACTTATGACCCCTTTCTTGGAGTTCCTTGCGTATTTCCAGGAAGTTGTACATCTCCCCGTTGTAGACGACCGTATATCTTCCTTCCCCGTAGGTCATGGGCTGTCTGCCAGCAGGAGAAAGATCCAGGATTGCAAGTCTTCTGTGTCCAAGGGCCACTGGGTCTTCCTGACCGACCCAGGTGTCACCGTCATCTGGCCCCCTGTGGACAAGGGTGGATGTCATCTTGCGGATATACTGCCTGAGATTTTGGGCCTGGCTGTTAT
>JALWYS010000165.1 GCA_027003115.1 Deltaproteobacteria bacterium | reverse complement strand
TGGAGGACACGGGACTTTTCAAAAGAACCGATCCGTCAGCCGGAGGTAAGCTTCCGGGCCCTGTGGTAAAGGGCGCCCTAAGCCTTTCAGAGAAAAAACCCTTTCCAGATGACGTTTATGAAAGCGGTGGCATCTTTTACATCATTCACCTAAAGGCATTTAAGGAAAGCGCGGATCCTGAAAAGTTCAAGGAGGAGAAAAAGTCCATAAAGGCAGAGATAAGAAACAAGAAGGTGGATATGGCCTTTTCCGGCTGGCTTAAGCATGAACGGGAGAGGGCGAAGATAGAGATAGTGAGAAGGCCCTGATATTTTTAATGAAAACCTGCGACCTTCATACCCATACCACCGCATCTGACGGCTCTGACACACCGAGAGAACTCATTTTTAAGGCGGTTGAGGTGGGCCTTTCAGCTGTTGCCGTAACTGATCATGACACCACCAAAGGCCTGCCAGAGGCAGAAGAGGCAGCAAAAGAGGCGTCCATTGAGTTCATTCCAGGCGTTGAGCTAAGCGTAAACTTCAAAAAGGGCAATATGCACATGCTCGGCTACCTTATGGATAATTCAAATGCGCGCTTTAGGGAGGTGCTTGAGCGGGTTCAGGCGGCAAGGGCAGATCGCAACCCCAAGATCCTTGCCCTCCTTGAAGGCCTTGGAATGCCTGTTTCCATGAAAGAGCTTGAGGAGCTGTCCCAGGGGGGGCAGATAGGAAGGCCCCATATCGCAAGGGCCATGGTGAAAAAGGGTTACGTAAAGTCGGTGAGCGAGGCCTTTGAAAAGTTCCTAAAAAGGGGGGCAAAGGCCTATGCTCCAAAGTCCATCCTTTCACCAGAGGAGGCCATAGAGGTCATAAGGGGCGCAGGTGGCATCCCCGTTCTTGCCCATCCCTTTTCCCTTCTCACAAGGGATGAGGCGGAGCTCTTTTCCATTGTCTCCGGCCTTGCTGACTCAGGGCTAATGGGAATGGAGTGCTACTACAGCGAGCATGATGAGGCCTTTACATCCATGTGCCTTGGAATTGCAAGGAGGCTTGGTCTTGTAGTGACTGGCGGAAGCGATTACCACGGAAAGGCAAAACCCCACATTATGCTTGGTAGGGGGCGGGGAGGCCTGGTTGTTCCCTACTCCTGCGTCGAGGCCCTCCTTGCTGCAAAAGTAAATGTGTAGAGGAAGTGTTTCTTCGTTTTTCCAGATTCTGTTTTTCCTTGCCTTCTTTATTCACTTTTCACAAGACTGCCTTGCAGAAGAAGATATCGTCAAAGAGGAAAGGCCCGTCTACGGAGATGCAATTGTGGTTGGCTCCATTGGGGATGCCTCAAACCTCATCCCCATGCTTGCAACAGACGCCACATCCCATGAGATAGCCGGACTCATCTACAACGGGCTAGTAAAGTACGACAAGGACCTGAACCTGGTTGGAGACCTTGCAAAGTCCTGGGAGATAAAAAGGGGCGGAAAGGAGATCGTCTTTCATCTTAGAAAGGGGGTAAGGTGGCAGGACGGGGTGCCCTTCACCTCTAAGGATGTTCTCTTTGGTTTTAAAACCATTACAGATCCAAAGACCCCAACAGCCTACGCAGGGGATTTCTTGGAGGTGGAAAAGGCAGAGGCCCCGGATCCTTACACCTTTCGCGTAATCTACAAGGAGCCCTTTGCCCCGGCCCTGAGCTCCTGGGGGGACATAGTGGTCCTCCCCGAGCACCTTCTAAAGGGCAAGGACATTACCAAGTCAGACCTTGTGCGGCACCCTGTTGGGCTTGGGCCCTTCAAGTTCCGACTCTGGAAGACCCAGGAGCGCATAGATCTTGATGCGAACCCTGATTACTTTGACGGAAGGCCCTATCTGGACAGGTACATCATGCGAATAATCCCTGACCCTGCCACAATGTTCATGGAGCTTAAGGCAGGGGGGCTTGACTGGATGGGCCTTTCCCCTGTCCAGTACAAGAGGCAGACAAATACCCCCTTTTTCAGGAAAAACTTCAGGAAGTACAGGTACCTCTCCTTTTCCTACACCTACCTTGGCTACAACCTGCGTCACCCCTTCTTTAAGGACAAGAGGGTACGACAGGCCATCTCCTACGCCATCGACAAGAAGGAGATCATCCGGGGGGTGCTCCTGGGCTTAGGTGTGGTCGCAACAGGCCCTTACAAGCCCGATGCCTGGTTTTACAATCCCAACGTTAAGCGTTATCCCTATGACCCAAAAAGGGCGCGGAGGCTCCTTGCAGAGGCGGGCTGGAAGGACATCGATGGTGACGGCATACTGGATAAGGACGGCATTCCCTTTTCCTTTACGGTCCTTACCAACCAGGGCAACTCCTTAAGGGACAAGACCGCCCAGATCATCCAGTACAGGCTCAGGCAGGTAGGCTTAGAGATGAAGATCAGGCAGCTTGAGTGGACGGCCTTCATTAACGATTTCATAGACAAGAGGCGTTTTGAGGCCGTGATCCTTGGTTGGACCCTGGGCCAGGATCCGGACATCTTTGACATCTGGCATTCCTCAAAGACCGGGTCCAAGCAGCTAAACTTCATAGGGTATGAGAACAAGGAGGTGGACAGGCTCCTGGTCCTTGGAAGGAGGACCTTTGACAGGGAAAAGAGGAAGGAGATCTACTACCGGATACAGGAGATCCTTGCAGAGGATCAGCCCTACACCTTCCTGTACGTTCCAATGGCCCTGCCCATAATACATGCAAGGTTTCATGGAATAAAACCTGCTCCTGCGGGTATAAGCTATAACTTCATAAGGTGGTGGGTGCCCAAAAACGAACAAAAGTATATAATTCCCTAAAGACCATGGGATTCATTTCATTTTTGCTAAAACGCATTCTGGGCCTTGTGCCCACCTTTTTTGGTATCACCCTCATCTCCTTTTTCGTCATGCACCTTGCCCCTGGAGAGCCCATGAGCCTGCAGGCGGATTTCAACCCAAAGATGACACCTGAAATGAGACAGAGGCTGAGGGCCCAGTACGGGCTGGACAAGCCCCTCTACGTCCAGTACGCAAAGTGGCTCAAGGGGCTGGTTCACCTGGACCTTGGCCGATCCTTCTCTCCGGACAGGAGAAAGGTTTGGGACAAGATAAGTGAAAGGCTCCCTGTTACTATACTCATAAATTTTCTTTCCATGCTTCTTATTCTGGCAGTATCCATTCCCCTGGGGGTAAGGGCGGCCGTGAGGGAAAATTCCCTGTTCGACCAGGTAACCACCGTGCTGGTCTTTCTGGCATACGCAGCCCCTGCCTTCTGGGTGGCCCTTCTTCTCATGCTCCTATTCGGCATAGAGTGGAACCTGCTGCCGGTGTCGGGCCTTCACTCCCTCATGGGATATGACCAGATGGGCCTTTTTGAAAAGGTGCTGGACTGGTCAAAACACCTCATCCTTCCTGTTTTCGTATCAGCAATAGGCGGGCTTGCAGGCTTTTCCAGATACACCCGCTCCTCAATGCTGGAGGTGCTCCGCCAGGACTACATCACCACGGCAAGGGCCAAGGGGCTTCCAGAAAGGGTGGTCATCTACCGTCATGCCTTGAGAAACGCCCTTCTTCCCTTTATAACCATCCTGGGCCTATCCATACCCGGGCTCATAGGGGGAAGCGTCATATTTGAATCTATCTTTGCCATTCCAGGAGTTGGCCAGCTCATGTGGTCTGCGGTCATGGCAAGGGATTATCCCGTACTCATGGGGAACCTGGTGATCGTTGCCATTCTCACCCTTCTTGGAAACCTCCTTGCAGATGTAGGATATGCCGCAGTGGATCCGCGCATAAGAACGGGACTTCAGGAACAGGAGTAGGAAATGGAAACCGCACTGTCTTCGACCCCAATACGAGAAGGAAAAAGATGGCAAAAGACCATGCTTGAGCTGTGCTCAAACCCCCTTACCCTTTCAGGTCTGGTGATAGTGGGAATCCTGGTGTTCACTGCCATTTTTGCCCCTGTCCTTGCCCCCTATGACCCGCAAAGAATAGACACCTATCACATTTTGGAAGCGCCCTCTTCTGCTCACCTTTTGGGCACTGACGGACTAGGGCGGGACTGTCTATCCAGGCTCATCTTTGGGGCCAGGATATCACTTCTTGTGGGCTTTGTGGCCGTTGGCATTGCAACAGCAGTAGGCACCGTACTGGGCGCCCTGGCCGGTTATTACGGAAAATGGGTGGACAGCGTGATAATGAGGTTCGTTGACATCATGCTCTGCTTTCCCACCATATTCCTCATTATGGCGGTAATCGCCTTTCTTGAGCCATCCATCTGGAACATAATGATTGTTATAGGGCTGACCGGCTGGATGGGTGTTGCAAGGCTTGTGAGGGCCGAGTTTCTGAGTCTGAAGAAACGGGACTTCGTGCTGGCCTCCCGCATCTGCGGTGCATCTGATCTCCAGATAGTGTTCGGGGAGATACTGCCAAACGCCATTGCCCCAATTCTCGTTTCGGCAACCCTTGGTGTTGGAGGGGCAATACTAACAGAAAGCGCTTTGAGTTTCCTTGGAATTGGCGTTCAGCCGCCAACCCCCAGCTGGGGAAACATGCTCACAGAGGGAAAGGACAACCTGGAGATAGCCTGGTGGCTTTCGGTCTTTCCTGGCCTTGCCATCCTTGTTACGGTCCTTGGCTACAACCTTCTTGGCGAGGGGCTCAGAGACTTCTTTGATCCCAGGAAGAAGAGGTGATGGGCAAAGTGGAGCCGTCTCGTCAAGAAAAGGAACATGCTCCTGGGGTTACCAGGGTCAGGGGAGTGGTGGAAAGGGTCACCTACTCAAACCCGGAGTCCGGCTTTGCCATTTTAAAGGTAAAGCCCAAACGGGGGGCCATGTTCACGGTAAAGGGCCATGTGGCAGAGCTTGCCAACAACGCCTCCGTGGTGGGGGCGGAGTTTGAGTTTGAAGGTTCCTGGCAGATGTCAAAGTACGGGCGGCAGTTTGACTTTGACTCCTACAGGCTCCTTGGAAGTGAACTCCTCTTCTTTTTAAGCAAGGTTGTCAAGGGTCTTGGCCAGAAGCTCTCAGAGGAGCTCATACAAAAGTACGGGGAAAAACGGCTGGTTGACATACTTGATAACAGCCCAGAGGAGCTCTTAAAGGTCAAGGGCATAAAGGAAAAGAGGCTTGCCCTTATAAAAAAATCTTGGCAGAAACATCGCTCCCTCCGCGCCCTTGCAACGTATCTTGGGGGAAGGGCACGTATAACCCCAAACCTTTTGGTGAGGATATACAACTACTTCGGTGACGAAAGCCTTGAGATTATCAAGGAAAATCCCTACAGGCTCACAGAAATCCGGGGCATAGGCTTTAAGACAGCAGACAAGATCGCCCTTGAGCTCGGCGTCATGTTCGACTCCCCCTGGAGGGTGAAGGCTGCAGTGAATCATATTCTTGTTGAGGCGGCTGAACAGGATGGCCACTGCTATCTCATGAAAGAGGACTTGCTTGAGCGGCTCAAGGAGCTTTTGTCCACGGAGGAGCAGACCATAGGCGAGGCCAGAGTAGAGGGAGTGCTCAAAAAGATGATCCTTTCAGGCGAGCTTTGTCTGGGGGAAGGGGAGAGAGTGGGACTCTCCTCGTACAGGTTCATGGAGGAGTGGCTGAAGGGCTTTTTTGAAGAAAGAAGAAAGGTCGAACACAGAAAGACCCTTTCTGAAGAAGAGGTAAATTCCTTTATCAGAAGGTACGAAGACAAAAAGGGTGTAGAGTTTTCTCCTGAACAGAGGGAAATAATAAGAAAGATAGCAACGGAAAAGGCCCTTGCCTTTGGCCTTGCCGGTTACGCAGGCACTGGAAAGACAACCGTTTGCAAGGCCATACTGGATCTTATTGTCTCCTACTATGCCTCAAAAGAGGAGATCGCCTGCTGCGCCTTTACTGGTATGGCCTCTGCTCGTGTAAGAAAGGCTACGGGTTACGAGGCCTTGACCATCCATTCCCTCCTTAAATACAAGGGTGAAAACACCTTTGAGCACAGCCCAGACAACCCCCTTCCCCACAAGGTTGTCCTTTTGGATGAGGCCTCCATGGTGAATCTTTCCCTCTTTTACAGGCTTTCAAAGGCTTTGAGGCCCTCTACCCTCTTCATCCTGGTTGGGGACCCGGCACAGCTTCCCCCAATCGGAGCGGGAAATGTCTTTTCAGACCTTCTTGAAACAGGCCTTCTTCCTGCAGTGCATCTAAAGAAGATATTCAGGCAGCGAGAGGACAGCCGCCTTGCCCTTTTTGCAAACGAGATAAGGGAGGGCAAGGTTCCAGAAGGGGTTGAAGAGCAGGGATGGCACGACTTCTCCTATGAAAGGATAGAAAAACACAACATCTTTGCCCTTAAGAGGCAGAAAAAGAGCGAGTCCGAGCTTAAGAGGTTCAGGGAGGAGAACAACGAGGCCATAAAAAGGCGCATCCTTGAGCTTGCTTCCCAGTATTCCACAAGGCTTTCCCATCCAGTCTGGGAGTTCCAGGTGCTCACCCCCATGAGGATTGGTCAGCTTGGAACCGAGGTATTAAACAGCGAGCTTCAGTCCATACTCAACAAGACAAAGGGGGAGTCTGTCAGGCGGGCAGGACTTGTCTTTCGGGAGGGGGACAAGGTGGTGCATCTGCAAAACCGGGACATGGAGGTGATGCAGTGGGACGATTTTGTCTCTTCAGGCAAAAGATTTGAAAACCAGGAGACCCGCAGGATATTTAACGGTAACGTTGGGCTCATAGTGAGGATAGACAGGGAACTTGAACAGTTTTTCGTTGTCTATCCTGAAAGGATTGTTGTTGCATACGATTTTGACCACATTGGAGACATCATCGAGCTTGCCTATGCCCTTACGGTACACAAGGCCCAGGGAAGTCAGTACAGGATAGTGGCCATTCCCCTTTCAAACTCCCAGTATATCATGCTCAACAACAAGTGGTTTTATACAGCCATTACCAGGGCAGAAGAGAAGGTGCATATAGTGGGCCAGGGCTTTGCTTTAAGGCGCGCTTGCGAAAATGTCCAAGGAGTTCAGAGGCTTACGTGGCTCAAGGTCCTTACTGAAAACTGATCCAGATTGTTTGTATTAAAATATGTCGCCTCGAAATTTATCCCATGAAAGTTGTTTAACCCATTAAAACTCTTGCCAATTTCTCTGTTTTTCTTGACCAGTCTGGTGGCGGATGTTAAATAGTTTAGGTTAATCCGTTTTAAGGGATGAGGAGTAAGGTGTAACCAGACATGATTTTGATTTTAAAGGCAGACGTAGACAAGGACAGCACAGAACTAAAAAGGCTTCATGAGTTTCTGGATAATTTTCCTGGCCTGAACATCCGCATGGTTGAGCTTGAGGGTGAGACCAGGACGGTCAGGGAGATACATCTTATTGGGCCTACCCACAACGTGCCTGAAGAGGTACTGGCGGCAATGCCAGGAATAGAGAGGGTGGTGAGGGTTTCCACCAAGTACCGCCAGATTGGCAGGCACGACGTAAATTTTGTTCCAGTTGGTTTTACATATAACGGAATAAGGTTTGATCAGGAAGGGCTTCACATATTTGCTGGGCCTTGTGCAGTGGACACCCCTGAATACGTTGAGGAGACCTTCAAGGTGCTCAAATCCCTCGGAATAGCCACCAGCAGGATGGGGGCCTACAAGCCCCGTACAAGCCCATATGATTTTCAGGGGCATGGGGCTGCATGTCTTCCCTGGGTGTTTGAGCTTGCAGGTAAGTATGGCATCAAGGTTATTGCCATGGAGGTGCTAAAGGAGCGCCATATTGAGGAAATAACCAATGCCCTGGAGGAGTCGGGCCATCCCACTGGTGTCATGCTCCAGATTGGCACAAGAAATGCGCAGAATTTCGAGCTGCTGAAAGCCGTTGGAAACCAGACCCAGTTTCCAGTCTTGTACAAAAGAGGTATGGGGCTTACCATTGAAGAATCCCTGAATGCCTGCGAGTACATAGCCAGTGAAGGAAACAGGAATATAGTCTTTTGCCTCCGTGGCATTAAATCCGGCATGAGCGCACCACACAGAAACCTTGCCGACTATATTCATGTGCCTGTAGTGCAGCGTCTTACAAGGCTACCTGTGTGTGTGGACCCAAGTCATGCCATAGGCTCCAAGGACAGGGCACCCAACGGTCTTATGGATATCTTCAATGCCGCGGCCCAGGGGGTTATTGCGGGAGCAAATATGCTCCTTGTTGAATGTCATCCAGAGCCAGAAAAGGCCCTTTGTGATGGACAGCAGTCACTCACGCCCCGGGAACTGGAGATGTTCGTTGAGGACGTTGCCATAGTAAGGGATGCCTTTGAAAAGAGGCAAAATGCCTATTCTCAGGAAATAGTTAAGGAAATGGTATCATAACTGCATAAACCTCAGGAGGGTTTAGGGAAGAAAAAAATAGATAGGGAGGTGATACAAACAGAAAAAGAGGAAAGGGTTGTGTTAAATTGGAATGCTTAATGGATTCATTAATTAATTTGTAGGAGGGAAACTATGAAAAGGATTTCAATTGGATTTGTCTCAGCAGTTCTATTGCTGCTATTGACAAGTTTGGTTCAGGCGAGCCCAGGAAGCGTGGAGGTACAGACCCTGGGAGACATTACCATCAGGATGGGAGCACAGGTCCGTCTTGTTCCCACAAACGAAATCAGCAGAGATTTTGGCACGTCCAGTGACCTTTCAAGAGAGCAGGAATTAAAGGCTACCGGAATCATGAGGAAGGTCGGAATACTTGGTGACAGCCTCAAGACTCACCTGACAGAGGCAGGTGGTGCCGTGAAAGATGGATACATCCGCGGCGAAAACAGGCTCTTCTTCAACTTCGCACACGATCAGGACTGGGATGTGTACTTTGCCCTTGAATCTGATACCACCCTTGATAGGGCAAGCGTTGACCGTACAGACTTTGCCTACGGTCTCCAGACCCAGCAGTTTGGTATTGAGCGCTTGAATGCATCCTTCAACGTTCCATTTCTCCATTCAAGGGTTAATGGTGGATGGGATGTCAAGGGCGCTGATGTCAAGTTCGGCGGTATGATTTATGGGGATGATGATCCAGGCATTGGAATTACAGGCTGCTACCAGAACTTCAAGTGGGAAGCCTGGTACATCAAGAAGGATGAGCAAGAAGCAGGATACGCAGGAATCGATCCTGTAAAGAGCAAGGTGAACGCCATTGGCCCACCAACCCAGCAGAAGGGTACAGATCGTACCTTCTATATGGGCAAGCTCGGCTATACCCTCATGAAGGACACCTATCTGGAAGGCGTGTTCTTCTATGATCAGAACTACCAGCAGGGTAACCATATTGACATCGACCGTTTCTTTGGTGGTCTGAATTACAAGGGAGACTACGGAATCTTTCATCCAATGGCAGAGTTTGCTTATGTTGGCGGTACCTTGGATAATGATCGCGAGATAGATTACGATATCAGCTCCTATGGATTCTTTGGTGACCTGCTCATTGATCTCCATGAGGCCGTAGGCATCAAGAAGTTTGAGGTACACGTTGGTGGTTACTACCTCCGTGGTGATGATGATCCTGACGATGACGATCTCGAGGGCTTCACACCTGCAGTTGGTATCACAAGGTTTACCCCAAGGTTTGGAAGCGAGCAGTCCATTTCCCACGATGGAAACCCCTTCTTTGGCCAGATACTCTACTCCATGTTCCCCGCCTATTATGGAACGGTCAGGGGTGGTGGTATCAATGGCGGTGCCGCGCTGGATAACCCAGGTTTCAGCATGATAGGTGGTGGAATCAATGCCCAGTATGGCAGATGGACCTACATCACCCACGTAATGGCCATGTGGTTCAACGAAACCGAGGCTGTAGAGGCATATTTCAAGAACCAGGGTGTGGCTGGAAATGTTGATATAGACAGCTTCATGGGCGTTGAGTGGAACAACGAGCTTCGTTACCAGGTCTTCAAGTCCGTTACCATTAAGGGTGGTGCTGCATTCCTCTTCCCAGGAAGCGGTGCCAAGGACATCACCAAGGCCGTTAACGCCTACGCTCGTGATGTAAACTTTGAGGAAGGAAAGAAGAGCGACGATGTATCCATGCGTTTTGCTGCAGAGCTCCTCTGGTTCTTCTAATCCTGTCTCAAAAAACAAGTAACAATGACCCGGGGCATTGCTCCGGGTCTTTTTTTGTCGGCAGTGCAGATATCACCTTGATGTATCCATTTTAAGAACTGCAAATTTTTACTAATCTTGTGTTCTTGGCCCAGATAAACAGGTTTCTTATTGCAGGGCAAAAATCTTTAAATGACATAACCGGATAAATAATGGAGGTTACGGGCATCATATCCAGGCTGAATAGCTGCATAGAAAGGGCCATGGACTGGTCCCTCAGGAATCAGGCCCCAGAGGGTTATTGGATTGGAGGGGCAGATACCAATTGCTGCATGGAGGCCGAATGGATAATGGCCATGTACTTCATGGGCCTTGAAGATCATCCAAATATGAAAAGGGTGGTTAAGGCCATCTTGAACGAACAGAGGGATGATGGTTCCTGGGAAATCTACTACAAGGCCCCAACCGGGGACATAAACACCACCGTGGAGTGTTACACTGCCCTGCGCATTGCTGGTCTCGATCCAGACTCCCAGGTGCTTTCTCGCGCAAGGAGATGGATATTAAAAAACGGAGGGCTTAAAAACATCAGGGTCTTTACCAAATACTGGTTGGCCCTTCTTGGGGAATGGCCCTGGGAACATACGGCAAACATGCCTCCTGAGATCATCTTTTTGCCATGCTGGATGCCCCTTAACATCTACGATTTTGCCTCATGGGCAAGGGCAACCATCGTTCCCCTTTCCATTCTTTGTGCCAGGAGGCCGTCACGGGTGCTTCCTCCGGAAAAGAGGCTTGATGAGCTCTTTCCTGAAGGCAGGCAGTCCTTTGACTTCAGCATGCCTTCAAAGGCCAAGGGGCCGGGTTGGGAAGCCTTTTTTCTATCAATGGATAAGGTTCTAAACCTTTATGCAGCATTTCCACTAAGGCCCTTTCGTGAAACGGCAATAAAGTACTGCATTGATTGGATCATAAAGCACCAGGATGCTGATGGCGTGTGGGGAGGGATACAGCCACCCTTCATCTATTCCCTTATGGCCCTTTATAACGAAGGCTATCTCCTTGAGCATCCTGTCCTGGCCGCAGGCCTCAAGGCCTTTGACGAACACTGGTCCAGGGAGAAAAATGGTGGCCTCTACATTAACGCAACCGAATCCATAGTATGGGATACAATTCTCACCATGCTGGCCCTTTTGGATTGCGGAGTTGATCCAGCCGAGTCCGACGCCTTTAAAAAGGCGCTGAGATGGCTTCTGGATAAATTTGTGGACAAGCCAGGAGACTGGCAGGTCAAGGTAAAGAATGTAAAGCCGGGTGCTTGGGCCTTTGAGAGGGCAAACACCTGGTATCCAGACGTTGATGATACCGCAGTGGCCTTGGTGGTATTGTCCCGCATCCTGGACGCCTTTCCCGACAACCGGGAACTACATGACAAGGTAAGGCGCGCCACCAACTGGATGGTTGCCATGCAGTCAAAAAACGGTGGCTGGGCAGCCTTTGACAAAGACAACACCAGTTTGATAGTGACAAAGATCCCCTTTTGCGATTTTGGCGAGGCCCTTGATCCTCCAAGTGCAGACGTTACAGCCCATGTCCTTGAGGCCCTGGGGCTGCTTGGCTGGCCCAAATCCAGGTCGGCTGTAAAGAGGGGGCTCAGGTATCTTCTAAGGGAACAGGAGAAGGACGGTAGTTGGTTTGGGCGATGGGGAGTAAATTACATTTACGGCACCTGCGCTGCCCTGTGTGCTCTAAGGGCCCTTGGTGAGGACATGAAAAAGGGCAGGCCCATTCTGGCTGCAAAATGGATAGCAGAGCATCAAAACGAGGACGGCGGCTGGGGAGAAAGCTGCGCATCCTACATGGACGACTCCTTTAGAGGCCGGGGCCCTTCAACACCTTCCCAGACGGCCTGGGCACTAATGGCCCTTTTGTCTGTGGAAGATAAGCGCTTTGACAGGTACATGATCCGTGGCCTTGAGTACCTAATGAGGAATCAGAAGGAAAACGGTACCTGGGATGAGCCTTGGTACACGGGTACCGGTTTTCCAGGTTACGGAGTGGGAGACAGGATAGACCTCTCTAAGTGGATGGATAGGTTGGATCAGGGCGCTGAGCTTTCAAGGGGATTTATGATAAATTACAATCTCTACCGGCACTATTTTCCCCTTATGGCTCTTGGCCGGGCAAGAAGACACCTAAAAAACAGGGGAGCCATATGACACAATCCTTTTTGACTGCAGAGGAACACCAGCTGCTTTCAAGGGTTGCCCGAAAGGAGCAGGAGGCAGATCTGTGCCTTAAGGGGGGCAACATCATAAACTGCCTGTCAGGCAGGATAGAGCAGGCCGATATTGCCATTTGCCAGGGTCGAATTACTGCAATTGGGTCAGGCTTTTCCGCCAGGGAATATGTGGACTGTAGTGGCCTTTTCATAAGCCCTGGATTTATAGACGCCCATATCCACATAGAAAGCACCATGCTCTGTCCTGCCCAGTTTGCCAGGGCGGTAATTCCACGGGGGACAAGCTGTGTTGTGGCAGACCCCCATGAGATCGCCAACTGTCTAGGTCTAGAAGGCGTAAGGTACATGCTGGAGGAAGCCCAGGGCCTTCCCATGGACATCTTTTATACGGCACCTTCCTGCGTACCTGCCACTCACCTTGAGACATCAGGAGCGGAGCTTGGCCCGGACCACATTGAAGCTCTGTTAAGGATGGAGGGAATTGTGGGCCTTGGGGAGATGATGAACTTTCCTGGCGTAGTCTTTGGGGACGAGGAGACAGGGGCGAAACTCGAGGTGGCAAGGAGACTTGGGAAGGTGATGGATGGGCATGCCCCGGGCCTTTCTGGAGAGATGCTTTGTGCCTACATAAGTGCGGGCATTGATTCTGACCACGAATGCACAACATGGCAGGAGGCCAGGGAGAAGCTTGACA
>JALWYS010000164.1 GCA_027003115.1 Deltaproteobacteria bacterium | reverse complement strand
ATTCCTCCCTTTGTCTTTTCCTCTTCTTCAAGGCGCTGAACCAAGATTCTGTCATGAAGTGGACGTATCTTCATAGCTGCTTCTCCTTTGAATTTAGATTTTTGATTGGTTTGAAAATTTGTTTGAGGATGGCCATCCTTCGATATTAGCACTCGTTAATTGCGAGTGCTAATATAAGCACGACTTTTCAAAATGCAAGATGTCCAGCAAAATTTTTTTGCATTTTTTTGGGATCAGTCAGTACGATCAAGCAGAAAATGGAGCATGATCAGGAACACACCTACTGTTATGGCGCTATCCGCAACATTAAATGCAGGCCAGTGGTATTTTTTTATAAAAAAATCAAAGAAATCCACCACATAACCCAGACGGATTCGGTCTGCAAGGTTTCCAGCCGCCCCTCCACAGATAAGCCCTGTCCCTATCAGCACCAGTGGTTTGTGATGGTTTGAATAGAAAAAACGAAAAAGGAGGATAAGGGCCAGTAGCCCTACTGCAAGGAAAAAATGGATACGCCACCTTTCTGATCCAGAAAGTATTCCAAAGGCAGCCCCCGTATTTCTTACATAGGTGAGGCTGAAAAAGCCAGGAATCACCTCAATGGACTGATGGAGGTTAAGATGTGCAATGACCATCTGTTTAGTGAATTGATCTAGGGCAAAGACCGAGAGCGCAACCAGGATGAAACAGAGCGTACTTTGGAGTTTTTGAACCTTAATGTTTTTTGGCAATCTATTCCCCTTTCTCCTCTTCCTTGGTTAAACGTTTTCTTATCGGGCTGGTCTTGGGAAGAAATGCCAGTGCCCGCTTCCTGTGGTACTGCGCCGTTTGGGGCTTGCCGCTAAGGGCATAGAATCTGTAAAAATAGTAGTGGGCAAGTCCATCCTTTTTTACTCCAGCATAGCAACGGCCAAGCTGAAAGAGAAAAGGGGTATTTTCTTCCCAGCGCGGAAGCAGCCTTTCGAAATAGTATAGGGCCTTTTGAGGCAGGCCTCCCTCTAGGTAGGATCTTCCCAGAAAGTACATGGTGGTTACGTCCCTTGGATGGCCCTTTTCGTATATCTTTAAAAGGGAGACGGCATCCTTGTATTTTCCCATGTGAAAAAAGGTTATGGCCTTGTCCCTAACAAATACCTCCTTGTCTGGAAACAGGAAAAGAAGCTTATCATAGGTTTCAATGGCCTTATCGAATCTTCTGGCCTTATCTAGGCTAAGGGCGTACCCATATAGGTATTCAAGCTTTTTGGGAGATTTTTTTAACAGTTGCTCGTATCGTGCCACAAGTTCTGCAGGATCTGTTGAGAGCACCTTTATCTTTATCTGTATCCTTTTGAGCCTGAACGGGTCTTCCTTGTGCTTGAGGTAACATGGGTGGCTCTTCCACAGGTCTTCTAAGTAGGTGATCCTTTCCTCTGGCACCGGGTGGGTGGATAGATACTTTGGGATGTGTGGGGAGCCAAGCCAGTTGTTTTTCATCATCTTTTCCAGGGTGGTTTTTAGCCCCCGAGGGTCCCAGCCCGCCTTGCAAAGCCACTGGAAGGCCCTTCGGTCCGCCTCCTGTTCGTCGGCCCTGCTGTATTTAAGGGCAATGGCCTGGTTCATGGCCATGGAACCGGTAAGAATAGCAGAGCCAAGCTCTCCCCTTCCCAAAAAGAGGCCGGCTATGGCCATTACTGCCGTCCCTATACTCACATACTTCATATTGTCCATGCGATGGGCCACATGACGGCCCTGAACGTGGCCAAATTCGTGGGCAAGAACACATGCAAGCTCGTTCTGGCTGCCTATTGCCTCAAGCAGGCCTGAATGGACAAAGACAAGCCCCCCTGGCATGGCAAAGGCATTAAGAGCCGGATCCATTATGACGAAAAAGCGGTACTTGAAGTACTTTCTGTCAATTACACTGAGGACGCTTTCGCCAGTCTGCCTGACGAAATTTTCTATTTCTGGGTCGTCCACCAGTCGAACCTGGGAAAGGACCTGTTTCAAAAGTTTCTGTCCAAGCTCCCTTTCTTCTGAAATGGACATAAGGGCAAGGGCTGGTGTCAATGTGACACTGACAAATAATATAAATGAAAGGACAAAGGTAACTCCGATAAAAAAAAGGCTATCTTTTTTTCCTCTTGCCCTTAATCCTTTCTTTTTTTGCTCTTCTGCGGGCCCTTTTGCCTTTTTCAGCGACAAGTTCCTGAAAATAGTCAATGGACGGCATAAATGAGCCAGGAAGTATTGGAATTTCATCACCTCTTTTTTCAGACCCTGAAGGCTCGGCCTTCTTTTCCTTCTTGTTTTTTTCAGCAGCGTCTTGTTCCCTTTCAAGGATGTTTTTAGGGAGCGATGGAAGTTTAAGCCATACAGGTTCAAGCCACTCCTTTGTCAAATATAATTCTGAACCTGCATAATGGAATATGTGACCTTGGTTAAAGGCGTCCCTTGAAAGGACCTTAACAATTAGGGGTGCATGATGAAACCTTTTGCCAAGAACTTTTGCAGCATCCCTTGAGGCACAAAGACAAAGCCATGTCTTGCCTTGGGGGTCAATTCCCCTTTTTTTCACCGAGAAGTAGGCCTTGGGCCTTATGGGGCAAAAAAGAAAGGGGGGAGGCTTCTTTGGAGGGTAATCGAATATGCCTGGCCTTGTGGATTCTGGCCTTGCACGAACCAGTCCCTCTTTCTCCCTGATTTCAAACTGGCTGGGTCGGTAAAGACAAAAATACTGTTTAAGAGTGCTTGGTGTCAGAAATGGCGCCAGTTTTTCTTCTAGAAGCACCTTGTGAAGCTCTTTGAGCTTTATCCAGCCTTCTTTATCGCCAACCAGTAGAAACTCGGCAGGATTCTTGCCAAGAATATTAAGTAGAAGCTTATTTAGCCTCTTTTGCTGTCTTTTGTCCATGAATACCTAAAGGGCCAGGAGCCTGTCCAATATGCCAATTTTTTTAAGATTTTTATGAAATATGGGGCATTTGGTTTCAATATCCGATACTGCTGCGAAAAGTTCGTGGTCAAGCTCTGTCCTTTTAAGCCTAAGCATGTCACAAAGGTCAAGACAAATCGATTCCACGTGGGATTTCAAGGCCCTCCTTGAAAGGATCTCCTTAATAAGGTCGTTAAGGAGACTGACTAATTTTATTATGTTTCTTTCTCCTTCGGCAATGCTGTTAAGGTCGAAGTCTTCTGGGGTAATGGCCATTTTCACGAGCCCAGGCAGGTTCCAGTGTCGGACGAGCTGCACCCCAAGCCTTCTTGGATTGTATCCGCTGCAGGCCCTTGAAAATCGTCTCCTCATTATGACAAAGGAGTCTGGTAGAAGGCTTGCTTTGACGATTTTGGGAACGGAAATAGCGGCTGCTACCTCTCCGATGTTCTGGAGCATTCCGCAGACTTCAGCTTTGTCTGTATCAAGACCGGAAACATCCGCCAGCCTTCTTGCCAAAAAGGAAACAAGCAGTCCGGTACCAAGATAGATGATTACAATATTTTCTTCGTCTTTTGTTAATGTTGGGGCTTTAATGATGATGTTATACAAGTTGAGCATACCTAGAAGCACTACCATGTATCTTATGGAAAGAATGTCTTTCCGTTCCAGGGAAAAAAACGCCGAATAAACCGTAGTGAAGAGCCGAAGAGTTAGTCCATAATCAGCCCCTATTACCTCTGCCATGCGGCCAGAGGTGGTTTTTGGGTCCTGGCATAGAACCAGGGCGGCTCGGTAATTGTAAGGCTGAACCGGTACAGAAATATTTCTAGCCTTTGCGAAAAGTGTGTTCGATCTGATTTTCATGGTATTTGACTTTCTTAAAAGGCCATATTCAATTTTCTTGCCAAAATCAAGATATTGTTGTTTGTTTGGGTTTTTTCTTGGATGGTTTTATTTGCAAGTTACATTATTTATCTGAAGTTTCCCGTTTTTTAGTGATTGATAGAGGATTGACTGCGAGCCGTTGTTTTACACAAAAAACTAATAATATCAATAAGT
>JALWYS010000163.1:3761-4000 GCA_027003115.1 Deltaproteobacteria bacterium | reverse complement strand
GTACCCAGAGATTCTCTCTCAGTTTCTTTGAGCCCTACTTCCAGGACACCAGGCTGTCCCTGGGAATGGACCTTTATAATTGGCAGTACGACTATTCCGACTACACCAAGGACAGTGTGGGCGGGGCCTTGAGATTTGGCTATCCTCTTACGGACAATCTCAGCTTCTACTTTGGCGGAAGGGTGGACAATACGGACCTTTCGGACATCGATGACAATGCCTCCTATATTATATGGAAT
>JALWYS010000163.1:0-3751 GCA_027003115.1 Deltaproteobacteria bacterium | reverse complement strand
GAGCGATCTTTCCATGGAGTATGCCGGGGGATTCCTCGGTGGAGACGCGTCCTTTGTGAAGTTCAGGGGCGAGGTGGGCTACTACCATCCCATTTGGCGGTTCTTTGTGGGCCACCTGAAATTGGGCGCAGGTTACGTATTTGACGGCCCGGGCGGCGATCTTCCCGTTTACGAGCGTTTCTTCCTTGGAGGCCTTGATTCCATTCGCGGATACAAGTATGGGGACGTAAGCCCAAGGGACCCGGAAACAGACGAACGTATTGGCGGTGAGTACATGGGTTTTGTGCAGAGTGAGGTCATCTTTCCAATTCTCAAGGAGATGGGCCTTAACGGTGTGGTTTTCCTCGATATGGGTAACGTCTGGGGCAAGGACACCGACGAAGGCTTTGACATAACGGATCTAAGGAAATCGGCCGGTGCTGGCATAAGGTGGCTTTCACCCATGGGCCCACTTCGTGTCGAATGGGGATACAACTTTGACCGTCATCCAGGAGACGACAAGAGCAATTGGGAATTTCGCATGGGAGGCAACTTTTAGTGGAGAAAAAGGAAGTCACCCTTTCAGAGCTTGCACGTCTTGTTAAAGGCAATCTTCAAGGCGACCCTGATTTCAAGATAACGGGCATATCAAGCCTTGAAGAGGCAGGCAGCCAGGACATAAGCTTTGCAGTAGGCCCAAAGTATGCAAGCCAGGTTGCTTCTTCAAGGGCTGGGGCCTTTATTTTGCCAGTATCCTGGCCGGAAAAGCTTCCTGAAAATGTCATTCTGGTCAAGGACCCTTATCTTGCCTATGCCATTATTGCAAATTTTTTCGTAAGCACCCCCTTTGTACCCCAGGGAGTGGATGATAGGGCTGTCATAGATAAGTCATGCAGTATCCACAAAGAGGTTACCATTGGTGCAGGTGTCGTTATTGGAAAGGGGTGCAAAATAGGCCGCCACGTACATGTTCATCCGGGTGTGGTTATTGGAAGGGATGTTGAAATAGGGGATGAGACAGTAATCTTTCCAAATGTTGTTATCTATGACGGATGCCGGATAGGCGAGAGGGTAAGGATACATGCAGGGGCAGTCATTGGCGCAGACGGCTTTGGATACGCCCAGGGGCCAAGGGGTATGGTTAAGATTCCACAGGTGGGCAGGGTTGTTATTGAAGACGATGTGGAAATAGGCGCAAACACCACCATTGACAGGGCAGCCATTGGGGAGACAAGGATTGGCAAGGGGACAAAGATAGATAACCTTGTCATGATAGCCCACAACGTGAGCCTTGGGCCACACTGCGTAATAGTGAGCCAGGTGGGTATTTCGGGGAGTACCAGGGTTGGGCGTGGCGTAATGATGGGAGGTCAGGTTGGCATTGTAGGGCACATTGAGATAGGTGATGGCGTACGGATTGGGGCCAAATCCGGAGTACCCCATTCCATCAGTCCAGGAGAGACCGTCTCCGGTATACCGGCAATGCCGCATCTCAAATGGCTCAGGATGGTAAATGCCCTAAAAAAACTCCCCGAGCTTTTAAGGGATGTTACCAACATGAAAAAGAGAATTGAAAGGCTTGAATCCCATGAAGAAGAATAACAATCATGACATATTCGAGATACTGGATCTTCTTCCCCACAGGTATCCTTTTCTCCTTGTAGACAGGATCGTGGAGATTGAGGAGGGAGAGTTCATTAGGGGCTACAAGAACGTCACCATCAACGAGCCCTTTTTCCAGGGCCACTTTCCAGGAGAGCCCATAATGCCAGGAGTTCTTATTCTTGAGGCAATGGCCCAGATGGGCATCCTTTTTGCCAAGAAGACGGCCCCTGAGGAGCTTGAAAGAAAGCTTTTCGTGTTTGCCGGTATGGATGGGGTGCGTTTCAGACGGCCTGTAAGACCGGGTGACAGACTGGACATGGAGCTCAGGCTCCTTAAGAGAAAGCGCCTTATCTGGAAAATGGAAGGAACCGCATCTGTTGACGGACAAACTGCCGTGGAGGCGGTACTCATGGCAGCCATCTCACGCTAGTATCCGTTTTTATTACAATCCTTTAATAAAAAAGAGAAGAGCGAATTATCATGTCACAACAAGATAGCAACAATATACATCCAACTGCGGTTATTGAGCCAGGTTGTCAGCTCGGCTCAAACGTAACCGTGGGGCCTTATACGGTTCTTGGTCCACACGTAAGGGTGGGAGACGGCTGCTGGCTTGGTCCCCACGTGGTTGTGGATGGAAAAACGACCATAGGAAAAAACTGCCAGATATTTCAGTTTTCATCCATTGGGGCAGCCCCACAGGACATTACCTATAAAGGGGAGCTTACTGCCGTAGAAATAGGGGATGAAACCATTGTTAGAGAAAGCGTAACCATACACCGCGGCACTCCAAAGGGTGGAGGGGTGACAAGGGTGGGACGCAGATGCATGATTATGGCTTACTGTCATGTGGCCCACGATTGCCAGATAGGTGACCACGTTATCATGGCCAACGTTGCAACCCTGGGAGGCCACGTGGAAATAGGGGATCATGCAGTCATTGGAGGGCTTTCTGCCATACACCAGTTTTGCCGCATAGGCCAGTACGCCTTCCTGGGAGGCATGTCAGGGGCAAACAAGGACATTCCTCCCTTTGTAAAGTACCAAGGGCAACGCTCGCATCTTCACGGCATAAACGTTCTTGGGCTTAGAAGGGCAGGGTTTTCAAAGGAGACCATTGAGAATCTCAGAGAAGCCTATCGTATAGTCTTTAAGAAGGCAGAAACCATCACCCAGGGGCTGGACATGGCAGATGCCGCCTTTCCAGACTCCCAAGAGGTGAGGGCGTTTACTGACTTTATAAGAAATTCCAAGAGAGGCGTTCCGTCAGGGGAATGGAGCTGAATTCTGGCTCTCAAAAGTCTGTGGGCATAGTTTCAGGCGGCGGCCAGTTCCCCATCCTTTGTGCCAGGGCTGCCAAAGAAAGGGGCTATAGGGTCCTTGCAATCTGTCACAAGGGAGAGACCTCAAGGGAACTGGAAGGGTTTTGTGACAAGGTTAAATGGATCCACATTGGCCAGCTGGGAAAACTCATATCCTTTTTCAAAAAAAACCAGGTCAGCTCCGTATTTTTTGCAGGCACCATAAAAAAGACCAGGCTCTTTCTTGACGTCAGACCCGATCTCAGGGCGCTTGGCCTGTGGCGCAACATGAAAGGCCACCTGGATGACTCCATCTTGAGACAGGTTGCCTCTGAGCTTGAAAAAGAGGGTATAGAGGTCATCTCTCCCACCATGTTTCTAGACGACCTTCTTTTGCCTAAGGGGATACTTACCAGGAAAAGGCCATCCAAGGAGCAGATGGCAGATGTGCGTTTTGGAATGGAGATGGCCAAGAGGATAGGGGAACTGGATATTGGCCAGTGTGTTGTGGTAAAAGACAAGGTGGTGCTTGCTGTTGAGGCCATAGAGGGGACGGATGAAACCGTAAAAAGGGGGGCGCGCCTTGCAAGGGGAGGGGCCGTTGTTGTAAAGGTGTGTAAGCCCAACCAGGACAGGCGCTTTGACCTTCCCTCCATTGGCCTAAAGACCATTGAGACAATGGCAGAGTCAGGGGCAGAGGTCCTTGCAGCAGAGGCGGGTCTTTCCCTTTTTTTTGACAGTAAGGAGAGCCTGAGGCTGGCAGATAAGTCTGGAATTATCGTTATGGGAATTTGAGGCAGATGAAAGTAGCCGTAATAGGAGCAGGTTATCTGGGCAGGTTTCATGCCCTTAAGTACGCTGCAATG
>JALWYS010000162.1:2575-4003 GCA_027003115.1 Deltaproteobacteria bacterium | reverse complement strand
CCACCATTATAATCGACAAGAGAGGACTCCTTAACTAAAATATAATAATTATTTCAATATATTATCCCGAACATTTTCTGAAAAATTAACTCCGAAAGTTGAGTAAAATAATTTCAAGTGTGACTAATTTAGCCGAGTATAAGGCCTTGTTGATAAAATGTTAGAAAGTCCGCGAGATTACAAAGACGGCATAAAGGCAGCAAGACAGAGGGCCCTTTCATCTTTCCTTCTTAATGTGGTGCTTGCCCTTGTAAAAGGTTACTTCGGAAGCATCACAAACAGTAAGGCGCTTCTTGGCGATGCTATTCACTCGGCCACAGACGTTGTGGCCTCGCTAGCCACCTTTTTGGGCATATGGGCGGCAAATAAACGGCACCCAGCCTTTCCGTACGGGCTTTACAAGGCAGAAACCCTTGCAACCCTGGTAAGCTCCATTGCCATACTATTTGCCGGATACGAGATTGCAAAAAGCGCCCTTGTCTGCCCTGAGACCCATCCAGACGTGGCTGTTGCCTTGCCTGTGGCCGTTTTGTGTCTTGTCGTGAGCCTCGTATTTGGAATCTTGCAGGTTCGGGCGGGAAAGAGGCTTGGAAGGCCGGCCCTTGTGGCAGATGGCAAGGATTACCTTGCAGATAGTCTTTCCACAGCGGTGGTTGTTGCCGGGCTTTTGGCAGGCCTTGCAGGTTTTCACCTTGACAGGCTTGCCGCTGTCATTGTGTCTCTTTTCGTTTTCAGGGCTGGGGGAGTGATTTTGTGGTCTTCCTTGAAGGAGCTCCTGGATGCCGCAATAGACAGGGAGACGGAGAGGAAAATCATTGGATTTGTGGAGTCTAATCCAGTGGTTACTAGGGTAAAGCACGTTTACAGCAGGGGAGCAGGCGGGAGAATCATAATAGACATGGACGTGGTGATGAAGACCAAGTCCCATCAGGTTGCGGATAAGGTTGCAGATGAGTTGGAGGTGGAGATTGTAAAACGTTATCCAAAGGTGGTCCTTGCCAGAATTCGTCCACACTTTGAGCCCCCGGAAAGGATTGTAAGGATAACACCTGTGGAGAAGCCTGGCGGCCCTGTGTCAGAGCATCTGGCAGGTGCTCAGTGGTTCATGGTGGAAGAGGTGGATGCAACAACAGGTGAGGTGGTGGAGAGGCGCTTTGTTCAAAATCCCCATGCAAAGGCAGAAAGACGAAAGGGCTTTCTTGTGGGAAAGTGGCTTCTTTCGTTTAAACCCGACCAGGTGGTTGTAAAGAGGCGTCATGGAGGTACCGCCGAGGCCTTGCTTGAGGAGGCTGGTGTTCAACTAAAAACTTAGTTCTTTCTTTTGCTCGCCCAAAAGAAAGAACCAAAGAAAACGGCGCCCCGTTGCCGCTTTGATCCTGTGCGCGCAAGGTCTTGAGTCCTGGCCGCCCAAAGGGGCCGTCCATGGCC
>JALWYS010000162.1:0-2565 GCA_027003115.1 Deltaproteobacteria bacterium | reverse complement strand
TCCATGGCCCAATGGGCGGTGGCGGTATCCATCCCGCCACCCCTTCGGGGCCTTGTCGGACTCAAGACCTTCCGTGCTCGGCGCGGCAAAAGGGGGTGAAAAACACTACCTCACTCCAACTGACAGTGCTTGAATCTCTTTACTTCGAAATCGGCCAATGCATGCGATAACTAATTTTGAAATTCGGTTTCAATTTTGTTTCATGAAAAGAGGTTTGGTCTCGGGCAGGTTAGATTTGATATTAGGGAAATTTTCGGCTAATATAAAATATTAATGCATTTTAGACGAAAAGAGGGCCTAATGTATGTAAACAGAACCTTAGAAAGGTTTTTCCTTGAGGCCGATAAACACTTCCCAGTGTTACTGCTAACAGGCGCACGCCAGGTTGGGAAGACAACCATGTTGAAACATCTTCGCAAAGACGGCATGCAGTACGTTACCTTTGATGATCCACTGGTCCTGAGCCTGGCAAAAGAAGACCCTGCGCTTTTTATGCAAAGGTTTGAAGCCCCTTTGATTCTTGATGAGATTCAGTACGCTCCAGAGTTGCTTCCTTACATAAAAATGTCCGTGGACAGATCTATGCAGCCGGGGATGTTCTGGCTCACTGGCTCCCAGCAATTTCATATGATGAGAGATGTTTCAGAGTCTCTGGCGGGGCGAATTGCACTTCTTTCGTTGCTCGGCCTGTCACGGCGCGAAATGTTACGAGAAATCGCCACATCCGGGCCATTTCTTCCAATTCCTGAACTCGTTAAGGCAAGGCTTGCTGCAAACGGAAGGCTTTCTTTAACAGATGCATATTCCCTTATTTGGCGCGGCTCTCTACCAAGGATTGCCCTAGATAAAAAAATTGACAGAGACCTCTTTTATTCCTCCTACGTACAGACCTATCTGCAAAGAGACGTTCGTGATCTCGCCAGGGTTGGTGATGAAACGGCCTTTTTGCGCTTTTTAAGGGCCTCTGCCGCAAGGACTGGGCAGATGCTCAACATGGCGGATTTGGCAAGGGATGCAGACATTGCCCCCAATACTGCGAAAAACTGGCTGTCGATTCTTGAGACCTCAGGGATTATTCATCTTTTACATCCCTATGCGGCAAACCTGACCAAGCGGCTGGTCAAAAGACCCAAGCTATATTTTCTGGATACCGGCCTTTGTTCTTACCTTACAAACTGGTCCAGTCCGCAGACCCTAGAGGCCGGGGCAATGGGAGGTGCCATTTTTGAGACCTGGGTAATTGGAGAAATACTGAAAAGCTATTTTCACAATGGGAAACAGCTCGCCCTTTACTATTACCGGGATAAGGAGAAAAAGGAGATAGATTTACTTATAATCAGGGACGATACAGCCTATCCCATTGAGATCAAGAAAACCGCAAGCCCCTCAAGGAAAGACGTGTGCCACTTTCGGGTAATTGAGCGTCTTGGGCTTAGTCTTGGACAGGGAGCACTAATATGTTTTGTGGATGATTTCCTTCCACTTACGAAAGATATAAACGCCATTCCAGTAGCAGCCCTTTAATTGCGGTGGGTCAAGGAACTGCTAACCTTAATAAAGGATAAAAACGTAGCTGGGGCTAGCCAAAGAAATTGGCGGCTACTTAATCTGTGAATATCTCCAGGACCTCGTAGGTTTTTATTCCGGATGGGGAGCGAAATTCTACCTCGTCTCCTTCTTCCTTCCCAAGAAGTGCCATGCCGAGGGGGGATTTTATGGATATCTTCCCAAGCTTTATATCAGACTCGTCAGGCCCAACCAGCTGATAAACTACCTCTTCACCGGTATCCAGATTCTCAAGCCGGACCTTTACTCCGAAAACCACCTTTTCACAGGACTGGTTTGAGCAGTCTATTACATCCGCTGCTGCAAGCTTGCTGTTAAGATACTGTATTCTTGCCTCAAGCTGACCCTGACGCTCCTTCGCAGCATGGTACTCGGCATTTTCCGACAAGTCTCCGTGGGCCCTTGCCTCCTCAATGGCCTTTATGACCTCATATCTCTCAACCCTCTCAAGGCGTTCAAGTTCTTCCTTCAGTTTTTGATAACCCTCTGGTGTAAACGGAATCCTTTCCATCCTTTTGGAAACCTCTTTTGTCAAATGAATAATCTAAAAAAGACTGCCGCAATGAGACGGCAGCCTTTATTTAGTGAAGGCTAGAATAACAAAAAATGGAATAGATTCAAGATATTTGTTAGTGGCTTTACTGAAATTATGCTACGGTCTTGTTGATTTTGCTCCTGAATTCAAAAGCGCCTTCAAAATTTTTCTGTGCATGTCTTTACCTGTGGAGCCTTTTTTTGTTTTGGCTATACTTTTAGCAAGAGTGCCTGCGTCCCAGCCGTGGCAGGAGGAGGGTGTGCCAACCCGAATAATCCGCCGGATTTCCTCCTTGTTAAAAGGACGCGTCCGTACGTGGCTGGTTACCTGGAGCTGGGTTCCGTTTTCATCAACTACTCAACTTTCGGAGTTAATTTTTCAGAAAATGTTCGGGATAATATATTGAAATAATTATTATATTTTAGTTAAGGAGTCCTCTCTTGTCGATTATAATGGTGGTTACC
>JALWYS010000161.1 GCA_027003115.1 Deltaproteobacteria bacterium | reverse complement strand
CCAGTATGATTCCATCCGCCTGAAGCATCTTTTCAAGATACTCATTCATCACGTCGTCCTGGGCGCATTTGCCGTCCTTGTTCTTAAGACACTTGTAGCATGCTATGCAGCCTCCAAGGGGCTTGTTGCCAAGCCAAATAAGCTCAGTTTCCATGCCGGCTGCCTCTATCCTTTCAAGCACAGTCTTTATAAGAATGCTTGTGTTTCCGTCCTTCCTTGCGCTTCCGTTAAATGCAATAACCTTCATGTCCCTGTCCCTTCATGGTCCTTTACTTTTATAGAGCAAAAGAATATTTTGAATACTATCTGAATTTTTTCCAGACGAAAATGGCTTACCACGCTGATGTGTCCGTTTGATACGTCTTTTTGATTTTGCCAATTATTATTGAATAACATAACATGTCTCAAGAAAAATAGCCCATGTACCTTGCAATAGAAAGAGGCCCTGAAGGCACGCATTTTTTTCTGCGCCAATCCGTTAAAAAGGCCGGCGGCGGTTGGATAAGCGAGGATCTCTTTGACCTTGGAAGGGACCCTGAGGAATTCATCGATTATATTGATGAAAGGGTCTTTTTGATCTCATCCAGGGTATTGGATGCCCTTTATGAAAAGGGTGTGGAGTATGATTATGAAGAGCTGGAGGAGATATTCTGGCCCTTTATAGACCCTGACATAAAACAGACAATAGAGGACTTTGGCGGAATAAGGGGAAGAGGGAGGAGCCAGAGAAAGAAACGCTTCAGCCCTGAGGAGTTAGCAAGGATGCAGGCATCCATTCATCCCTTTGACAGGAGAAGGATGCTCTTTTTAAGGCTTCTTCAGATCAATATCGAATCCCTCATGGAAAGGCCGCTTCCCTTCCTTAACAGCCTGCTTGAAAAGTCCAGGGATGAGCTTGAGCAAAATTTTGAGTTCATGGAGATGGAGCTTAGACCCTGGGTGATGCGGGGGTACATTTACGCAATCTTTGGGCTTCCTGAACGATTCAAGCCAAGGCTTTCACGGTTCATACCTGATGCCCAGGACCAGGACCTCATGGATGATTTCTTTATTGATGAACTTTGCAGATTAAACAGTGACCCTGCCTTCCTGGATGAAGGTGCCCGTCCATCTGCCTTTAAAGGCCTTCATCCCTACCTCAGGCGCTATGCAATACAGTACTTTGATTTTGTCTTCAGAGGCCCTGGGCCAGGAAGGACAAAGGGGGAAAAAGGGGCCTGGCATCCACCTGTCACCTCCCTGGATAGTGAGCTTCTCTCCTTTATGGGGCTTACAAAAAGCGAGTATGAGGCCATGAGTGAGAAGGAATTTGTACGCTTTTTCAGGAAAAAGGCCCAGGAGCTTCACCCCGACAAGGGCGGCGAACATGAGGCCTTTATCAGGCTCAAGGAGGCCTTTGAGATCCTCCTTCACAAAAAGAGGTGGTAGCCTTAAATGGATAAAAACAGGCTTTCTGTAATAATACCAATGTATAACGAGGAAGAAAGTATAGAAGTGCTCTTTGACAGGCTCTTTCCCGTACTTGAGGGGCTTAACATGCCCTTTGAGGTTGTGTGCATAAACGACGGATCAAGGGACAGGACACTGGAGATACTTGAAAGAGAGCTTAAAAGGCGTCCAGGGCTCGTAGTAGTAAACCTTGCCCGCAACTTTGGACAGCACGCTGCCGTCATGGCAGGCTTTTCAGAGGCGCAGGGAAACTGGATAATAACTATGGATGCGGATCTCCAGAACCCACCGGAAGAGATTCCCAAGCTTGTTGAGAGGTTCAGGCAAGGTCACGACCTCATAGGCACCATAAGGGAGGGGAGGCAGGATACATACTTCAGACGACTTGCCTCAAGGATTACAAACCGCATCGTAGCAAGGATTTCCGGCATATCCCTGCACGATTTTGGCTGTATGCTTAGGGGCTACAGCAGAGAGGTGGTAAAGGGAATCCTGAGCAATCCCGAATACCGCACATTTATTCCTGCCCTTGCCACCTTTTTTGCAAGAAATCCCGTTGAGATATACGTTCGACACGAGGAGAGGGCTGCCGGCCAGTCAAAGTATTCCCTTTTAAGGCTATTTAGCCTCCAGCTCGACCTCATGACGGGCTTTTCCATGTGGCCTCTGAGGATACTGTTCTTTGTGGGTACATTCATGGCCTTTGGGGGGCTCTTGGCTGCTGCTGTAATCGTTGGGTTAAGGCTTTACTATGGGGCAGGCTGGGCCGCGGAGGGGGTAATAACCCTTTTTGCCGCTCTCTTTTTCCTGGTTGGATGCCAGTTTTTTGCCCTGGGACTCCTTGGGGAGTATATAGGCAGGATATTTCAGGCGGTAAGAAAAAGGCCCACTTTCATATTGGAGTGGGTAAAGGGAAGGGAGAAAGGTGAAAGGAAGATCCTTAGGCGTCTGCCTTAGACCCTTGCCCTTTTGGACGTGGAACTGCGCCTTCTGCCCTGCTTGCCAGCGTGCGGACACCTGCGGTGGCACATCTTGCAGATGACCTCATGGACAACAGGCCGTCCTGTTTTGATGCAAATTCTTGGTCTGTGACTCTTCATCTTTTCGTATATTCCTCAGTTCTTTTGCGATGATGTGGTTTTACAGGCATCTCCCAGGGGATTTTCACAACCATGTTCCCCTTGATGCCCTTTGCCCATGCTGCAGCCGCTGCAACCGTGGCAAGGATTCACATCGTCATTCCCTGCAAGTCTTTTCAATATAAATCTCACTATAATGTAAAAGGCCACGATAACGGCCACAGCAACAAGTATATTCTCTACCATTTTAATCCAATTTATCTTATAAGTTTTGTTCAAAATAAGCCGTCATTCTAAAAAGTCAATCCCTAATTTTTAAAAACAAGTTGAAAATTTTGCTCAAATTAAGGTTGTTGACGGCCAGGTTTTAGAGGGACTTACACATAAGAAGCTAATTATGGCCTGGTTACTTGTCAAACAGGTCTTAAGATGTTAGAAAGACGCCACTTTAAAACCACAAAACACACTCCAGTTGCCTTGTGGTGCTGCCGTGTGCAGTTAAGAGGCAAAGTGTTTCTTGGAGTGGAAGAAAAACCACAAAGGGGGATTTAAAAATGGCTTACGTAACAATGAAACAGCTTCTTGAGGCGGGCGTCCACTTTGGCCACCAGACCCGCCGCTGGAACCCGAAGATGAAACCGTACATCTTCGGGGCCAGAAACGGTATCTACATCATTGACCTTCAAAAGACCGTCAGGCTTTTCAAGGTCGCCTATGAATTCGTGGTTGAAACCGTTGCCAACGGTGGAAACATCCTGTTTGTCGGAACCAAGAAACAGGCCCAGGAGTCCATCTATGATGAGGCCACCAGGTGCGGCATGCCTTACGTCAATCATCGCTGGCTTGGCGGTATGCTCACAAATTTCCACACCATCAGTAAAAGCATAGATAAGCTCAAGAGAATAGAGTCCATGTTTGAGGACGGCACCATTGAGCGTTTTCCAAAGAAGGAAATACTGAAGCTTGAAAAACTCAGGCAAAAACTTGAACGGAACCTTGGCGGTATCAAGGACATGGACGGGCTGCCTTCTGCCTTATACGTGGTGGATTCAAGGTATGAGCAGATAGCCGTCAAGGAAGCCAACAAGCTTGGTATCCCTGTGGTCGCCATTGTTGACACCAACTGTGATCCAGACGGCATAGACTACATAATTCCAGGAAACGACGATGCCATCAGGGCCATCAGGCTTCTTACCTCCCTTATTGCAAATGCCGTGATAAAGGGTAAAGAGCTGCACCAAGAGGCCATTCAGGCCCAGAGTGACAAGGAGGCCGAAGAAGAGGCAGCAGTGGAAGAGGTGCAGCAAAAGGCCCCAGAGGAAGCCACAGAGGTTTCTCAGGCCCAGAAAAGTTCCCAAGAAGTCGTCCAGGAAACAACTGCCTAACCAGAGTGCCAGGAATTCTTCCTGGTAAGGGGCGTATCGTTTGGTGCGTTGATACGTCTTAAGTCTTTTCAGGCCTGTGGGTGTGAAAAAGCAAGGTTGAATACATACGAAAAAAAACAAACGGAGGATTAATATCATGGCAGAAATAACTGCTGCAATGGTCAAGGAACTTAGGGAGAGGACCAATGCCGGCATGATGGATTGCAAAAAGGCCCTTCAGGAGTGTGGCGGTGACATGGACAAGGCAGTGGACTATCTTCGCCAGAAAGGCCTTGCAGTTGCCGCTAAAAGGGCTGGAAGGGCTACCAGTGAGGGCGTGGTCCAGTGTTATATCCATGCAGGCAACAAGCTTGGTGTCATGGTAGAAGTGAACTGTGAGACAGATTTTGTTGCAAAGACAGACCAGTTCGTGGAATTTGCCAGAAACATCGCCATGCACATAGCGGCAACAAATCCCCTTTGCATAAAGAGGGAGGATGCCCCCCAGGACGTCCTAGACAGGGAAAGGGAGATTTACAGGAAGCAGGCCATTGAATCAGGAAAGCCCGACCACATAATTGACAAGATTGTAGAGGGCAAAATAGAGAAATATCTCAAGGAGATATGCCTTCTTGAGCAGCCCTATGTGAAGAACCCAGATCTCACCGTCCAGGATATTCTAAATGAGTTGGTTGCAAAGATGGGTGAAAATATCTCCATCAGACGATTTGTTCGTTACCAGGTCGGAGAGAAGTAAAGTCAGCCATGCCTGCCAGGTATAAAAGGGTCCTAATAAAGCTCAGTGGCGAGGCCCTTATGGGGGATCAGCCCTATGGCATAAGCCCCGAATTCATGGACAAGGTGGTAGAAGAGCTTGGTAAGGCCAGGGATCTTGGTGTTCAACTTGCTTTAGTGGTTGGCGGAGGCAACATATTCAGGGGCGTTTCAGGTGCCGCAAAGGGGATGAACCGTGCTGCAGCCGATCAGATGGGCATGCTTGCAACGGTCATTAACAGCCTTGCCTTGCAGGATGCCTTTTTAAGGAAAGACATTCCTGCAAGGGTCCTTTCGGCAGTGGAGGTTGGCAGGATGGCAGAGACCTTCATAAGGCCAAGGGCAATCAAACATCTGGAAAAGGGAAGGGTGGTTATTTTCGCAGCCGGAACGGGAAATCCCTTTTTCACTACCGACACCGCTTCAGCCCTAAGGGCCCTTGAAATAGGCGCTGAGATACTTTTTAAGGCAACCCGGGTAGACGGGGTTTATGATAAGGACCCTTACAAGAATAAGGATGCCGTGAGAATCCCCCGCATTACCTATTCAGAGGTCTTGGAAAGGGGGCTCAGGGTCATGGATGCGGCTGCCATAGCCCTGGCCATGGATGCGAAACTGCCTGTGATGGTTTTCAACATGCAAAAAGAGGGGAACATCGTAAAGGCAGTGTGCGGTGAGGACATTGGAAGCGTGATAGTTGCCGAGTAAGGTCCCTGTTTCAAGGAGGTGGAGAAGATGAGCAGCGATATCATAAAGGATGCCAACAGGAGAATGGACAAGGCCATAGAGGCCTTTGAAAAGGATCTTGCACATGTCAGGACTGGCAGGGCCTCGGCGGCTCTGCTTGAGGGCATTACAGTTGATTACTATGGTACCACCATGCCTCTTAACCAGGTGGCTTCCATATCCGTACCAGAAAGCAGGTTGATTACTGTTCAACCCTGGGACAACAACATACTTGGTGACATTGAAAAGGCCATCCTTGCCTCGGATCTAGGGCTTACTCCGTCCAATGACGGTAAGATAATCAGGGTGAGCGTACCTCCTCTCACCGAGGAAAGAAGGAAGGAGCTTGTGAAGCTCATCAAGAAGATGGCAGAGGATTGCAGGGTGGCAATAAGAAACGTCCGCAGGGACGCCATTGAAAAGTTGAAGGCCCAGAAAAAGGACAAGGCCATATCTGAAGACGAGATGTACAAGCTTCAAGACGAGGTGCAAAAGCTTACAGACAAACACATTAAGCAGGTTGAAGAGGTTCTTGCCAAAAAGGAAAAGGAGATCATGGAGTTCTAGGCCGGATGACTAATACCGTATCCCCTTATACCGTATCCATTGACAAGCCGGCCAATCTCCCTCGTCATCTTGCCATAATCATGGACGGAAACGGGCGCTGGGCAAAGCGCCGTTTCCTGCCAAGAATCATGGGCCACAGGCAGGGAGCCAAGACCGTAAAGGAGATCGTGACTGCCTGCAGGGAACTTGGCATTCCCTACCTTACCCTCTATGCCTTTTCCAAAGAGAACTGGTCTAGGCCAAGGGAAGAGGTGGAAGCACTCATGGATCTCCTTTACGAATATCTTCAAAGGGAGGTAGACGAGCTCCTTGGAAACCGGATACGTCTTCGGGCAATAGGCGAGCTGGACAGGCTTCCTGAAAGGGTTAGAGGCCTTCTCTTTGAGACCATGGAAAAGACCTCCAGAAACTATGAGATGCAGCTTATCCTGGCTTTAAGCTATGGAAGCAGAAGCGAAATTGCAGAAGCGGCAAGAAGGATCGCTGAAAAGTGCCTTGAAGGCAACTTGTCCCCCTCAATGATAGACGAGGAGCTTTTTGCCTCTTTCCTTTACACCAAAGATATCCCTGACCCGGATCTAATAATTCGTACAAGCGGTGAGCAAAGGCTCAGCAACTTTCTTCTTTTTCAGGCAGCCTACAGTGAATTTTACATCACTGACACCCTGTGGCCTGATTTTGACAAAAAGGAGCTCCTTAAGGCCCTGCGTGACTTTTCCAGGAGGGAGCGCCGTTTTGGTAAAACAAGTGAGCAGATACTCTTAAGATGCACAGGCAGCGAGTCCTGACAGCCCTCATCCTTCTTCCCCTGGTTCTTTCCGGGCTTTTGTGGGGTGGGCATACATTTTTCGCAGCTCTAATCCTTTTGGTCTCCCTCCTCTGCCTTTTTGAATATTACAAGATGGCCTTTCCTTCCAGACCATTCGTTTGCGCAATGGGAATAATCATGGGCCTTGTGACCCCAACTCTTGCCGTTTACTTCAGGCAGGAAAGCCACGTCCTTTTTGGCATTTTTCTGGTCTTTTTTTTCTCGGCCCTGGTGACGCTTTTTGCCTACTCAAGCTTCAAAAATCCCCTGGCCTCCCTTATGAACCTTGTCTTTGGCGCCGCCTACATAGGTCTTTGTTCAGGCCTCATAGCACTAATAAGATACATGCCCTACGGCAGGGAGTGGATATTCTTTCTTCTCATAGTGGTTTTTGCTGCGGATACAGGCGCGTATTACATTGGGAAGGCAGTTGGAAAAAGGAAGCTCTGCCCTTCAGTCAGCAAGGGAAAGACCGTTGAAGGGGCTATTGGAGGCCTTTTTTTCAGCGCCCTAGGCGCCGTGTTTTCCTGGGCCCTTTTTTTCAATTTTTTTGACCTCAGACTCCTTGTTCCCCTCGCAGTTCTTCTGGCCCTGGTAAGCCAGGTGGGGGATCTTGTGGAATCCATAGTAAAAAGGGCCTATGGCCATAAGGACTCTGGCAGTCTTCTTCCTGGCCACGGGGGCGTCTTTGACAGGGTTGATGCCCTTCTTCTAGCAGGCCCAGTACTTTTCTGGGTCCTTTACTTCAGCGAGGGCAATTTTTACATGGGTTAGTTTTTATTTTAAGAAGGTTTTTTTATGAATGAAGAAAAACATATAGTTGTTCTTGGTTCAACAGGCTCCATTGGAAAAAGCGTTTGCGATATAGTAAGGCGCTCCAAGGGAAGACTCAAAATCGTGGGCCTTGGCGCTGGAAGAAACCTTGAGCTTATTGCAAAACAGATAGATGAGTTTTCCCCCTTGAAGGTTGCTGTTATGACAGAGGAGCTTGCCCAAAGGCTCAAGGAGATGATTTCTGATACCTCTGTTAATATCCTTTGGGGAAAGGACGGTTATAACGAGCTCGCATCCATGGCTGTTGCGGACCTTGTGGTTTCATCCATGGTTGGGGCAGCAGGTCTAATACCAACTGTTACTGCCATAGAGGCTGGAAAGGACGTTGCCCTTGCTAACAAGGAGACCCTGGTGGCTGCAGGCCCCCTTGTCATGAAGCTTGTTGAAAAACATAGGGTGAACCTCCTTCCCATTGACAGTGAACACTCTGCCATATTCCAGTGTCTCCAGGGCTACAGGGACTCCATGGTAAAAAAGATAATACTTACCGCCTCGGGAGGCCCCTTCAGGGAAAAGCCCACTCAGGAGCTTTCCTCCATCACCCCGGAAGAGGCAGTAGCGCATCCTAACTGGTCCATGGGGGCAAAGATATCTGTTGATTCCTCCACCTTGATGAACAAGGGCCTTGAGGTCATTGAGGCACGCTGGCTCTTTTCGGTTCCGCCTGAAAGGATAGAGGTGGTTGTCCATCCCCAGTCCATAATCCATTCCATGGTGGAGTATATAGATGGTTCCATAATTGCCCAGATGGGTATCCCTGATATGAGGGTGCCCATATCCTATGCCCTTTACTGGCCAGACAGGATGGAGCTTGATCTCCCCTCCCTTGACCTTGTGAGCATGGGGCCTCTTACCTTTGAAGCCCCCCAGATGGAAAAGTTTCCCTGCCTGGGCCTGGCATTCAAAGCCCTTGAGATGGGAGGAACCGCCACAACAGTTCTAAACGCTGCAAACGAGGTGGCAGTGGAGGCATTTCTCCAAGGGAAGATTCCTTACCTCAAGATTTCCGAGATTATTTCCGAAGTCCTTAATGAGCTCGGAGGCCAGGAAATGGAGAGCCTTGATGACGTTTTGAGAGCAGATGCCCTTGCAAGGCTTAAGGCCCAGGAAAAGACAGGACTTTTCGATTGAGGCACATTTTATGACAACCCTTTGGTCGTTCCTACTTGTTCTAAGCGGACTCATCTTCTTTCACGAACTTGGCCACTTTACTGTGGCACGCCTTTTCGGAATAAGGGTGCTAAAGTTCTCCATAGGCTTTGGGCCAAGGCTTTGGGGAATCGTAAAAAACGGCACTGACTACTGTATCTCAGCCATACCCCTTGGTGGCTTTGTGAAGATGCTTGGTGAGGCACCAAACGAGGAGATATCGCCTGAGGAACGCCATCTGGCCTTCTCCCACAGGCCAGTATATCAAAGGGCACTGGTGGTTGCTGCCGGCCCCTTTGCAAACTTTTTACTCGCTCAAATAATATTTTTCCTCATCCTTCTTGTCTATGGAAACCCCATTCTCCAGCCCGAGATAGGTTCTGTAAAGCCTGCATCGCCTGCGGCAAAGGCGGGCCTTCAAAAGGGTGACATGTTCCTGTCGGTAAACGGGAAGGAGGTGGATAGCTGGGAGGACGTCTCAAGGCTCATAAAGGCAAGTGACGCAGAGGAAATAATCCTCAAGGTCAAAAGGGGGGATAGGATATTCCAGGTGCGCGTAAAACCCCAGATAAGTACCCTCAAAAATATCTTTGGAGAGGAGGTCAAGGTCCCTCTCATTGGAGTCACAGCCTCTGGAAACATAAGGATAGAGAAGCTTAGCCCCCTAAGGGCCTTTTTTATGTCATTTCAAAGGACCTGGGAACTTACCAAGCTTACCTGGGAGGGCTTTATAAAGATCATTGAACGGGTGGTTCCCCTTTCCACCCTGGGAGGGCCCATAATGATTGCCCAGATGGCTGGCCAGCAGGCCCAGCAGGGGCTCTTGAACCTGTTCTACTTCATGGCCATCCTTAGCATCAACCTTGCCATCCTGAACCTTCTGCCAATTCCCGTTCTAGATGGCGGCCACCTCTTCTTCTTTGCCATAGAGGCCATAAAGGGGAGCCCTCTCACCACGAGGCAGATGCAAATAGCCCAGCAGATAGGGCTCTTTATCCTGGGCTCCCTGATGCTCCTTGTCTTCTACAATGACATTGCAAGGCTCTTGGGGCTTATACCGTCTGTGCCAAAACCCTGATCATGACCCTGCTTGCTATAGAGACATCAGGTTTCACTGGGGGAGTGGCCATTATTTCCGACCACCAGACCAGGGGCGAGCTCATAATCGGTTCAAGGAGCACCTACTCAAGGCGGCTTCTTAAATCCATCATGCTTCTCATGGAAGAGGCAGAGTGCTCCTGGGAAGATGTCACTGAGGTTGCGGTAAGCCTCGGGCCCGGAAGCTTCACAGGCCTTCGAATAGGCCTTGCCACGGCAAAGGGCCTTTGTCTTTCAACAGGTGCCACCCTTTTTGGTGTGCCAACCCTTGACGTTATAGCCCAAAACGGCCTTCTTTCTCCTGCTCCAGTAATCTGCCCTTTGATGGACGCACGAAGGGGTCAGCTCTATGCGGCCCTTTACAGGAATGAGGGCAAGGGAATTCTTGAAAGGGTGTCTGATTATCTCGTGGTAAAACCCCAAGAACTCCCTACACATCTTCCTTCACATGAAAGGGTGCTTTTTCTTGGCCCAGGGCTTTTGAGTTACAGGCAAAGCATTTCAGGAATCCTCGGGGAAAGGGCCCTTTTTGCTCCAGAGCCCTTTTGGCATCCAAGGCCCCTTTTTTGCGGACTTTTGGCCCTTTCAAGGCGCGAGAAAGGTGTGCCTCCGAATGACCCAATTTCCATTACCCCACTTTATCTAAGGCTTTCAGAGGCAGAAGAAAAGAAAAGGGCTAGTGAAAAGGCTTCTTGAGATTTCATGGGACAAAAGGGCCATTTTTCTTGAACGGCCAAACAGGTTCCTTGGCATCTGCCAGGACCCGAACACCAACGAGGAACTAAAGGTACACGTAAGGGACCCTGGAAGACTCACGGAGCTCCTTTTCAAGGGAAACGAGGTACTTCTAAAACGGGGGAAAAATCCAAAAAGGAAAACAAGATGGGACCTTATAGCGGCCCGTTCAATGGGTAAGTGGGTGCTGGTTAATTCCGGTTTTCACTCTGCCATTGCCTCCTTGATCTTTAATGATAAGGAGATATCCCCTTTTGGGAGGGTGCTTTCTTTACAACCAGAGGTAAAAGTGGGAAAAAGCAGACTGGATTTTCTGCTTTTTATTGAAAAGGGCAAAAAGATATACATAGAAGTTAAGGGTTGCACCCTTCAAAAGAATGGAAAGGCCCTTTTTCCAGATGCACCCACCCAAAGGGGCAGGCGGCATCTCCTTGAGCTGGCTGATATGGTGGAGAAGGGTTCAAGGTCGGCAGTGGTTTTTCTCATATTTTGCCCGAACGTTTCGTGTTTTGACGCAAACGGCCGGACAGATCCGGCCTTTTATGAAACCTTTTATCACGTAATCGAAAAAGGTGTTGAGGTTTATCCTATTTGCCTTGAATACAAAGGGTCTTTTGTCTGGTATAAGAAAGAAATAGAATTGTGTAGAGATTAACAGAAGCCCATGACAGGAGGAAAAAATGTTTGGAAAGATCTGCCCTTACTGCAAGGAAAGAATTAAGAAAGATGCAGTGATCTGCCGATACTGTCATAAAGAGCTTAAACCGGAAGACCATGGAGACTGCGGTTCCTCCCTTTGGGTCTTTGCCGGTTTTTGTGGCCTGTTGCTTGGTGCAGCTGCTGCGCTAGGACTTGGCTATGTCAATGAAAGGCGGCGGTGGGAAATGGATACTGCCGATGTACAGTTCCAGGACGATGATGAGCAGTCCTGTGAGTGAAAATTTTTGAAAAAAAATTTTTCTACGCCGCCTTGTGAAAAACTTTTGGGGGTTACCATGCAAGAACAATCTCTTAAAACCGTGGACAAGGTGGCAAAGATATTTTGTACAGCAGTTAAAGAGGTGATTGAGGCCTCAACTGGAGCCTCGGTTAAGTATGCAGAAACCTTTCAGGATGTTCCATCCATCAGTCTTAAGCCAGATCTTGGCGGTTTTGTCCAGTTTTCCGGGGACTATTCCGGTCTTTTCATCATGAATTTTTCCAAGGATGCCTCCCTTGAAATATATACGAAGGCCATGTCCTTTATGGGGCTGCCAAAAGAAGAAATTTCCAAGGATGCCAATTCGGATGAGGTGGTTAATTACGTTGGCGAGATAATGAACCAGGTCATAGGAAAAGCCAGGCAAAAAATAGAAACCAAATACGGCCTTTCCGCCAACAACAACCAGCCAAAAGCCATAAACATCTCCTCAGCCATAACCCTTTCTGTTGCAACCATGTTGGACAAGCCAGAGTGCAGAAAAATCGCCTTTCGAACCGAGAATAGAAATCCCTTCTACGTGGAGATGAACCTTGAAAAAACCGAGTTCATCCGCTTGATCCCACAAAAAAATGTAGACTCAAAGGGCATACAAGAGCATGTGGATGATGTTCTTGAAAATGGGCAGGAGATTGACGGTCCAGCTGAAAAGAAAGAAACCGAGGACGTTCAAAGTCTTATGGCAGAACTTGGGCTTGATTAGCGGACAGTCTTGGCCAAACAAAGATTAGCACTTAGGTTATTACTGAAGGATCCTGTCTGCCTGTAAATTCCTTTATTTTTGAAAGCTCCCTTGAAAGGTCTATGAGCTGGGACAGAAAAGACTGGGTGTCTTCATCCATCCTGCCTTTATCCCTGGTGTAGCCCTCAATGTATATCCTTATGGTAGCACCCTTTGTGCCAGTTCCAGACAGACGGTAAACGATGCGTGAGCCGTCTTCAAAAATTATCCTTATTCCCTGATTGCAGCTTTGAGAGCCGTCCACCGGGTCATGGTAGCAGAAGTTGTCTGCAATCTTGACCTTCCGCCCGTAAACCTCGACTCCAGAAAGGCTGGCAAGCTGCCCTTCAAGGTGTTTCATGAGCCGTGTGGCGCCGTCTCTATCCACCTCTTCAAAGTCGTGCCTGGTATAGTAGTTTCTGCCATATCTTAGCCAGTGATTCCTGGTTATTTCTGAAACCGGCTGTCTCTTTATTGCAAGGATATTCAGCCAGAATAGTACAGCCCATATCCCATCCTTTTCCCTGATATGGTTTGAGCCTGTACCAAAGCTTTCCTCTCCGCAAAGGGTGATCATGTTGGCGTCAAGGAGGTTTCCAAAGAACTTCCAACCCGTTGGCGTCTCAAAACAAGATATTTTGAGATCCCTTGCCACATGATCCACCGCACAGCTTGTGGGCATTGACCTGGCAACGCCTTTAAGGCCCTCTTTATAACCAGGTGCGCAGGCATGGTTAGAGGAGATGATGGCAAGACTGTCGCTCGGGGTGACGAAGAATTTCCGCCCAAGGATCATATTCCTGTCACCGTCTCCGTCTGAAGCAGCGCCAAAGTCAGGTGCGTTATCAGAAA
>JALWYS010000160.1 GCA_027003115.1 Deltaproteobacteria bacterium | reverse complement strand
GAAATATTTATTTGTTGCAATAGATAGAGCCAGCCGTTGGGTATACTTAGAGATTTTATGCGACAAATCTGCAAAATCTGCCACTGCTTTTTTGAAAAGGCTCATAAAGAAAGCTCCCTTCAAGATTTCTAAAATTCTTACAGACAATGGGAAGGAATTTACAGATCGCTTTACGGCCCATGGGGAAAAGGGTCCTAGTGGAGACCATTTATTTGATAAAGTTTGCAAAAAACACAACATTGAGCACAGGCTTATTCGTCCTGGACGCCCTCAGACCAATGGGATGGTAGAAAGGTTCAATAGTCGGATAAAGGATATTCTTGCCACAACCCATTTTAGGGATTCCGAGGATCTAGCAACCACGCTCAAAAGATATATGCAGATTTATAACCACTACATACCGCAAAGAGCGCTAGGACATATTACACCTATTGAATGCCTGAAAAAATGGCGCAAAAAGAAACCAGAGTTATTTGTCAAAATGGTATACAATCTCGCGGGTCGCGACAGGCACAAGATTATGTAAGAATATAACAAATTATATTTAAATGTGGCAGTCTGAATGATTTCAATGAACTTTTTTTAAAAAATCCAATTTAACAAAAAAATGCTTGCATTTTTGATCCTATTCTGCATTTCATTTGTAATTTATACATATATCGGTCACCCTTTTTTAATGTATATTTTATCAAGAAAGTACCCAAGAATGTGGGCAAAAGGAGAGATAACCCCTTCAGTTACTGTTTTTGTGGCTGCCTTTAACGAAGAGAAGCATATTTATGAGAAAATCAAAAATATTTTAGTTCAAGACTATCATGACTTTCAAATTGTTATCGCCAATGATGGCTCGTCTGATGGGACCGCACTAATAGCAAGTCAATTTAAAGATCCAAGAGTTAGATTGGTAGATTTTCCTGTGAATAGAGGAAAAGCTGCCATGGAGAACGACATTGTGCCTACAATTACGTCTGAAATAGTAATTTTTTCAGATGCGACATGTAAATGGCCCCCTGACACAATCAAGAAAATAGTCTCAAACTTCAAGGACCCTGAGGTGGGCGCTGTGGCAGTAGATCTAAAATTTAAAGAACTAAGAGGGGGTACATCCATAGAAAAAGGGCAAAGTTTATACTGGAAATATGAACGCTTCCTTCGCATTCATGGGGCTCGCTTTTGGACTAATATTGTAGTTAGTGGGACTACTTATGCAATTCGCCGAGAACTCTTTAGGTCTATTCCATTAGATGTTCCAGAGGACTTGATTAATCCGCTTAATGTGGCCATGTCAGGATACAGAGTAATCTTTGATCCATCAATTGTTATTGAAGAGATATCTACGACATCTCATAACAGTGAATATAAAATGCGAACCAGGATAGCGACGCGCAACGTTACTTCACTCTTTACTTATTGGAAATATCTTAATCCAATATACGGTTTTGCTGCCTATCAGTTCTTTGTTCATAAATTTTGTCGAGTATTTTGCTGGGTTCCAATGTTTTTTGCATTTCTTTTTAATTTTTTTCTTTTATCTCAATTTTGGTTTCAGGTTTTGTTATTTTTGCAACTTTCTTTCTATTTAATGGGACTATATGGTTTTATATTAGCAAAGAAAGAGAAAAAAAATTTGTTATTTTATGTTCCATATTATTTCATTCTCCTCAACTGGGCTTGTATGATTGGTTTTTTTAACTACTGTCGTGGAATACGCAAACCGACATGGCAGACTCAACGATAAAGTTGGGTGCATTTCGTTTTTGTTGAAAAAAAGTTTCTGGTCCCCGCAAGATAATCATGTCGCTATTTTTGACCACATTGTTCTTTTCTCTTTTCATCACCATCGCCCTCGTTCCGCTATTTACAAAATTAGCGACCAGGCTCCATTTCGTGGATATCCCTGAAGCCAGGAAGGTTCACCAAAAGCCTGTGCCCCGGGTTGGCGGGGCTGCAATGGCCATTGGTGTCTTTGTTACCGCCCTTGCCTTTTATCCTAAAAACAACTTCGTTATTCCTTTCCTTGCTGGCATGGGCACCATCGTCCTTTTTGGACTACTGGATGACATGAAAGGCCTTGGCTACAGGAGCAAATTTGCCGGTCAGATTGCGGCTGCCCTAATCATAATCGTTTTTGGAAAGGTAAGCATAGTCACACTTGGAGACATCATACCTGCGCACCTTTGCCTTACGGAACTGGCATCTTTTGTCCTCACATTTTTGGTGATCATAGGCGTAACCAATGCCATCAATCTTGCAGACGGACTAGATGGACTTGCAGGTGGAATATGCTTCATGGCCTTTTGCTGCATTGCCTACCTTGCCTATAAGACAGGAATGACATCTGTTTTTTTCTTTTCTGTCTCAATTGTTGGGGTACTTCTTGGTTTCTTGAGGTTCAATACGTATCCAGCCACAGTATTCATGGGAGATACCGGAAGCCAGCTTCTTGGTTATTCTGGAATCGTACTTGCCTTAAAGCTTACCCAGGAAAGCCCGGGGTTAAGTCCTGTGCTTCCCCTTTTCTTTTTTGGACTTCCGATACTTGACACGCTTTCCGTAATGGTTCAACGCATGGTTGAAGGCAAATCCCCATTCATTGCGGATAACAACCACATGCATCACAAGCTAATGCGTCTTGGCCTCTCCCATACAGAGGCTGTCTTTTCCATCTACATGGCTCAATCACTTCTCATTATCTTTGGACTTTTCTTCAGGTCCTGGTCGGATCTATTTCTGTTTGTGATTTTCCTTCTCTTTTCTGCCTTCATTCTTGCCGGTTTCACTGTTTCTGAACGCCGCAGTTACACGATAAAACGCTTTGATATCATTGATAATTACCTTAAGGCAAAGTTGATAAGGCTAAAGAAAAAGGGCATACTCATAAGGGTCTGTTTCTTTTTACTGAAACTAACCTTTCCCGCCCTTTTGGTATTGAGCGTGTTCGTACCTGCCTACCTACCTGAAAACCTGACCTACATTGCGGGTGCTGCCATTGTCTTGCTGGGCTTATCCCTTGTTTTCAGGAACATGAAAACGGGTCTGGTAGTAAGGATGACCATCTATTTGATAGGCCCCTTTATCATCTATTTTGGCCAGGCCCATATGACCGGTTGGTTAACTCACACTTATGCAGCAGCATACGATTTTTCCTTTCTTTTTCTGGCCTTTTTGAGTATAGCAACCTTGAAACTGACAAGACGCAAAAAGGGCTTTAAATTCAGCACCATGGACTTCTTAATACTTGTTATACTACTTGTTGTGTTGATACTTCCGGACGAGCAGGTACGCAGCCATCACTTGGGTATGCTGGCTTCAAAGATAGTTATTCTGTTTTTCAGCTTTGAAATCCTGGTGGGTGAAATGAGGGGAAAATGGGGCGGGTTGGCCCTTACAGTACTCATCTTTTCGCTAACCACTACAGCAAGGGCGCTGAATTTTTTCTGACTGATTGCATTAAGTATTTAGATATTTTTTGCTTTTTTGCTGTTATTGAATTCTAAAAAGTGGAACGTGTTGGTAAATTGAGTTATTAAAAGAGTGGAGGTGAAGGAACAATGAAACCAGTTTCAACAGCCATGCTATCTTTAATCTTCCTGTTTGCTTGCGCTTTTTCCTTTGCAAGCAGCTGTTTTGCTGATGATTATAAAATTGCTCCAGCAGACGTTCTTGAAATCTCCATTTGGGGTGAACAGGATCTTACCAGGCAACTGGTTGTAAGACCTGACGGCAAGGTCTCGTTTCCCTTGATAGGCGATATTGAAGTTGCAGGGAAGACAACGGCCCAGATCAAATCCCTGGTCGAAAAAAAAATAAAGGCCTATATCCCATCTGCCAGTGCAACGGTAATAGTATCTCAGTTGGGAAGTCTCCAGTATTATGTCATAGGTAAGGTGGCCAAACCCGGCATGTTTAACGTGTCCAGGAAGTTAAGCGTCCTGCAAGCCCTGGCCCTTGCCGGAGGCCTTACCACTTTTGCTGATGAAGACGGTATATCAATAATCCGATATAGAAAGGGAAAGGTGCTCCACCTGCCTTTTAACTACAACGAGGTGAAAAAGGGGAAAAATCTCCAGCAGGACATCTTGTTAGAGAGGGGTGATGTTGTTTTGGTGCCATGAGCCTGGACATAAGGTGTTTACGAACACAAAAATAAGACCAGGAAATCTCTTAACCCTTTTACCCCTTTTTATTTATTTCCTTTTGCCCATTGCCGGGCATGCTGCTGACTGGTCGTTGAATCCTGGCATTGAAGCAATGTCAGAATATAATGACAACATCTTGTTTTCACACAAAAACAAGATCGATGATTTTATTGCTCGGATAAAACCCAGATTGCAAATACTTGGTAAAACCGAAAAGACCTTGTTTTCCTTAGATTCCATTGTTGCCGGGGAAAAATACCTTGACAACGGACGGCTTGACACGGTCAATACCTACAACAACCTGCTGTATCGACATAACTGGAATCCCAAATTCCTCACGAGCCTGAAAGCAAACTTCATCAAGGACGAGACCCTTGAGGAAGAACTTGAGGCAGCCGGAAGGCCAGGAGTCAGAAATAAAAGATATCGTTACGGCTTTGATGCATCTGGCCAGTATAACTTGAGTGATACCTTCTCGGTGACCCTCGGCGGTGGGCCCCAGTTCAGTAACTATCCAGAAGGTCCTTACAGCGACTTAAGGTCCTGGCAGGTGTATTTGGACCCGGCCTTTGCCTTGGACCCAATCAATACAGTTGGTCTATTTATTAATTACAACTATGCAGATTACAAGGATTCCTCCACGGTAAAAACTGTTTCATCAAGCCTTTATTACAGAAGGGAACTAAGCGAAACCGCCTATTTTGTCCTCGGAGGTGGTTACAGGTACACCTGGACGAGATACAAGAGCTGGTATTTGAACTATTATTTCAACCCGAACACAGGCCAAATTATTGCTGTTCCAGCCGGGGAAAAGCGAACCAGCGGAGACGGGGGGTTCATATTCAACTTCGAGCTAGACAATTCATGGACGGATCGTTTCTCCACAGTCGCTACTGCCGGCAGGGAACACTACAATTCCGTGGAGGCCAGAAGCACCGACCTGACATACGCCAGAGTAACATTCAGATACCGCTTGACAGAGACCGTTTCCACCAACCTGCGCTTAAGCTACGATACCACCGATGAAACCGGCCCTTGGAGTGTGGACCACAACAACATAAGGTTTGAGCCTTTTCTTAAATGGAGAATAAGCCCCAACCTTTCTCTAAAACTTGGCGGTTCTTACCGATACGACAGGGAAGATACGAAACATAGCAACTACGACATACAAAGATACAGGGGATGGCTGTCAATTTCCTACAGATATCCCAGATTGTTTTCGAACCACTAACTTGGAGGATTTAACATAATGGAACAAGGTCAAGAGCTATTTGAAATAAAAAACATTATAAAAAGGCGCAAATGGTCACTGATCTTGCCATTTATTGCAGTAATGACCCTTTCTGCAATTATCTGCCTGGTCCTGCCAAACTTCTACCGGTCCACTGCCACGATATTGATTCAAAGTCAGCAAATTCCTAAGGACCTTGTTCCTTCTACCGTTACCAGCTACGCCGAGCAGAGAATACAGACAATAACCCAGGAGGTCACGGCACGTTCAAGAATCCTGGACCTTGTCAAGAAATACGATCTTTTACCTGATAAGCGCAACCAGCTGACCACAGAGGAAATCGTTGAAAAAATACGGCAAAGGATAGCAGTTGAGCCAATAAATGCAGAGATACACAAACAAGGCAGCAGCAGGCCAATGGTTCTTACCATTGCCTTCACCTTGTCCTATGAAGACAAGGACCCTAAGAAGGCGCAGTTGGTGACCAATGAGATAGCCTCTTATTTTATGGAAAAAAATCTCGAATCCCGGGAGCAGTATGCGCGCCGCACAACAAAGTTTCTGGAAGAACAGCTCAAAAAGGTGCGCTCAAGAATTGATGAACTGGAAACCAGACTTGCGGATTTCAGAAAAAAGCACCTGGAGGAACTACCGGAATATACCAATCTGAACATGCAAAAGCTTGAAAAGCTCAATGCAGATATCAGCAACATAAACATGCAGATAAGGTCACTGGAGGAACAGAAGGCGTCGGTCAGGAACAAGCTCGCCTCCCTTGATCCCTATGCCGGTTCAAATGAAAGGGTTTTGAGCCCTGAGGAAAGACTACAGCAAGCAAGGCTGGAAAGGGCACAGCTCCTGGCCAAATATTCTCCTAAACATCCACTTGTTCTTGCAAAGAACAGGGAGATTGCCCTTCTTGAAAAACAGGCCTCTGGAGACAGCGGCCTCGAACAGCTACGATCCCGCCTGCACGAGCTGGAACTTAAGCTTGCTGACCTGAGATCAAAATACTCGGAGAAATATCCCAAGGTACAATCAACAGAAAGGGAGATAAGACAGCTCAAAAAGGAGATTGCATCTCTTAAATCACGCAAAGGAGACGAGTCGTCTTTCATGAAAAGGGATGCCACCAATCCCGCTTATCTTGCAATTAAGAGCGACTACGACAAGATATGCGTCTCCATTGCATCCCTTAAAGCAGAAAAGACCCGTCTGGAATCCCAGATCAAGAACGTGTTCAAGAAGCTCCACTCCATGCCTGAGGTTGCCAAGCAGTATAGTGAGCTTGAGACCGATATTAAGAATGCAAAGCTTCACTACGGAGAACTCCAGCAAAAGCTTTTAACTGCACAAGTCTCCCAAGGCATGGAGGAAAACAAGCTTGGCGAAACTTTCCGAATCGTTGAACCCGCCTTTCTCCCAGAAAGGCCCTATAAGCCTAACAGGGTTGCCATTATGCTCATAGGCCTGGTACTGGCCATTGGCTGTTCAGTTGGCATTGCCGCACTCAGGGAATTTTATGATACAGCCGTCAGGGAAGCTGATACACTGGAGAAAATAACGGGAGCGCCAGTGCTTTCCGTTATTTCACGGATGGAAACGCCTTCTGAAAAGGAAAGGGTTAAAAGACAGAAAAATATCCTGGCAGCGGCAGCTGCCGGGGCTTTCATACTGGTGATAGCAATCTTTCATTTTTTCGTAATGGATATTTCCGTCTTTTTTTCAAAACTTATGCGTCTCATTCAGGCCAAACTGTAACGAATGTTAAAAAACAAATTCTAAAAAGGGTAAAGAAATAAAATGAGTAAAATAAAAAAGGCTCTCGAAAAGGCTAAGGCCCAAGGTGCAGCTAGCGACGTATTAGAAAACAGGGCGGATCAACCAGTCCGCAAAAAAGAAGGTCCTGAAATAACAAAGCCCATATATTCAAGAACCAAGGTTATTGATGTTCCTGCCCATGTATTCATGAACAACAAGATATTCTCCATTGAAGAATCGCATCCTGTGGCCGACCAGTTCAAGCTTCTTCGTACCAGGATATTCAGACTCACCAGAAAAACCGGACAAAATGCCATACAGATTAGCGGTTTCGGCCCTGATGAAGGGAAGAGCACCGTAGCCTTGAATCTTGCCGTAAGCATTGCAAGGGATGCCCGTCAGACTACCCTTTTGGTGGATCTGGATTTCAGAAAACCCTCCATTCATAAAATGCTGGGGCTTGGCAACGACACCCCGGGACTCAAGCAGTACTTTGAAAACAGACTCAAACTGGAAGATATTTTAATATGCCCTGGTATAGAGAAACTGACGGTTCTTCCGGCAGGTGGCGTCATACCCGATTCCACAGAGGTGATGGGCTCACCCAGGATGGAGGCCCTTGTCATGGAACTCAAATTGAGATATCCGGATCGATACATAATTTTTGACACTCCAGGACTTAACGTATGCCCTGATCCCCTTGTCTTTTCTGAATACGTAGATGGTGTAATACTTGTTGCAAGATCCGACCATACCTCCACAAAGAACATAAAGGCTGCAGTGGATCTCCTGCCCAGGGAGAAACTTCTGGGCACCGTCTTGAACGATTCCAGATGGGAAGAACCAATGGCCTACAGCGAATTCTACTGATTCTGAATCAGAAATTGGAACTAAACAATTACGCCCTTGGAAGATTGCAAGATAAATTGATATGTATAGAAAATACTTTGGCCTTAAAAAAAGGCCCTTCATCCTTTCGCCAGATCCTGATTTTCTTTATATGAGCAAGATCCACGATCTTGCTCTCACACATCTGGAATATGGCATGGTCCACAATGTGGGGTTTATTGCCCTGACAGGAGATGTTGGAGCAGGAAAGACAACACTGCTCAAGTACCTTTTTGAAAAGGTAAAGGATTCCCTGGACGTGGCCATGCTCTTCAATACCAACCTGAGTCCCCAGGCCTTCCTGGAAATGCTGCTTAAAGAGTTTGAACTTTCGCCTCCCTCCAGGGCAAAAAGCGACCTGGTAGATGTACTTTCCCAGCATTTTTTAAACCAGTACAGCCAGGGGACACGTTGTGTGATTATGGTGGATGAGGCCCAAAACCTGCCAGACGAGACATTTGAAGAACTTAGAATGCTGTCTAACCTCGAAATAGGCACTGACTTTCTGCTACAGGTTGTGCTTGTGGGCCAGCCTCAGTTGAAGGAGCGTCTTTCAAACCCTTCACTTGCACAACTGGCGCAAAGGATTTCGGTTTATTACCACCTTTCCCCCCTGTCCAAAAACGAAGTTGGGGCGTACATACAGCACAGGCTCAGAGTCGCCGGCTGCAGCTCGCCAGAGGCCATTTTTGAAAAGGATGCCATAGACCGAATTGCTGAACTATCAGGAGGAATCCCCAGGATAATAAACTCAATTTGTGACGCCTGCCTGACCTATGCCTTTGCGGATGAAGTAAAGAGTGTGACCAAAGCAATGGTCCAAAAGGTTACATCAGATAACGAATTTCTTGTGATTTCCCAAAGGCCGTTTGAAAAAGACAAACAAGACCCTGTTAAAACCAAGGCTGAGGCTGCCAGGGATGTACATGAAAGGGAAGTAAGCGGGGGGGTAAACACGGATTCCATGCTTACAAAGCTGCTTGGCCGAATGGAGGCCCTTGAAATCAGGGTTCAGGCAATGGAATCCGAGGAAAAGGACAGGACAACACTGTTACTTCAAGAGATGCTGGAAAAAGAGCGTAAGAAAAACCTGCACCTTGAAAAGAAGATAACTGCCTTGAGCTTCAGGTACCGTTCCCTTGAAGAAAAGTTTAACATCCTGTCCAGACAGGCAAAAACAACGAATAAAGAAAAGAAGGGAAAGAGGTTTTGGGATGCGTTTACTAGCAGAAAAAAGATCGTTTAAAGTAGTCCTTGTTTTTGTCTTACTTACCATCTCTTTAGTCAGCTGCACCAACAAAGAGGAAAAGGTAAAGGATTTCATCTCAAGGGGCAACGCCCTTATGGAAAAAGGGGATGCAATACATGCTATACTCGAATACAAAAATGCCCTTCAGCTTGATCCTCAAAACGCCAAAGTAACATTTCTCCTTGCAAAGGCGTATCTCGCCAACAAAGAGTATAGAAAGGCGTACGGCGCCCTTCAAAACACGGTGACAAAGGACCCTGGATTTGACGAAGCAAGGATTGAAATGGCCTCTCTTCTCATTTCTGCAAAGCAGGGGGACAAGGCCCTGGAACATCTCAATAAAATAGAGAAAAAGGATGGGTTTGAGCCGCGTTTAAGCCTGCTTCGAGCCAGGGCCTTGATGCTTCAGGGCAAATACAATGAGGCCATCAATATTCTTGGAAAGATTAAAAGCGATAACAAGCAGGTCCCCATGCTTTTAAGCATCTGTTTCAAGCAGACCGGCGATATTGCCAAAATGAAGGAGGCCTTGAAGAGGTGGCAAGGTCTCGATTCAAGGGACCCGAATCCATATCTTTTCAAGGCCCAATACCTTGCAGAAAACGGGAAAAAGACAGAAGCAGCCAGAGAGCTTCAGAAGATGGTGGAGGCACAACCATCTAACAGCAGGCTTAGGCTGCTGCAGGCACGCCTGCTTGAGAGGTTTGGTCTTGTTGATGAAGCCATAAGGGCTTATGAAAAGCTTCCACAAACGCCGAAAATGATGAAGGCAAAGGCGGATTTTCACCTAAGGCACGGCCATTCCGACAGGGCCATAAAAATACTTGAAGGCCTGTATCGGAAAAACCCACAGGATGTGGGGACCGCACTTAAACTGTCAGAGGTCTTTGCCCTGTCCAAAAAGTTTCAGGAGGCGCAAAAGATCCTTAACGGGATAAGGGAAGAACAACTTGGCCAGCCTGAACGGGAAAGGGTTATGCTTGCAAAGGCTTCCATCAAGGCAAGCCAGGGGAAGATGGATGATGCCAAAAGAATTTGCGAGGAGTTGCTAAAGAGAAATCAGGGCAGCGTTGGAGCGCACCTCCTTCTTGGAAAAATCCTTCTAAATGAACGCAAATTAGACAAGGCAGAGGTACATCTACATCAGGCAGCAACATTGGATCCAAGGGATACCGATGCCCAGATACTTCTTGCCCGTTGTCAGATGCTCAACAAAAAAAGGGCCATGGCAGGGGATACCTTGAAAAATGCGCTAAAGAGAAACCCTTCTGATAAAAGGCTTAGAATGGCGCTGGTGAAATACCACCTTCTAACAAAAAATTATTCCCTGGCCCTGGACGTTCTTGAACAAGGCCTGGAACTTAGCCCAAAGGAGATTTTGTACCTAAAAAGCGCGGGAGAGATCGAGTTACTAAGAAAGAGATACAAAGAGGCTGAGGAGTATTTCCAACGGATTTGCAAACTGAAACCGGATATCCCACTTGGTTACATGGAGATGGGCAGACTGATGCTTGTCCAGAACAAAAGGGATTCCGCACTTAAGTGGTTTGAAAAAGCTTACCAAACAACGGGGGGCTGGAAGGTGGCACTACCTGCGCTTATTCAGACCCATATAAAATATAATGACCTTGAAGGGGCACTTGAAATCGCACGTAAGGAGGCAGAGAAAAGGCCTGACTCAGCCATGGCACAGTACCACCTTGGAACGGTTCTTGAGCTTAAGGGAGAAAGTGACAAGGCAGAAAGGGCATTTTCCAGGGCCATAGCACTCGCACCAAAGTGGCCCGCACCGTATCAGGCTCTTGCAGCTTTGTACCTTAAACAAAACAGGATTAAAGAGGCAATCTCCAAGATGGAACGGCTTTACAAGGGTTCCCCCTCCTGGTCTCAGGGCATGAATCTGGCCATTCTTTACCAGTACGACGGCAACTACGACAAGGCCATAGAGATTTACAAATCGCTTATCAAAACCCATGGCAAATCACCGCTACTCTACAATAACCTTGCCTATCTTATGGCTGAAAATTCAAAGGGTCCCAATGACCTTGACAAGGCCAAGGAGATGATAACGGAGGTGATCTCAAAACATCCCAAGAATGCAAATTTTCTGGATACAGCAGGCTGGGTGGAATATAAAGCCGGCGACCCTGATACGGCATGGCAATACCTACAAGATGCCTTGAGTGAGGCCCCTGACCAGGGCGTAATACTGCTGCACTGCGCAGCAGTAGCCCATGAGCTTGGCAAGATCCATCAGGCGAAAGAGTATCTTGTAAAGGCCATGAAGCAAAAGCTTGATCCCCAAGCAAGGGCACTGGCGCAGGCGTTGAAGGAGAAATGGCATTAGAAAGACGAGGAACACCAAAATTGGAAAACAAAAAGGCGCCAGGGTCTTAAACCTTGGCGCCTTTTTGTTTTTTGCTTTTTAAACCCGCCTTATTCCTTGTTTTTCCTGCGGCTTCCAAGGGCTACAAGACCGATGAGCCCGGATAACAGCAAGGCAGAAGAACCAGGAATGGGCACAGCCGTCAGGTCTGCCCCGGTCACGCTGCCTCCCTCGCTGCTTTCGAACAAATAATTGCTGCCACCTAAGGAGGTAATATGAAAGTCTGTATCCACTTCGGGAGTGTTTGTAAAATAAAAGGCGAAATCAGGAGTGGGGCCAATATTAATGGAGTTTCTGGGATCGGACTCTCCATAATAAAATGGGCCTGACGTAACCGTCAGGGTATAGCTTCCTTCTGATCCAGTAATCTTAAACTGTGCGCTCGAGCTGCCTCTATTGCCTACCAACAAATCATGACGGTTGTTCAAATCCCCATAATCAAAGACACCAAAATACCATCCATCATTAAGTGCTCCCCCCACCTGTATGAAGTTGGAATCGCCGTCAGTGCTCTTAAAGTGGTTGGGAATATCAGCTCCTGCGGTCCCGAGAAAAACCAGCAAAGACAAACATGCCACACCCCAAAAAGCAAAAAAACATTTAATTTTCATGCCTCCATCTCCTTTCGATGCCCCATTTGCATAAATATTTCTTCATCATAATTCAACATGTTTCAGAAGGCTTGTCAAGAACAAGCTGGTAACTCTGCTAAAACCGCGTAAATAAATTTCCCGGCTTGGAGTGTGAAATATAAAACCCGGATTATGCACTTCAAATTCCTGAAAAAAGTAATTTCATAGAATTATTGCATAGTTAACATGTAATGCTTCCCGTTGTACCTTCACCCAAAAGGTGAAGTTCAATCCGTGATAAATCCTCAGGCATTTGAAGCCACAAGAGGCTCGCAATTTTACCGAATTTGCTTTGTTGTCGCACACTTGAAGTACCAAAGTACGTCTGCGTGCCCTCTACCTCGCATTTTCGGCAAACTTACAAGCTGCATAACCCGGGTAAAACGGTATCTAAAAAAATCTGGCCTTTGTATTTAACGGAACAAATTTTCCGTTTCTGGAAAACATTTTCCATTAAGGGAAAATTCTTTCCAAAGATGTCCATACCAAGGGCTTTTTTGCCTTAGATTCTCCCAGTTTTTTCAATAGAAAAAAACATTATCCTGGCATCTTGTTTGCTAGCTAGTTCTTCTTCTATAGAAACGATATCATCTACCTAATCATTATGATTGAACAGATGGAGGAAAGACGCCTTACTATCACACCAAAGCCCATGAAGGTATGGAAAAACTCAACGGTTTCCGAAGCGTAATTAGCCCATTATTGGGGAATAGCTCTTTCAGGTGTGCAGAAAAAATACATGAGGTTCCGTGATTATGCGGTACTTTGCCCTGGGATTGGAAAGGCGAAGGATGAGGTGGTCCCCTTTTTTCGACAACGTGTATTGTTCGCCTTCGCTGTTTGAAGTAACAAGAAAACAGTGAAAGGAGAAAAGCAAATGGCAAAGAA
>JALWYS010000159.1 GCA_027003115.1 Deltaproteobacteria bacterium | reverse complement strand
AAAAACAGGTCATAAGATTTACAGGAAACGCCAAGGATAGAATCAATGAAGACCCTGTCAGAATGCTTCGGGCATTACGTTTCATTTTTGAAACTGACTTTAGCTTTGATCAAGAGGAGAAACAGACAGTGAAAGAGCTTGCATCCACAATAAAGAATTGTCCAATTGAAAGGATTAAAAGTGAACTTGATAGGATTTTAGCTTCGGTAAGGGTTGATGAATTTTTAAGGGAGCTCGATAGATTTGGTTTGTTGGAACAATTGCTTCCAGACATAAGCAGGCTCAAAGAGTGCCAGCAGGGTCCTCCCTACCATTTGGAAGGAAACGTATTCGACCACCTCCTTTTGGTTGGCGAAAATTTGCCACAGGATAGCAGAATAAGGCTCAAGTGGGCAACTATTTTTCATGACATTGCCAAGCCAGACACCAGACAAGAGATAGTCAAAGATTCAGAGACAAAGATCAGCTTCATCGGACACGAAGAGCAGGGTAGTGAGAAGGTAGAGCCTGTCTTGAAGATGCTCAACTTTTCCAATCAGGATATCTCTGACATCAAGTGGCTCATTGGTAATCATCACTTCTTTTTGCAAAGGGTTTACAGCCGTATCGTCTCTACCAGTGAAAACAAGGTCCAAAGGGCCTGGAATAGGGCCAAAAACTCGGTGTTAAAGCTGATGATGGATAAAGGATTAGACCTTGTTGAGGAACTGTATTTTCTGAGTGTTGCAGACGTTAAAGGAAGAATTTCCATAAAGGATGACACGTCAAGGATGGTTGAAATCATGACAAAAACCTTTGAGGAGGCCCGGGATACCTTCCTCAATCAACAGTCTGCCAAGATAGATTTCAAAAAGGTAGTCAGTGGCAAGCTCATAATGGAGATTTTGCAAATAAAGCCCGGTCCCGAAATAGGCCGTATCCAGAAGGCAGTTATAGAGAAATTGGTAGATAGCGGCGTAAACTTTGAGACCGAAGAAGAGGCACTTTCTCGCGCAAAAGAAATACTTGGTTCTATGAAAAAGACAATGGAGAAATGATAATGTCAGGACCAGTTTGCCCCAAATGTAATTCCATTCTCGAGCAGGCCGAGGATACAGGAGTTTGGTTCTGCCCTGGTTGTGCCAAGGGCAATCCCTTTACGGCCAGAAAAGAGAATATTTCCTGGGTAAAGGATTATGCCAGTGATGAGGATTTATGGTTTCCCCCTGCCTTTGACGAGGTCCCTTCACCAATAGCCTTTGATTACATGCGGCTTAAGGAGATGCTCGAGAAGGGGAGGGTCTATGGAAGCCTTCTTCTTTTAAAGGACAATTTTGAGGTGCTGACAAAGTATGTCTCAAGCATCTGGCTTTCGTGGGCAAGGCATGAAGGGCTTCACCATGGAGAATTTTCCGAAGTGTTTCGTTTTTTATTTGAAAATTCCTTATCCTTTGGTTCTTGGATGGGCATCTTGGAAGAATTTGAGAAGAAGGCCAATGACTTTTCCATGCCCAGATTCTTTTCAGAAGAGGTGTTAAAAGCCCTTAAAGGTGTGCCCGGATGGAGGAACAAGCACATAGGACATGGCGCTTTGGCCTGGGAGGAGGATGAGGAATTAAAAGGCGAGTTTTTTGAAAACTTGAAACTTTTAAAAAAGGCACTTATGGAACTTCATGAGTGGCACAAGGCTTACCGTCTTTTCTGTAAGAGCCTTGGAGTGGAGTTTACAGGACATGGCAACATAAGAATTCATCACCAATCGCAATCGGCCCGGTTACACAAAGAAGAAATCTTCCCCCTCGTTTTAAAACGGGACGATGGGCAGGAGCTGGAGCTTATGCCCTTTGTCAGGCTCCAGAAGTGTCGTATTTGCTCCTATCAGGACATTTTCTTTTTGGATGCCATTCAGAAATCCAAGGTCTATTTGCTGGACTATGGCTTTGGGCACAAGATGAGCCGGGCATTCAATATGGAAAAACCGGCTTTTCTCGGTCTTGAACCTAAAGGTGCAAGCGCAATCGTGCCTGTTTCAGAAGGTGCCACCGTTAAGGATCCCTTGGTTCAGTCGGAGATACGAAAATTTCTGGAAAACATCAGCCTCAGGGATTTCAAAAATCCCGTGTACCTGAGAGACTGGCTCAAAGATTCCATGCAGGAGCATGGAAGAGGCGTCTTTTTGCTCCGCATGGGCGCAGGCATGGGGAAGAGTGTATTTGTAAGGGCCCTTTACGAAAACAAGAAGGGCAAGATGAGGGCCCCTGACCTTCATGTGGTGAAGTTTCACATAAATGCCTTTTACCGTTACAAGAAGGAGGCCTTTGTCTTTGAGCTGGATGAGCTAATAAACAGGGATGCATCAGGCAATCGTCTTGTTGAGCCTTTGCAAAAGGATTTGCCGTCTCTTCCTGTGGAAAGTGAAGATCTTGGCTCTGCCTTTTCGAGGTGGCTGAATGAGTGGGTGGATATTCACAAAAAATACAGCCATAAGAGTGGGGTTCTGGTGTGCATAGACGGCCTAGACGAAATTCCGGTTTCAGAGCGAAATGAAGCAAGCATTTTGAGTTACTTGCCCAAGGTCGAAGACCTTTCAGAAGATGCCTTTGTTCTGGTGACGTGCCGCGTAAAAGAAGAGACTCCGCAGTGGATTAACGAGAGGCTGGCAGGGGCTTCAGTTACCAATGAGCTGGAGGTTACGCCCGAACACCAAAAGAACGTGGAGCTCCTTAAAGGATATGTAAGGAGTGTTCTTAAAGACATCGGCCCAAGTCATGACCTTTGCTCACAAATACTTGAGAAGGGTCAGAGGCGCTTTCTCTATGTGGGCCACATATCGCGTCTCCTTCAGGAAGGCCAGTTAAAGCAAAAGGACATAAAAGACCTTCCATCAGGCTCAAAGTTGCATGAGTTCCATCTAAAGGCCTTGGAGAAGTTGTATCCTTCAAGTTTTTTCAACCGGCTCAAAGGGCTTTTGGTGACATTGTCTCTTTGCCCAGAGCCTTTGACCCAGGAAGAATTGCCATATCTCATATTTGAGGAGGACTTGAGCCTTAGTGTTCTTATCATGTTCAAGGACCTTCAGGGATTGTTATCGTCCATTAACACACCCCGTGGCCGAGTCATATCCTTGGCCCATGACGAGATTGCCCAGACCATAAGGGCGCTTTGGAAAGAGAATGTAAGCAATCACGCAAGGGCCATAGTATCTCAATTTATTGAAGATTTGAGAGATGGCAGCAAAGAGCCTGGGGTCATATATGTTGCTGCCAATTTTTTGGAATTATGGAAAAAGTCAAGGATTGTATTGGAGCCACTTGATATTTCAAAGAGCCTTCTCAATTTCGCATTTGGCTTGGATGATGGTCGTCTAATAGCTGAACATTTGATAATGAAAATAAAAATCTATACCCAGGTGATAATTCTTTTTAAAGACATAAAATTGATATTGGACCCTCGAGGCAACTGGACTCCAGAGATGAATTATGGTTTGGCTAGCGCCTATAATAACCGCGGAAATGCTTGGAGGTCCAAAGGCGAGCCAGATAAGGCCATAGAAGACCTTAACAAGGCCATCCAGATTTGGAAGAAATTGAAAAACGAGTTAAAGCCAGAAGGCAACTGGACTCCAAAGATGAGAAATAATTTGGCCGGAGCCTATAATAACCGCGGAAATGCTTGGAGGTCCAAAGGCGAGCCAGATAAGGCCATAGAAGACCTTAACAAGGCCATCCAGATTTGGAAGAAATTGAAAAACGAGTTAAAGCCAGAAGGCAACTGGACTCCAGAGATGAGAAATGATTTGGCCGGAGCCTATAATATCCGCGGACTTGCTTGGAGTTCCAAAGGCGAGCCAGATAAGGCCATAGAAGACTATAACAAGGCCATCCAGATTTGGAAGAAATTGAAAAACGAGTTAGAGCCAGAAGGCAACTGGACTCCAGAGATGAGAAATGATTTGGCCGGAGCCTATAATAACCGCGGAAATACTTGGATATTCAAAGGCGAGCCAGATAAGGCCATAGAAGACCTTAACAAGGGCATCCAGATTGGGAAGAAATTGAAAAACGAGTTAGAGCCAGAAGGCAACTGGACTCCAGAGATGAGAAATTCTTTGGCCAGAGCCTATAGTATCCGCGGACTTGCTTGGGGATCCAAAGGCGAGCCAGATAAGGCCATAGAAGACCTTAACAAGGCCATTGAGATTTTAGAGCTGTTAAAAGATGACTTGAAGCTTCTAGGAAAATGGACCCCGAACAGGAGAATCAATTTGGCGACTGCATATTTTTTTACCGCCTTAGCTCTTTTAACTTTGAAAAAACTTGAAAAATGTCACTCTTTCTTGTCAAAAACAGCACAACTACTAAATAAGGGACATATGAAGGCTATTGCTGCTGCACAAGACTTTTTGAGCGAAACGACAAAACTACTTAATGATATCGATTTGTTTATCAATTTTTTGTATCCCATGATTTTTTTCCTCAAACACCCCAATAAAATTGCTTCACATTTAAAACATTTTGAAGAAAAATATAGTGACAATCCAGAAGAGAGCCTAATAGTAATTAGACTGTTTTTGAACGACTGCGCATCTGCTGCAAAGGATCCCGAGTTAAGACAGAAGTTACTTGAGATGTGGCGTGTTTCATCCTTTGATGAAGCAAGGGCAATTGCTGAAGACGTACTTCAAACAGAAACGGGAAATAGCCATCAGAAATTAATAAAGTTTTACTTAAATGAAATACTCCATACTCTCTTCAATATGCCACAGGAATATCAAGATGCAGTCCGCTCCTGGATAAACGAAAAGGTTGCAACTTGAACTTGCAAAGGTAATGCGCCCGGCACACTGTTCTGGAGATGCTGGTGCCACAAAATAGGGAATTTACTCTTTCAAACCAGGTCAATATTATCAGGTAATTTCTCCATGATTCCTTTCAATTGCTTCAATGAAACCGGCATGAAGTGGTGGCTGTCTACCCCTACATCCGCAGATTTCCCCTGCGGTTTTAAGGTGCCATGTGAATGTCCAAATACATGCCAAGAACCATGATGCGATGACGGCCATATACGCATTGCATAATGACAACAAACAATAAGTGGGCCTTCAGAAACAATAACCTGTAGGATATCATGGATGGCATCCAAAAATAGCTTGCTCCCGGGAATTCTATCAAACCCTTTCAGCCACTTGTCATGTGAAGCCTGCAAAAAGATATGTCTTCCATTCAAGGATTCGATAATATCGATAGTCTCGTCAATCCCTCCAAGTGAAAAATCACCAAGGTGAATTACAACTGAGTTCTTTTTACAATCGAGTTGCTCATAATAGCCTCCCCTCTTCTTCTTGAAATGTCCAAAAGAGACTGTCAGCAATTCCCATTTACAAAGCTTCAATAGCTTCTCCAAGGGATATTACATGAAGATCCTCATAATCCTGGCCCTTTAGTTAAGCCAAGTTCTTATCCCAATACGCAATAATTACAAGAAATTATCTTCAGGAAGATAAAAAACTTACATTTTCTCCCCAACTTCACCGTAACCCTTCTTGCGAAGACCAGTTGAAGAAGAGGCAGCAGAGATTTTTTCAGCCCTTTTTCAAAAAACTCCTAACTTCACCGTAACTATTTGGCAAACAAAAGAAAATGCGAGGGAGGTTAATCATGGTTGGCTATTTAAGCAATTATTACAAAAACTTTTCTGAATGTCAACAGCGTCTTCTTGCCATGAGCACAATGCCCCTTTTGGATGGCTTCTATGTGTCTATGCTCGGCTCCGGCCAGTTGGACAATGTCTGGAACGCTATCCAATTTGGCTGTGTGGCCTTTAGCGGCGGGGCTTGTATTTCTGCACTCGCTGAAGACAAGGCCCACTGGCGTTCAAAGCTTGCATTCGCATTCTTTGTCTATGTGCTCGTTGACATTGGCGCAACGCTTATGGCCCTTTTTAAGCCCCAGATGGAGGCCTTCTTTCCAAGCGAGCTACATTACCTTACGGCAAGTTTTCTGATTGCCCTTGCCTTTGCCATCTCCAACTGGAGGCTTCCATTAAGGCTTGACAAGCTTTTCAATTGCAAGGGGACCATTGGAGCCATCGGTGCCTTTTTGCTTCTCTGTCTGGTCTCAAATATTCAGGCAGTGCTCCTGGCACCTTTTCAAATACAGTGGAACACTATCATCAATGTCAATATTGCGTGTGCAGCCGCTTTTTTCTTAACCACCACTGGCATTGCGCTGGGGGCTTTGATTGACAATGTTTCTAACTTTGACATGAAGCCGTTTCATTGGGGGCAGTCTGTCTCCCTTCTTCTCATTGTGTTGAGCATCCTTGGAATTCCAGTAAACAGTGCCGTCACCCTCGCCCCAATCATAGCAGGGCTTTGGGCCGGGGCTGTGAAGGCATACTTCGATTCAAGAATGCCTTATGACGCAACTTAACGGAACTAATGTGGGTCTTAGGAGCATAAAAAGAAGATTGGCTGCTGCCCTTTCACCCACGACGACCAGACAATGAGCAACCAGGTCTAACCGTCGATGAAAAGGAGGGTGGCAGCCTCTTGAGATAGGTAAACAAACTTTGAGATTGATAGAAGGAGGAAGAAAAAATGTTGGAAGTAATCGAGACCATGTGTAAGAGGGGGCTAATCCAGAGGCTGACCGAAGGTGTAAAGGATATTCCAGATAAAGAAAAGCTCACGGTATATGCAGGCTTTGACCCTACTGCCGACAGCCTCCATGTTGGAAACCTAGCAGTCATAACGGCCCTTTCCCACTTTCAGCGCGCAGGCCACAAGGTGTTGATGGTGGTAGGCGGGGCTACCGGCATGGTAGGGGATCCGAGTGGAAAGTCCCAGGAGAGAAAACTTCTTGGCCCAGAAGATGTCCGCCACAATGCCCAGTGTCTAAAGGCCCAACTTAGCCGCTTCCTTTCCTTTGAAGGTGAAAACCCTGCAATCATGCTGGACAACAACGACTGGATAGGCCCCATGTCATTCATAGACTGGCTGAGAGAAGTGGGAAAACACTTTTCCGTAAACTCCATGCTGGCCAAGAAATCTGTGGCAGCAAGGCTACAGTCCAAAGACGGAATCAGCTTTACAGAGTTTAGTTACATGACCATGCAGGCCTTTGATTTCTTCCATCTTTTTGAGAAGTTTGGATGCACCATGCAGATAGGTGGAAACGATCAGTATGGCAACATCACAGCAGGCATAGAGCTCATAAGGCGAAAGTGCTCTAAAAGGGTCTTTGGTGCAACCGTCCCCCTTGTGACTACTGCCTCGGGCAAGAAGTTTGGAAAGTCTGAGGGAAATGCCGTTTGGCTCGACCCCAAAAAGACGAGTCCGTTTCACTTCTACCAGTTCTGGATAAACACATCTGACCAGGATGTGGAGAATTTTCTCTGCCTCTTTACCTTTCTCGATCTGGCCCACATCCAGGATGTAATGAAGCAGCACTCAAAGGCGCCTGAAAAAAAGATTGCCCAAAGGCTCCTTGCCAGGGAAGTCACCTCCCTGGTCCACGGAGAGGAACAGATGAAAGGGGCAGAACTCCTAACGAAGCTCCTATACCATGACACCGCCCCTGTCATCAAAAAGGAGCAGCTAAAGGCCCTGTCTCAGTTTATGCCGGTCACCACCCTAAAGGCCCCATCTAGCCCCCTCGATGTGGTGACACTCGTGCATGGAGCAGAGGTCACGACATCCAAAAGCGAGGCAAGGCGCCTAATACGCCAGGGTGGCATCTCAATAAATCGGCGGAGGGTGGCAAGCGAAAAGGACACAATAGACCCTGAAGATACTGCTAAGGGAAAGGTCCTTATAATCGGAAGGGGTAAAAGCAAGTACCATCTGGTTGAATTTGTATGAAAGTAGATTATTTCTAACCTTTTAGACAAGGCCATTTGGCCTCATGTGTGGAGGATTCTTGATACATGAAAGATGCCATACCACTTTTCAAACACGAGCTTCTGGACTGGACAGGGGCAGTCACGTCAAACCTACCGTACCTTAATAAGTCTGGGGATATAACGCGCTATGAAATCAAGGTCATCCTTTCCATGGCCAAGTCAGCCGCCCTGGCCCTCAAACCAGACAGGGCAGAGGATCTTCTCTCTGCCCTTTCTCAAAAGCTGCCCGGCCCCCTTGAAAAGGAAAGGCAGGAAATAATAGAACGCATCCAGTATGCGAGAAGGGTCCTTGGCACCGATCCTTCAACCATCACCAGGCCGCAAAAAAAACTTTCAGGTGAAAAAAGAGAAACGGAGACTAACTCCACTCTTTCTGCCCAGGAGGCATTTGAAAGGTTTGTAGAGACCTTGCCCCAAGGTGTGGATGATACAAAAAGACAGATGCTTTATGATCTTTTCTTAAGCCCCCCAATCCCTTGCAACAAGGGCCTTACGGCCCTTTTAAAGGCCATTTGGGACAGGGACCTTGCGAAAGCCTATTCTGTTGAGATCAAAGAAGATGGGATTGAACATGCAAGGCTTGCCATCCTTTCAAGTTGGCACAAAGAGGCAGGCAACCTCTTTGAGGCAAATGTCCTTTCGGTCCATTTTCTCGCCTCCATCGTAAAAGAGGTGTTTCCAGACTTGGCAGAAGAGGAAAACCCCTTTGAGGAGCTCGAGTTTGTGGCTCCCTTTGTAGACCCTGACGCAGACCTTGGAAAAAACTTCGATAATATCCTGGATTTCGGGAAGCTCCTTGCGGTCTGGATGCGTCTTGAAAAGCACCCAGTTTTAAGAATCCCCGCCCTTGGCGTAAAGGCAGCCCTTTCCCAAGATGAACGTGTGCAGAAGCAAGCGAGGGAAGAGACAAAAACCTGGCTTGCAAAATTTGCTAATATTGACACAGATGCTCTTATTGCAAGGCTTAAAGAGGAGTTTGAAGAAGACACACAGAGGCTTTTGAGACGCCTGAAATCTTCCTTCGATGTCTCTTCTGAAAAACTCATAGAACGAATCCAGGGGATTAAAGACGTGCCCAAGCCTGAAGAGCTATTGGAAAGACTCAAAAGTGAATTTCCTTTGATATTTTTGAAAGGAGTAAAGAATGATGATCCTGAAAAATGGTTTGACATGGGGAATTCTTTTGCCGATACTGGTCGTTATCATGAATCAATTTTCTATTATCTCCGCGCCATATCGCTCGACCCTAATTATTCAGTGGCCTGGCACAATCTGGGGCTTTCTTTTATAAATATCGGTCAATATTTTGAGGCTATTTTATGTTATCTCCACGCCATCTCACTCAGTCCTGATTATCCAACGGCATGGCACAACCTGGGGCTTTCTTTGGATAAAACCGGGCGTTATCTTGAGGCCATTTCTTGTTATCTGCGCGCCATATCGCTCGATCAGGATTATGTACATGCATGGAACGGCCTGGGGAATTCTTTAGACCATGCCGGTCGGTATCTTGAGGCTATTTTATGTTATCTGCGCGCTATTTCGCTCGATCAGGATTATGTATTTGCATGGAACAACCTGGGGACTTCTTTATATGATACCGGTCGTTATCTTGAGGCTATTCCATGTTATCTGCGCGCCATTTCGCTCGATCAGGATTATGTTCATGCATGGAACAACCTGGGAAATTCTTTATACAATACCGGTCGGTATCTTGAGGCTATTCCATGTTATCTGCGCGCCATTTCGCTCGATCAGGATTATGTTCGTGCATGGAACAACCTGGGAAATTCTTTATACAATACCGGTCGGTATCTTGAGGCAATTTCATGCTACATCCGCGCCATTTCGCTCGATCAGGATTATGTTCATGCATGGAACAACCTGGGAATTTCTTTAGACAATACCGGTCGGTATCTTGAGGCTATTTCATGCTACATCCGCGCCATTTCGCTCGATCAGGATTATGTTCGTGCATGGAACAACCTGGGAATTTCTTTATACAATACCGGTCGGTATCTTGAGGCTATTTCATGCTACATCCGCGCCATTTCGCTCGATCAGGATTGTGTTCATGCATGGAACAACCTGAGGGATTCTTTAGATAAAATCGGCCACACCCATGGCGCCCTTTTTGCCTCATGGGCTTCATGGCGCCTTAATCCTTCCGACCCTGTTTCTGCTTGGAAATTGGTCGAACGGCTCCTTAAGGCCGGCTTTTATAAACAGGCTGCTGTCCTTGGCAATGTCCTTGAAGGCCGCTATGGCTCATATCTTTCTTCTGACATGCTCTTTCTGCGCTTTTGCCTCAAAAACAACGAACTCGGGCGGGCCAGGGACGTCCTTGAATCCATAAGGGAAAAGGTGCACCTCCTTCCTCCTGAAGATTTTCCTGGTGACCTTGCATCAAGGGTCAAGGCCCTAGAGGGTATCCTGTGTTTTCTTGAAAAAGACATTGATGGGGCGATGGAATACCTTGAAGAGGCGGGTAAGGACAATGAGACCATAAAGCTCGAGGTCCTGCCGCTCATGATCCACGGGCACATCAACGCAAACAAACATGACAAGGCCAAAGCCCTCATGGATAACTACAGGGACCTCATGAACCATATGATCGCCTCTTCCCTTAAAAAGGCCAAGGACTCTGGTGAGTTTGACAATGAATGCAAGAGACATCTGGATGCTTTCCTCCGGGTTGCCCGTAGTATGAGATGGCATGGCCTTACCAATGTCATAGAAAAATGGAAAAAGGCAGTAGAGGCTAGAAACTTTGAAAAGGCCCCAGAAGCCCTTGCTCTTATAGAGAATGTGGAAAGGGAAGAGGAGACTAGAAAGGGCGCAGTTGATGAATGCCTTAATGTTCTAGAAGGGTTAATAGATGGGATTCAAAACAGCAAAGAGGGTTACCTGAGCCTAAAGAACGTCTCAGAAAGGCTTTACGCCATCTGGATGGATCTCCGAAAGAATACCTCGGGCACATTTTTAACAGAGGAAGATGTAGACAAACTCTGTAGCAAGATTCTAAGGCTGGTTGAAGCCATTCTTTACCTCACAAGGTATGACGATAAAGAGGTTATTCCCGCACATTTAAAGGGCATAGGAGATCCAGAGATAGAGAGATATCTCGTTACAGCAGAGTCTATAATCAGTGGAGACAGTTACACCGATAGGGTCATTGCCGCCATCTTTTTCTATTGCATTGGGGTTGAGAAGGCTTTCAGGAAGTATGTAATTCCTGAGGGTGTCTGGAAAAAAGGCATCGTAGGATTTGGGACCTACATAATGGCAATAAAGCTGGCCCTAGGCAAGGAACGTATAAAGAAGCATGAAGAGATATGGAACCGCATACTTCCAAGGCTTAAACAGACCCGAGAGCCTTCACTTGTATTAAACGAAAATTATCTTAAAGCGCTTGATCAGTTGAGGAAGATCAGGAACGAGGCCGTGCACTCTGGCGAGTTCGACAATCCTGCAAGCAAATTTGAAAGGTGCAGAACATTTGTAATCGAGAGAATTGAAATAGGCATGGAGCCAGGGGTGCTTCCCCGATTGATAAGGTCCATAACTGCCTGATTGCAACGGACCGTGAAAGACACCAAGCTCATCAAAATCCAACAAGTGTTTTCACAAAGAATCTTCTGCCTGGTTTTTCATTTTTTTCAAAAAATAAAATCAAAATTCCACCCAACTTCACCGTAACCCTAAGATAAAAGCAGCGTTAGAAAAGAAGCTGTTTGGTGCTTTTCCTTTTTTTTACACACTCTTAAAGGAGGGACAGACCATGAGGATAGTTTCCCATGACAAAAGGCGAGTGGCTCATAGCCTGATTAACAAGGCTCTTAGACGCTACGGCATAACGCTATATGAAAAGACAAAGAAGCAGAAGCAGGAGTTCTACCTGAAGATGGTAAGAAAGATACTCGATAACCACGAAACAAGGCTCAAACTGGCTGCACAATATAAACATCACCAGAAGGGCTTTCCAGTGGAGATGCCGTCTTGTCTTCTTCAACTTGCCTATTTCATAGAGAATCCGGATTGTATCTACAAGGATGAACATGTGATGGCGGTTATCCAGGTAGTTCAAGATATCTATGCCGAGGCAATTGGCAGTGGAAAAAACAATACCATTGAGTACTTGGTGCATGAAGAGGAGGCCCCTCAATTTTTAAGGGATGTGGCAAGGGTTTTTTACGAGCCCAAAGAAATTATTCATTAAAAAAGAAAGGAGAAAAACTATGAAAGCAAACCATGAAGAATTGCTCAGATCATTGATAGAGGAGAGGCTGCCAGAGGCTACTGAAAGCGTAAAGAACGATTTTGAAGATTTGGGTTTTGATTTCTTCAATATAAAAAAGGTTGAGGCACTGATTAGAAGGAGGATTGATAAAGATTTTGAAAATGGATTTTTTTCGCCTAACAATTGGGATGATAGTATTTTTGATATAATTGGAAAGGAGGGTGTTCCTCGTGTTTGGATGAAGGCAGTTGTTTTGAGTTACCTGAACAAAATAATTTCTAAAATAAATAAGGCAGTAAATGGGTTAGAGGAACAGGCTGCTCAAACCTTTTTTACTTGGTTTGATAATGTAACAGTTGAGGATGATGAAGAATCATACGTAATGGATATAAAAAGGCTTTGTTTCGTACCACTTTCGTCAAAAGTTTTTACAATAGCTCAGACAATCCGTAAGGCCAAGGGCTTGCTCGAATTTGAGGATGATAAACTTAAAAAGATGCTCGATAATGAACTGAAAGAGGAAGAAAAGAATTCATTTTTGATTGATTGTTTGAAGGTATGTCTTGATGCTCCATACAGGGAATTGCTCGTTAAGCTACTGAATAAGTTTGATGTTACAACGGCTTCAGAAGTTATATTGGACTCTTTCGTAAGAGATAGCGAGCATAGGGATTTTTTCTTTTTTATCTTGCGCAGCATCGAGATTTATAGTGAGCTTTCAGAAAAACAGAAAGAGGTCTTCAATAAGATAGTTGAGGTTTAAATGGCTAAACCCACAATTGAACCAAATGCTGGCCATCTTCTGGTAAGGGCATTCCCCACAGATGGCCAGCACCTCCCAATTTTTCCCTCCTTTTAAAAAAATTTCAAAATTCCACCCAACTTCACCGTAACCCATTAGCAAAGACAGGCTACCTAAAAATTTATTAGGAGGTTTGCCATGGGTTTTCGTATTCTGATTATTTGTTTTTCCTGGGCGCTACTTGCAGTGTTCCCTCCAGTTGCTGGTAAAGCACCTTGTCTTGCCGCCTCTAACGAATCGACTCAAGCGGTGGATGTGGAAGCGATTTTTTCAGGGCACGGGCCAGAAAGCCAAGAGACGACTGTTTCAAGCGATTTTTCTGGAGTTGGGACAGCGGTTTCCGCTGCGGTCTTGT
>JALWYS010000158.1 GCA_027003115.1 Deltaproteobacteria bacterium | reverse complement strand
GGATGTAGGCCCCTGTCATGCCAAAAAACTGAAGGACAAGAGAAAGCCCAAGGGCATAGAAAAGTGAGCTAGGATGCCTCCAGAAAACCAGCATGTACTCAAGGGCAAAGAGCATACGCGAGACAAGGCCGTGGCCAGGCCTTATTCTGGCGGAAAGTCTATTCAACATTTTTCTGAAAAAGGGAACGACAAGTGCACCCGCAGTCATGGAAAAGGCCAGCACAAGAAGAAGATTACGCCACTTGCCTGGAAGAGAGTTAGGGGAGATAAGGGAGGCGCAAGCACCTATTATGAACATGGCCCACAGGCCAAAAAGCCTGTCTGAAAGTATTGAATATGAGGCCTTGAGCTTACCGTTTCCGCGCCTTGAAAGAAAGTACGCCTTCAGCACGTCCCCTCCAATTGCAGAGGGCAAAAACAGGTTGAAATACATGCCAACGAAATAGAACTTGAGATAGGTGATGAATCTTCCTCCAAAACCCAATGTCCTTCCTATTATGAACCACCTGAGGCTGCTTATGACCTGTGAGGCAACGTAAAGGCAAAAGGCGGATAACCAGTAGAGGACAGGTATCCGTGAAAAGGCGGAGAAAACGGCCCCAATGTCTATGCGTGAAAAAAGCCACAACAGGATAAGCACACTCACTGCCACCCTGAAGAGGAATTTGGTAAGGCCTTTTAGTCTGTCCAAGGTTCCTGTTCACCGCCAGAATCAAGGTGTTCTTCAAGGTCTGGGCCTGGAAAGGGATGAAAAGAGAGAAGGCCAATCACTCTATTATCTCCCTTATGGCATAGATCCTTTTGCCGCTGGCCTCGTAGTAGGTCCTAATTATGAGCTCTGCCAAAAGGCCAATGCAAAAGAGGATGAGCCCAGAAAGGATGAGAAGCACGCCCAGGAGCAGCAGTGGTCTGTGCCCAATATCCTTGCCAAGGAATATCTTCTCAAGGCTGAGGTAAAGGTCAATTACAAGACCTGAAAGAAACATTATGCCCCCGGCAGAGCCAAAAAACTGCAAGGGCCGGGTGGCAAACTTCTGAAAAAAGATCATGAGCATGAGATCAAGTATGACCCTGTAGGTCCTTCCTATGCCGTACTTGCTCTTTCCCCTGAGCCTTGGGTGGTGGGTGACCACAACCTCTGCAATACGTGCCCCCTGAAGACTTGCCAGCACGGGAATGAACCTGTGGAGGTCACCATAGAGAAGAAGATTCTTGGCAATCTCCCGCCTGTACGCCTTCAAGGAGCAGCCGTAGTCGTGGAGCCTTACACCAGTGGCCCTTCCTATGATCCAGTTGGCAACTTTTGAGGGCAAAAGCCTGGATACCAGAGAGTCCTTCCTGTCCTTCCTCCAGCCAGCCACCACATCAAATCCCTCCTCAAGCCTTTTTACCAGAAGGGGTATGTCTGCCGGATCATTCTGAAGGTCGCCGTCCATGGTCACCACAACGCTTCCCCGGGCAAGGTCAAAGCCTGCCGTCATGGCCGCACTCTGACCAAAATTGCGCCTGAATATCACCACCCTGAGCCACGGGTACCTGGACTTAAGATCCCTTAAAATCTCTGCGGTCCGGTCAGTTGAGCCATCATCCACCATTATCACTTCAAAGGTGAAACCGGTGGAGGAAAGACTCTTCCAAATCCTTTCAACGAGTTCGGAGACGTTTTCCTCCTCGTTATAAACGGGCACTACTACAGATAAATAGGGTGTATGCGATTCCTTTTTACTGTCCTTATGCAATGTTTTCACTTAGTCTAGTTTGAAAAAACCCCAAGGTATGCCTTAAATGCCGAAAGGACCTTTCCCGCACCAAGGACTACGGTCTCAAGTGGATTATCCACCTTGTTGACCCTTACGCCAACCATATTCTGGAGATAGGAGTCAACCCCCCTCAAGAGGCTTGAGCCGCCAGTAAGGTATATCCCATCCCTCTCCACTTCCCTTTTTACCTGGTCTTCCAGGTCCTGAAACACGTCGTGGATCACTTGCCCTATCTCTTCGATAAGAGGCGATAGACATCCAAGTATATCGTGAGGGGTTACGTCCACCACAGCAGGTATTTGCCTTGCTACGTCCTGGCCACCAACGCGACTTGAAGAAAGGGCCTGGGCCTCCTCTTCCGTTGCCGCCCCCATCTCCCATTTGAGCCTTTCTGCCGTATTTGGCCCTATCCTAAGGCCATACTTTCTGAGCATGAAGGAACAAAGGGCCTCGTCAAAGTCGTTTCCGCCAATTCTCCTGGATTCTGACACGAGGTATGCCTTCTGGGATATGACAGCCACCTCAGTGGTTCCGCCCCCTATGTCCACAACCATTGAAGGCCTCTTATCCGAGACATCCACCCCTGCCCCTATTGCCGCAGCCATTGCCTCTTCCAGAAGATATACCTTCTTGAAACCTGCATCCTCGGCGGCATCCAGCACGGCCCTCTTTTCCACCTGGGTCAACTTTGACGGGATACAGATCACCACCTTGGACGAAAGCACCGGACGTCTGGACCTTGCCATTTCAACGATCTGGCGCAGGTAAATGGAAACCGCATCCACATCGTCCACTGCCCCTGCCTTCATGGGCCTTTTAACTATCATGCCTGGAGGAGTCTTTCCCAAATAGGCCTTTGCCTTTCTCCCAACTGCTACCGGCTCTCCCAGACTGTTGCCTGCAATCACCGTAGGCTCGTTCAGCACTATACCCTCTCGCTGCAAGTAAATCAGGCTGTTGGCAGTGCCAAGATCAATGGCCACATCCTGCTTGATAAGGTTTTTTATGAGACTCAGCGCCACGGCACCATCCTTTTGAGCCCACGTTTAATGATATTTGGAAGCTCCTTGGGCCATACCTCTGCATTCCCTTTCCCGGTAAAGACAAGGGCATGGTCAAGCCTAAATACATCCGTATTTGAGGCAGGAAAAAACAGGCCAAGCACCGTCTCCCTTGGCCCAATGTCCTCATCCCTTTCAAGAACAAAACTCCGTTTTGGATCAGAGCCAAAGGACCTTAAAAGGATACCCTTTGAGTGATTGAACATCCATGCGCAAACACCGCCTTCAAGGGGAAAGCGTCTGCCTTGCACCGATTTCTTATACCCTTCAGGCACGTTTCCCAGCATGGACTCCACCTTGAAAAAACTCGTCTCCTTGACCCGCCGAAGTATCAGGCATGCATTAAAATTTAATATATCCATAAGGTCCAGAAGCGCCTCTTCAAAATCGTCTACCCTGCAGGCCCACTCAAGAAGACTTAGGAGCAGACTGCTTTTAACCTGTGCATGCACGTTCTTCAACAGGAAAGCTGCGCATTCTCCAAAGGAGGCAAGGATGCTTAGGTGCTTGTCTGTGAATTTGAGCCTGGTCTTGCTGTCTGCCATGAGGACCCCAGCTTCTTCAGGAAGGGGCACAGCCACAAAGGACTTTATCTTTACGTCTTTTTCATAGATGCCAATGGTTCGGCTATCCTTTTTAAAACGCGATATGTTTATTGGGCGCTGCTCCCTCATGACCCAGCCTACTGGCCCCTGGCCCATCCCGATGGTTGCGTGGGCCTTCACATCCCGTGAAAGACTGTGATGGGATACGAGCCTGAGCCATTTTTGGCCTTCTTTCATAAAAAGGGCGCTTGTATGGGCATCTAGCGAGTCTGCCACTGTTCTTATGAGCTGATCAATGGGGAAGTTGTGATATGGCCTTGTCATAGGGCGGTCTCAAAACCCCCTTTTCGGCAACAATGGCAGTTATGAGCCTTGCTGGGGTTATGTCAAAAACAGGATTGAAGACCTTTACGCCACGAGCGGCAACACGTCTTCCTCCGCACTCAACAACCTCCCTTGCCTCCCTTTCCTCAATGGGGATATGATCCCCTGACAAACATTCGTGGTCAAAGGTGGAGCTTGGAGCGGCAACGTAAAAGGGCACCCCGTTTTCCTTACAAAGGACAGCCAGGGTGTAGGTACCAATCTTATTGGCCACATCCCCGTTAGCTGCTATCCGGTCTGCACCAACTACAACGGCTCCCACACGGCCGGAGCTCAAAAGCACCCCTGCCCCGCTATCGACATTCAGGGT
>JALWYS010000157.1 GCA_027003115.1 Deltaproteobacteria bacterium | reverse complement strand
TCCTCACCAAGCTCCTAGGTGCAGAACCCGTGGAAGTTGAACCCATCTTTAGTCAGTACATGGAGTTTGCAGAAAGGCTTGAGCCCTACATCGACAATGTCTCCCTGCTCATTGACCAGATCAGGGGCCAGGGAGGAAACATACTCTTTGAAGGCGCCCAGGGCACCCAGCTTGACATAGATCACGGCACATACCCCTTTGTCACCTCCTCCAACACAGTGGCAGGAGGCGCGTGCTGCGGTGCAGGCATTGGCCCAAGCAATATCGACTACGTGGTTGGCATCTGCAAGGCCTACACCACAAGGGTTGGCGGAGGCCCCTTCCCCACGGAACTTTTTGACGAAACAGGGGACCTCATCCAGAAAAAGGGTGCGGAATTTGGCGCAACCACTGGAAGGAGAAGGCGGTGCGGCTGGCTGGACGGCGTGGTACTAAGTGACGCTGTAAGGCTGAACGGCCTGAACGGCATTGCCATTACCAAGCTCGATGTCATGAGCGGCATAGATCCCCTCAAAATATGCAAGGAGTACAAGGTCGATGGGGAGACCTTTGACTACATGCCATCCAACATAAGAAAGGTGGAGCGCATCGAGCCTGTTTACAGTGAGGTTCCAGGCTGGTCAGAAGACCTGACCAATGTAAGAAGCTTTGAGGAGCTGCCCCAAAGTGCCAGGGACTACATTCAAACCATAGAGGAGATGTCCAATACTCCTGTGATAATAGTTTCTGTTGGCCCGGGCAGGGACCAGACCATACTCCTTAAAAATCCCTTTGAAAAATGACCCTTTTGCCTAAAAGACCTCTGAAAAACTTTTCCTTACCTTAAGAGCAAGGCTGCTAGACCCCAGGGGCCAAACATTCTTGGGGTAATTACATTTTTTGGGAAAAGGGATCAGGCAATTTCTTAGAATCGGAAGTTTTTCAGGGATCATATCAAGTGAACCTAAAACACATTCTGTGGCCAGATGTTTCTGAAAAGGAGTGGAACAACTGGCAGTGGCAGCTTAAGAATCGCCTAAGCGGAAAAGAGGGCCTCAAAAGGCTGGGTAAGACCCTGGGTGCCGATGTCACAGGGCCGCTAAAGGCCATTAAAACCTACAAATGGGCTGCAACGCCCTACTACCTGAGCCTCATCAAGTCAAAAGACGTGCTCCGTGACCCTGTTGGAAAACAGGTTATCCCATCCCCAAAAGAGACAGAGGCCCCTTCTCTTCCCCTTGCCTCATCTGACCCTTTGAGGGAGAAGGAATATAGCCCCATAAAGGGACTCATCCACAGGTACAGGGACAGGGTAGTGATCCTTGCAACAAGCCTTTGCGCAAGCTACTGCAGGCACTGTAACAGGAAGAGGCAATGGGCGCGACCAGAATGCATCACCATTTCCAGGGAGGCCCTTGGGGAAATAAGGGATTACCTTTTATTGAAGCCCCATGTCAGGGAGGTGCTCGTTTCAGGCGGAGACCCGCTCCTTCTTCCCCTTGAAAAGCTGGAATTCATTCTTGAAGCTCTTCGCACCATTTCAACCATAAAGGTCCTCCGGCTTGGAACCAGGGTACCGGTTACTCTTCCAATGCGCGTAACAGATGAACTTTGCAGGCTCCTGAAAAGGCACAGGCCCATTTGGATAAATACGCACTTTAACCACCCTAATGAAATTACCAAAGAGACAAAGTCTGCCATAGAAAGAATGCAACTTGCCGGCATACCCGTCTCAAACCAGAGTGTTCTCCTTCGTGGTGTAAACGATGATTATGACATCCTTCGCAGCCTTTTTTGCAACCTTCAAGAGATCATGGTCCGCCCCTACTATCTTTTCCAGTGCGACATGGTAAAGGGCACAAGCCACTTCTGGGTCCCACTAGAAATGGGCATTGAAATAATGGAGCGGATGTGGGCACACGTTGGCGGCATGTGCGTGCCGAACTTCGTGGTTGACCTTCCTGACGGAGGCGGAAAGGTCCGCCTCCTTCCCTCTCACCTTCTTGAATCAGACGGGAAAGAGGCGGTTTTCTCCACCTTTGAAAAACGCCTCATAAAGGTACGCCTTTCTCATGCTTAGGCCATTTGTAAAGCGCACAAACCTACTGCCAGAATTTGTATATTTACACCCGCCCTTCACTGTAATAATTTCACTAAGCATAAGGAGGTAACTTGAGATGAAGAAATTTGTAACAGTCTTTCTGGCAGCTGTCACCGTATCCCTTCTTTTTTCAGCCAGCAGCATGGCTGGAGAAGTCCTAAAGAGAATTGAAGCAAAAGGGACACTGGTTGTTGGAACCACAGGGCACTATCCGCCCTTTACCGTAAAGGACACAAAGGGCAAGTTCATGGGGTTTGACATGGACCTAGCAACCATAATGGCCAAACAACTTAGGGTGAAACTCGACATTCGCCAGATGCCCATTGAAAAACTCTTTACGGCCCTTGGGAAGGGAGAGATTGACTTGGCCCTTGCGGGCATAACCATGACACCAAAGAGAAACACCAAGGTCATATTTCTTGGGCCCTACTACGTAACAGGCCAGTCCATCCTGGGTAAAAAGCCTATTGTGACCAGGGTCAAGGGGCCTGACGATATGAATCGTCCTGACTTCACACTGGTTGTGGCCAAAAACACCACCAGTGAGCAGGTCGCAAAGGCCCTGGTACCAAAGGCACACATCGTTTTGGCAAACAACATGGAGGACGCCCTTAACATGGTGCTTTCAGGAAGGGCCAAGGCCCTTTTTGCAGACGAGCCTTTTTGCGTGGTTTCCGCCTTCAGGAACAAGGACAAAGACCTGGCAGTGTCAGAACCCTTCACCTTTGAGCCCCTTGGTGTAGCCCTGCCAGAGACAGACCTTTTGTGGATGAACTGGGTGGATAATGTGCTTATGAAGCTAAACGCTGTGGGCGAGCTAAAAAAGCTCAAGGAGTACTGGTTTCATTCACCCGACTGGATGACCAGGCTACCAAACAAAGGAATGTTCATGTAGTAAGCCTTCGAAATAAGCGGCACCGCCTGGTCTCGGTGCCGCTATCTTTCATGCCTTTTGTTCAAGCCTGATGAAAACGGGAATTGTATTGACCTTGGAGTCAATTACCTGGGTGGAGCCTATCTGCCAGCCCTGGACCTCCCACTCTGGCCCAAGCTTTTTCCCTATCTCTTCAACAATGCCCTTTAGATTTATCACAGGGTGCCTTTCAAAGACCTGGGGTAGGCCGTAGGTCAGGTTGCACGCCATACATTGACCTGGCCTTTCTGTGAGCACAAACTCTATGACCAGGGTATTGCTGTCTTTATTTAAGCCCGCTTTTCTAAGCCCTATGTCAAAGGCCCCTGCCTCAGCCCCGCCGTAAAGCGCCTCAAAAAATTCATTGTCACGACCAGGCGGAAAAAGGCCGGCAAGAAAATCGTCGGTAATTGCTGATTCAGGCATGATCACCTCCGTTGTGAAATTTTTTTCGAGAATTTATCATTGCAGCTAGAGGCCTTGCAAGGAGAAAACTTACAATTGAACGCCCAAATAAACCAGACTTGAAATATATGCGGGTCTAAATTATAAAGAAGCCTTACGCAAGCGCCCGTAGCTCAGCTGGATAGAGCGCCGGACTACGAATCCGTAGGTCGCAGGTTCGAATCCTGCCGGGCGCGCCAGTAAAATCAAGGGGTTAGCAAAATTGGCCAGCCCCTTTTTTATTAAGGGATACCCCAGGGATACCCATCGTGCGGTCATTCTAGTGGTCATTTTAATTCATTACCGGGTCTATTTTTGAGGCATTTAAAAACCTCTCGAGTTCGCTTCTTCTGTACCTGATACAGGGCTTTTTCCCCTTTCCGCCAGTCAGGTCCAGATAGGCAGGGCCTTTTCCTATCTTCCGCCACCTGTCAAGTGTCCTGATGTCAATGCCCAGAAACTGGGCAGTCTCCTTTCTGCTCAATACCTCTTTCATTGGTTATAACCTCCAAAAATAAGCTTCCGCAGTTTTTTCGTTAAATTCCTTGTCAGTTAAAAGGGCAAATCGTCATCCCCGGCCTGCCCCACATCTTCTCCACCGGCAGCCTCGTTACCTTTGGCCCCATTTTCTGGTCTTCCAGTGGCCATGTCCCTT
>JALWYS010000156.1 GCA_027003115.1 Deltaproteobacteria bacterium | reverse complement strand
ATATTTCAGGTTTTGGGTGCCATTATGGGTGGTGTCCTAAATCGCACCCACCATAACCAAATGTCGAAAGGAGAGTAAAATGGAACTCACCAGGAAAGTTTACCTTTTGATTTTTCTTCTGGCCGTCTCCGCGGCCCTTGGCATGGAGGCCAGGGCAGATGATCCTGCACAGCTCAACTTGATGCCAGTTCGGATTGAGTTTATCCGGCCAAATTCTACCTGTGTCTATTATCAGGGAGAGACCATGTCCATAAGGTTAAGGCACCAAACATAGAACCGGTTGTAATCATCGTAGGAAAAAGACACAGCGGGGATAAAGGATGAAACCCGGCATTCAGATCCACCATGAAGGCATGCCGTAGATCTGCCTGTGGTCGTTTTGAAGCCGGGACTATACGCCAGTCCCTTCTGACGCACCATTTGCCGTAAAAACCACGTATCCTGTCTCATGAGTGTTAGGTGCCTCCTCATTAAGGGAAAACTCGGAAGAATCATTACTGCTACAACGAAAAAAAGCCATCCATAACCGACATGCTCCGCTCATAAAAAATGGTCCACCAAACCCTGGAATCCTTGTCGCAGACAATGTTCCACCGTATCCATGGAATTGCCGTCGTGCCTGAAAAACGGCAGCAGCAGGCCCTTTTCATACGTTCCGAGGGTAACGGACAAGCTCCTGTAGACAAGTGTATCAGAAAAACCAACAAAAACGCGGCTAACGTCCTGTTAAATGTGCTGCCTTTCACCTCTGTCTCCTCCTTTTCCTGAAAACTGTGTTTGCGTGCCAGGGCTGCATCCACCGCAGCTCCCAGGCATGAAAGAAACAAGCCTGATCAGCTCCCGAACAAATGGAGGTCAGGATGCTGCCGTTTCTTTAAGTCAAGGTGCCCCCTTCGCGTGATCCGAACTAAACCCTCCAGGCTCATTTCAGAAAGGTCCCGAATACTTATCCGTTGGCCACTCGGCCGAAAATGAATGCTTCTTTTCATTGTGTGTCCCTGTGGGCAATGCTTGAATAAACGAGCAACATTTTATGCCGTTACCAGTAATGTATCCGGAATATTTTTATTCCAACCAAAACAGGAGCCCGGAATGACAGGAGAAAAAAAGAAGTTTGAAAATTAACAGGCTGAAATCAAGGGATTTTTACAAGACAGATTGCAAGCCAAATTATCACGCAGCCTACAAGATACCGATCTCTGAAGATTATTTCGCCCGGGGTCTCTCCCTTTTCAAAACCGGATGTCAGGTATTGGTACCTGAAAAAGGCATAGATCACCACCGGTAGGGTGATCCATAGTGTCGGTCTTTCCGTGACCACAAACAGGCCGTAAAAGACAATGGCAGCGGTCTGGGCGGTCTGGACATATGAAACAAGGAGCGGCTTTGAGTAATATTTCAAAACGCTCCTGGCCGAAACCTCCGTCCCGGTGCTTCTCAGCTCTGCCAGTCTCTTTAAGGAGCCGAGATATAGGGACAAGCACAGCACGGAAACGAACATCCAGGAAGAGATAGGAACTCCTATAGCTACCCCGCCGGCCCAGACCCTTAGCAGAAAACCCAGGGCTATACAAAAGATATCCACTATTACTACATGTTTGAGCCACAGGCTGTAAAAGATGTTGAGAATCACATAAGAGGAAATTACCAGGAAGCACTTGAAATCGAGGAACAAGCAGCTCAATAAAATCAAACACAAAAAACCCATCAGCAGAATGGCCCGGCCCTTACTGAGAGTGCCGGAAGCAAGGGGGCGAAGGCGTGATTTGACAGGATGATCCCGGTCCCTGTCTACGTCCTGAAGATCATTGAATATATAAACGATTGACGACGCTACCGTGAAATACAAAAATGCTGCAAGAGCAACTGCCGCCTTCCGGACGTCTGTAAAGCTGCCCGAAAACACAAGAGGTGCGAATACAAACACATTTTTCACCCACTGAGAAGGGCGCATAAGCCGTACATAGGCATAAGTTTCTGTTTTCATTGTTGATTCCTAGTTCTTCAGCCAGCATTCCTCCCGGCAAAGGATGATAAACATATTACCCTGTTGGCCAAGTCTTAGCCTGTTCATGCAGATCTTCCCGTTCTTCAAGACAGGCACATAGAGATATGGCGGCTGCAGTTCAGCACGGCAGAAATTGCAGCCAACCGGCAGAGGCTCAACCGTAACAGACCGCATGACTTCTTTGTCCAGGATGAACCGATAACGGTAGCCACTTCCCCCGAACAGGACGCATGGAAGCTCGCAAATCCCGTCATGCAGGGTGTAAGCCTTAATCTCACGCCTGTCTGCCTTTTGAACAAACGACCCGAACCAGTCACTGACATGCCGGCTGGAAAGTACGGCCTGCGAACCTGGAACAGCGAGGACCTTCCCGAAACACTTTACAAAGGGTTCCTCCCTGTACTTAATTCCATGGCTCTCAAGCATAGCCTGGTTGCCCCGAAACTGGCCGAAATCCGCTGCATATACCACGTTTTGCTTTAATTTTGAAAGAAAGGTCCGTCTCGCTGAAGTACCTTCAATATTGCTGACCAGGTTGAAACAGCCGCAGGCAAGGACATTCAGAAACGCCGTTGCAAGAATCATATTTGACAACATCCTGGAACACCAGTTTTCTCTCTCAAGAAACGGCATGAAAAAGAATATCAGTATCCAGACCTGAGGAACGTAGCGGGCCCACCAAGCTGCCGGATTTACAAATATGCCGACCATGGAAAAGACAAACAGTAACACGAATATCCGCCTATTTTTCCACAAGAACCTGTAATTTACAACCATTAGAACAGCAAACAGGACTAAAATTAGGGGGAACCAGGTTCCAAAACCATTTATGCGTACGTCCGGTGTAGAAAAAACCGAAAAGGTCCGAATGCCGAAGTCCCTATTGAAGGACAGATCTGCAGGTTTGTCTCCAGCGGCATTCTGCGGCCTTGCCAGGCTGCAGGCAATAAACTGTAATACCCTATTGGACTTTTTGAAATCACCATGTTCATCTCGCGGGATATTTCCAGACAGGACATCCACCGCATTTTTCCCCGCAAGAGGATAAAAAAGGTTATGATGATGTATAATATTGGTGACATAGGGATAATAACCGAACACCACCAATGCGAGGAAAAACGGAAAAAGAACCCGCAGTATATCCTTGATCAGTGCCTGCGGTTCCCTGAACGTTATCCGTCCGGTTATCCATTTCAGACACATAAAGGCAGCAGCCATTATCAGGCTGTAAACAAGCCCGGTGAACTTGGTATTACAGGCAAGTACCACTGCGCTGGAATAATAAAGGGCGTTGTGAAGCCGATTCCCTGTTCCCTGGAAAATCTTCCAGAGGATAAAGACAAGCATGCTGAGAACAGAGGCCAGCAGCCCGTCCACATAATAGGTGAACATCTGGCACAATACAACCGGATTAAAGGCAATAACAGCAGACGTAAAAAGGGCCTTGACGGGACCGGACCTCCGGAACAAAAGGCCAGCCATCAGGAAAAACGAGCTAAGAGCGGCCATCATGTTTATATGCTTGCCGATCTCGCTGTTTTTAAAAAAGGCAAAAGATACAGCGGATGCCAGTTCTGAAAAACACGGATAGGGCAATATAAAATTGTCAATCCTGTCTGACTGGTAAACGGGATTCCACCCTTCGTAAAGCTGTAGCATTGTATACTGGTGGTACGCCTGTCCGTCCCATGAAAGGTCATAAAGATTTACCGAAAGGATCAAGCTTACTGCAAGGCAAAGAGTAAAACACAGCAGTAATAATCCTTCCCTTGCAGGACATTGTCGCCCCTTTTCGATAAAAAAAACGAGAGCAGCCGAAATCAGGACCACTACGGGCCATTGAATTCGACCTAACTGTACTCCCAGGAATAACGAAAACATGCCGATGACATAGAGCAGACCCAGGTATACAAGGAGCACAAGAGACAAATCCACCAGGAATGATATAGAATCGCCTTGGAATTTGGCCTTATCCATACGGACCGATTTTATCGGTGATGGTGATAAGAAATTGCTTTTTCAGCAGGTGAATCTGTGAAGATGAAATTTTAGTTTCATCGTCCGGTTTAATCGTATTTAGACCGCCACATTATTCTTGTCAATAAACAAACAGGGCATAAAATAGGATCACAAACCACCATTTGTGAAGAAAAACAAGTATAATGCCAAAAATTTGCGGAAAAAGCGCGCAGTTTCCCAACTACCGGTTATTGAAACTTTTGCGCTTCAATTTACGGTCTGGAAGGGGTTTTTCATTACCAAGCCATCCATCGTCAAAAGGTTCCTGAATGATATCCTGGAATGGTTGTGGTCCTTGGAGAGCTGGGCGGGATTTCTCCCAAAGCCCAAGGTGCTCAAGTATCTTCCTGATTACTTCGGGCTGGGATCTGGTGATGAAACTTATGATCTTCATCTCCGCATGTATTTGGGACATTCAAGGGGTTCAACCTCCGAGGCTTTATTGATGCACTCACGCCATGTCCTGGGAGGTATCCCGCGGGGCTTGTATCATTCTGGCGTTATTCCTGTGGGCAGGAGGCGGGTTCAGGCTGGTAAGCCTTAAAGATTAAGGCCATACCGGAGCGCCGCCCTTGGAACTGCCTGTCCTGTAAACGGCTCCACAAGCTCGTTTCTTTCTTTGTTGAAGGGTATGAACAGGAGCCTTATCTCCTTTATTAGCATCTTCGTTTTGTCTGCGGCCTCAACCATCTTTTTCCTGTTTTTCATAAGGGACAGGAAAAGGAAGGAAAGCGACTGGATGGCAGTATCCACTCCGAGGTTGATACAGTGGGAATCCGGGACTGTGGCGGCGTCCCTGCTCTTTAACGTAATAAAAGGAATTTGTGAGCTGCTTATTCTTTTTCCCAGCCTGATGAAAAGAGATGGGTTTACACTGAAGGCAGGAACAACGAGTTGTACAGGCTCTTTTGAAAGGTTTTCTGGAAACTGCTTGTAGGGGAAAAGATGTGATAGGAAGGCCCTTCTGTCCGGGAAGGGGAAACCTTGCAGCTCAAGGCTGAAGTGGTAAAAGGGCAGAAATTTCATTCCCTTTTCCACTTGCCGTGTCAGGATATGTGCCTTTTTGGGCAAAAAGCGGCCATCCCCAAGGCTCCAAAGCCTTTTACACGCCTTGCAGAAAATGACTGATGCCATGGAAAGGGCAGGAAGATCATTTCCGCATTCCGGGCATATCAAGGGGATAAAGCCTACTGCCACATTTGAAGCCGAACCTTTTCCCTGGCTCGCTGGATGTTGGCGGCTATTTTTAAGATACGTTTCCAGGGCCCCGTTTCTTTTTACCTTAAAAAAACCTCGTCTCTTCTCCCAAAGGGGCCTTAATAGAAGCTTTTCGTTCTTTTCAAAAAGCTCAAAGGGCGCACTTATTATTGTAATCTTTTCGCTCAAAATGAAGCTTGACACAGGATGTTCCCTTAATCCTGCCTCAATTTGCCTGTCCACCTTCCTGATGGCATCCTGGGGGGCAAGAAACGATTTTCCGAGGTGAAGGGGGCCGGTATCAAGGCGCATATCTGAAAGCTGCGTTGCAAGGCCAAGGGAAGGAAGGCCATCAAGGCCGGAAAGTGCAGAAATGGTTGAATCAACCAGGCTTGTTTTTACGCTCTTGTCATCAAAGAGGCGAAATCGAAAACCCTTGAATCTCCAGTAGGGCAAAAATACCAAGCTTCCTTGAAGAGGTGCAGCGGAATCAATGGGAGAGAGTATGTAGCTGAAAATACTGCTTTCAGGCCGGATGTAGAGGCTGGTCTTACAAAAGGTGCACCTTAAAAGAGGGTCACCAACCTCAAGATCCACCTTGCCTCCGCACTGCGGGCAAAAGCCCCAGGCCTTTTCTGGGGCCATTACCTGATGGGCTTGCCGCACTGGTTGCAAAAGGATGCCTGGGGAAGGTTCTCGGCTCCACAGTGCGGGCATTTCTGCGGCAGGGGCTCACTGCCTGCAGGCGTTCCGCAGCTCGGGCAGAAGCTTGCCTTGGGGGTGAGATTTTTGCCGCATTTTGCACACCGCCTAAAGACCAGTATCTGGTGGCCACAGTTGTGGCAAAAGCGGGCGTCGCCGTTTATGTCCGCCCCACATTCTGGGCACTTCTGAGTTGTCTTTTCTGGTGGCGTTGGCCCTCCATTCGGTGGCTGATTTGTTGAACCAAAAAGACCCATGGAGCCAAGCAGTCCCGGAATCATGAGCCCAAGCCCCATGCCGATACCTCCTTGGGCCATGGACTGGCCCTGTGAAGACTTTTCAAGGGCCATGGCCGCCTTCATTTTCACAAGCCCAGGCAGATCGCCGCCAAGAAGCTCAAGTCTAGTCCTGTCATCTATTGCCGCCTGCACCTCTGCAGGGGGAGTAATGGCGTTTATAAAGAGGTCTTTAAGGGCTATGCCGTAGTTGGAAAAATCCCTGGCAAGCTCCCTGGAAAGGCCCTCGGCAAACTCTGTGTACTGGCTCGGAAGGTCGAGGAGGGTATCCAGTTTCTCTCCAAGATAGTCGTTGAGCCTGGAAACGATTACCTGGCTTAGATACTCCTCGAGTTCGTCAATGAAGAAGGAGGGCTTTGTGCCCACAAGGGAGTTCACGAAAAGCACGGGCTGGTTGATCTGGATATTAAAGATGCCATGTGCCCTGAGCCGCACCAGGCCAAGTTCCTTGTCCCTGAAGGCCACAGGGTCCCTAGTTCCCCACTTGAGGCTGGTGAAGACCTTCAGGTTTACAAAATAGATTTCTGCTCTTATGGGGCTTGTAAAACCCCAGGGGAGGGAAAGGAGCTTTGTGAGTATGGGGATGTTCAAGGTGGAAATTGTGTGCCTGCCAGGTCCTAAGGCGTCACAGGCAACACCCTGGGAATAGAATACTGCCGCCTGGTTTTGTCTTACTATTGCTTGGGCGCCCAGCTTGAATTCTCCGGAACCCTTTTCCGGAAGCCTGTGGCAGACCTCGTTTCCGGATTGGTCAAACCATTCCAGGACCTCTAAGAAAATGACGTTGTTGGTGGACATGGAAGAACTAGGCCTCCTTTTTAAAGAGAGTTAAGAGATAGATAACTCCTCTGGTCTTCTGGTTCTCTTTTTCTAAACGGAAAAATACGCCTGCTACTTAAAGGTGCAAGGAGTTAAGGACTTATTGCCCCTGCGTTTTGCCTCTCCAATTTGGCGTGGATTGAGGGAAGACAAAATGGCTCGGTGGATATCGTGCGAGATTACAAGCAGCACCACAGACCAAAAAAATTCCTGAAATCTTCTAGGGAAGAAAGGACATCGTCCTTCAACTTGAAAAGTACAATGGTCCAGTCAGGGATTTCAAAATGGCCTTTCAAGAAAAGGTTTTTATAAAAGTACTGGTTGTTATGTACTTTGATTTCAAGCTCGTTTCACTGTTTTCTTGTTACTTCATAAAGTGAAAGCGAACAACACGCGTTGTCGAAAAAAGGGGACCGCCTCAGGGTCATCAGGGCCCAAATCCTGGCTCCCTTTCTTTTCTATTTTCTATTTTTTCCTTTTGATAGCAATCAGGCCAATTATTCCTGAGCCAAGGAGCCAAAGGGCTCCAGGAACGGGAACCGCACTTACTCTGACGTTGTCCAGGCCTTCTTGGTCAGCTCCAGTTCGATACTCTCCTCTGATTTTTAGGCCCACAACATTGCTCATAACACCATTGAAATATTCCTCGGTGACATCAAAAGTTTCATGGCTAAGGGTGATTTGATAGTGGGTCCACGTAGTATTAGGTGGATCGCTATCCATTCCCCATGTCAATTCTCCAGAGGTTCCTTCTATCCAGACAATATAATTATCAGGAGAAGGGATATCCGTTCCTGATCTAAACTTTAAATCAAAGCTAAGAGTGCCACCTTTATATTGGGACCAATCTCCATTCCACGATGAAGGAGAATGAAAATACCACCAGCCTGATTGATTCGCATTGTCTATCCCATAAACAGAGCCTGGAGGGTTGCCATCTTCGCTGTCGTAATGTATCCCTTGAAAGGCAGTGCCTTCGGTCGTCCAACCCTCATCTCCACTATCAAACGTACTCACCAGATCTGCGTTGCTGCAGACAGGCCATGACAGAGCTGACACAAAAAACAAAAATAAGATAATCTTTTTCATGCTCCTTTCCTCCTTGTTGTTTTATGAATATATCTTACTTTTGTTATTTTTCTTCTAAATACTGCTAACCGAGGCAGGTCCTCACCGTTATCTACTGGGCATTTAATTTTCTAAGCCCGCCTGTTTGTAATGCTTGACTATCTTGTTGTTTTTTTGCAGCCCCCCTCCATCTACAATGTCCAAATGGATATTACAGGTAAGCCTTTATACCGATTTGGGTGTGCTGTTATTTAAAATGTGTTGAGATAAGATCAGATATTAAATAGTTTTTCATGCAAATATTGTACCTAAAATTAACCAAATTGGTGACTTAAAAGGCTCAAAAGATAGAGAAAAAGAAAAAAATTGAAATCAAAAGAGGAAAAATATTTCCCTCTAATGAAAAATTTTTCTCAATGCGGAGAAAACAATTTCCTTTTCATTTTCCCTTATTTTCATCCTTCAAGACCTGAACAGGCATGGACGGGAGCGGGCGTCTCCCTTTAAGTCCACTAACAGCTAAGAAAATATTTTCCAATAATGGGAAAAAATATTTCAATTTTAGGGAAAATTTTTTCCTTTGCAACTTGCCTCTTATCGTTTTTTACTTCTAATAAGCGCACTTTCTGCTTATAAAAAAATTTTTGTGGCAAAATAATTGCTTCTTATGAAAATTGGATAAACTGTAAATTGTTTATGGCAGGCAAGCTTTAGGTAGGAGCCATTTCGGATTTTTATTTTTGCCTGCTTGCATTATTAATTTTTTTGAGTAAAAAATAGAAAAGTACCTGATAAAGCCACACCCGTTGTGAGGCGGGGTCGGAAAATCACGGGTCTTGATTTTTCAGCCGCCTTGTCCGGCGGCGTCATTCAATCAGCTTCAAGACGGCCGGATTGCCTGGTACAGGCATCCGGCCGTTTTTTTATGGAGGTAATTGAAGAACTCAACTTTCGGAGTTGGCTCATAGACAATAAGGCAGGTATTTTACGTTAAATCCGAAAAATTTATCCGGCTAAATTACATGCAACATTTGAGAAAATGTAATTCTTTGCTTTTGTTTGTATCAATGATGACTCTGAAAGTTTTGAAAATTGAACTTGAGTTGGAATCGGACGGTGAAACAAAAATTTAAGTTCCTTAGTATAGATTGCTTAGATAGCATTTTTTCACTCATCATATTATTACCTCACCGACCGGTTCATTGAACAGCTCCTATAAGTCATTAGCGTTTCTTAATGTGAAAGGCATCACGCCTCTTGAAGGCTTAGAAAAAAGGGAGGAAAGAAAATTATGACAGGAAGGAGTCATCAAAGATTAAACGAGTCAATGTTTTTCGTTCCTGTTAGTGGAACGGCGATGATATTTCTGCTAATTGTAAGTTTCTTGATGATTGAAGGGAGCCAAGTGGCTAATGCTTCTATTATTTTTCAAGATGATTTTAACAGCTTCTCTTTGGCTACTAATTGGGTGGCTGCCAGTGAGCTTCCTAATTATGTTAGCACTCCCGAGACCTTAAGCGCCACCACTGATGGCCACCTTGAAATGAAAAGTGACTGGTCTGCAACAAACCAACGAAAAGGTATCCGAATCAACAACACTTTTGGTTTTCAGCAGGGAACAGTGACCCTGAATTTTAAGACAGGGCAAAGTTCTGCATCGAATAAAAATATTGATGGACTGATGGAGCTTTTCCTAATCGATGCAGACAATTCAAACAATTATGTATTCATTCAAATTTACGGGGGGAACTATGGACAAAATAGAAGTGCTTTCGTGAGAAGAGGAATTGATGGTCAAGGCGAAACAACGATATTTTCTTCTTATGGCAATGTTTGGAGCTATGGGACCTATCCGAATGGTGACAACTATCAATTCAGCATACAGTTAAAACCATCTGAAACTATCTTTTCCTTTTATGGCGGCCAATACAATTCATTTGAATCCCATCTAATGGAGAACATATCTCAGACCTATGGAGATTTTTACATTGCCATATCTCAAGCTGTTGGAACACCTTGGAATCCATCTCTTTACTACTCCAAGGCCTATGCTGATAATATTATTGTAGACGCCGTTCCCATCCCCGGGGCGGCGTGGCTTCTGGGTTCGGGGCTGCTTGGCCTGGTAGTGGTTCGGAGACGGAAAGGATAAGGAAAGGATAATATAAATGGTGGTGCGAGGAATTCCCTGCATCGCTTTCATAAATAACTGGAAAGGAGGTGCCCTATGAGGAAAAAGAGAAGACGTTTCAAAAAGGCAAAACGGGTGCTACAGGCGGCCTGCCTGGCAGTGGGCCTGACCGTTGCAGGCTGGGGCAGCGGCCCAGCGGTGGATAATGCAGAGGCAGCATCGTTCCAACCACCGAGTGGTAGTTACTCGGTTACGATAAATCCGAACCATACCTTATACGATGTCTACGTGGGATTTGCATATAACCTGAATCCATCGGTACACGACTCGGAGGTATATTCGATTGCAGAAAATATAAGTAGTGGCAGCACTCAAACTTTTTCAGGAGCCCTTTACGGAGATATCGATTGGGATAGTGAAAATAGTCATATTGAGTATGTAGTTTTGGGCCTTTATGATGTTGATGGCAATTTGGTGACTGTTGGTTTTGATTCGACCTATGCTTCAAGCAGTGCGATTGGCTCTTCATGGGAAACTGTGTTTGGTAATGTGCCTTCAATTTATGGAGAACTCAACGAAAGCAACATAGCCACTGCCCTGAAAAATGGCGACACCGAAACGTTGGAGTTCTTTGTAAGTAATTATTTTGACCATTATTTTGACGACAATAGCCGATGGGCACAAAACGGTCATCAGTCCACTCTTGTGAAGTTTTCTAACGGGGAGTATGGAGGAAGTGCCGAGGCTACTGCGTCACCTGTTCCCATCCCCGGGGCGGCGTGGCTTCTGGGTTCGGGCCTTATTGGCCTGTTAGTGATCAGGCGGAGGAAGGAAGATTGACAAGGAGAGCGTTTCAGTAAAAAGCACGCCCGGTCGTATTGACCGGGTTTTTTTTGGGCTTTTTTTATGGGAGGAGCATGTCTGTTCTCAGCGTCTGCATGATAGTACGTAACGAGGAAAAAAACCTTCCCAGGGCGCTTGCCTCGGTGCAAGGAATGGCTGACGAACTTGTGGTGGTAGACACGGGCTCAAGGGACAGGACAGTGGAGATTGCCCAGGCTGCCGGTGCCAGGGTGTTTCATTTTCCCTGGGTGGATGATTTTTCCGCGGCCCGAAACGCAGCCCTTGATCGCGCGACAGGGAAGTGGATCTTTTGGCTTGATGCAGATGAGGAGCTGCTGCCAGAAAGCAGAAGGCCTCTGGAACAGGCCCTGGAAGATAACAGAGCCCTGGCCTTTTACGTTCTTCGTCAGGACCTGGAAGACAGCCGAAATCTGAACCGCTATACTGAAATGTGGCAGCTTCGCCTGTTTCGAAACCTTCCTGAACTGCGTTTTCAGGGCAGGTGCCATCCGCATTTTGTTCCAAGCGAAAAAGAAATTGCTGCTGCCCGCGGTCTTAAGATATATTTATCCAGGATCACCATCCGCCACTATGGCTACCTGGATGAATTCAAGCCGGCCAAGCTTAAACGTGCTGCCAGGCTGCTTGAGCTGGAACTTCGTGAGCGTCCCAGGCAGCTTTACTATATGATTGAGTATGGCCGCACGCTTTTGCAGCTAAAGGACCCTCGTGGAGCCAAGGTGCTGGCGCAGGCTGCCAAAGAGCTCCTTGACCATTGCGGCGAGGCTTCGCCTCCAACCCCCATGGCCGCTGCCCTTCTTGAATACCTTCTGCAGCTTCCGAATGGGGACCTACCTGCCGGGATAGACGTTAAGACTCTGGAAGGGCTTTCTGAGCGCTGGTTTCCAAGGGCTGTGCCCCTTCTCTGGGTCCGGGCCCAGCGCGCCTTTGCTGCCGGCAATTATGCCAAGGCCGAAAAACTGCTCCGGCGCCTGACAAGGTTGGGAAAGAAAAAGGATTACGACCGCCATATCAGTTTCGACTCCCGGATTCTGGGTGATGACGCCTGGCTTAACTTAGGAGTCTGTCTGGTGCGTCAGGCGAAACTTGAAGAGGCAAGGTCAATTTTTCGGCGGCTCCTGAAAAGCGGCCGCAAAAAGGAGGCCAAGGCCAACCTCAAGGCCATAAGGCACCTTCAGCAGCGTTACGGGGGATGACAAAGTGGTCTCTCAAAAAATCCCGTAAAAAAAAGCCCGCCAGGTAGATTATGCTCTGCAGAATAGCTTCTTGCCTGTTGACTTGTACTTTACGGCCAGGCCCAGGATTCCTGAAAGCAGCAGGAAAAAAGAACCTGGGATAGGTACGGGATGAATGATTATACCGCTTGCATCAGGATCCGGTGTAGTTATCCCTGAGTAGCCGGATGCCGTTATAGTGGCTTTGAAATTGGGAGAATTGATTGCTACTTGGTCATCAATGTCAAACAGCAGGAACGGGTAAGAATGCGACGATAAAGAATCAGATAAACCAAAGAATGAGGCATATTCCTCCCCTGTAACATAGCCAGATTTCAACTGTTGACTGCCAAAGTTAGATCCATCAGTGAATGTCCAGGAACAGGGTTCATATGTAGGGTCAGAACTTGGATTTTGTTCAAAGGTCAAAAAGTCGGCTTGTGCAAGGAGTTCTTCGCTAACGCCAAGAAAATTAGCGAGGGCCTCTGAATCGTAACTTATGGAATCAGGCGTACCAAAATTAGACATCGTCGCATGGTCAGGTCCATCAGTATAATCCCCAATAACTGCAACAAGATTGTCAGGCTTGTTCAAAAGATAGTCTGGGTTTTGAACCCCGCTGGATTCAGCCACGGTGCCAGCCCATTTTATTATTACAGTGGACGCGTTTAAGTTTCTCTCGCTTCCAAAAACTAATGAAAGAAACCCCAGGATCGTAAGAAGAATTATTTTTTTCATTTTAACCTCCTCCCATTACTGATCTAGGTTGTTTGCAACACCGTATCATCAAATTAAAAGGGTTTTCAAATTACACAATTCAGGAAAAAGTAAAAATGAATTTAAATTCATTAAGTACCCAAAATCGTTCTGTGTCAAGGTCTGGATTTTCAGTGTTTTGGGATGTCAAGGCTATATTTATGAAAATTTTTATAAGCCAAGCGGCATAAAAACTTATTTTGTAATTTATGATCAGAATAATCACTCAAGGAAAAATGTAATTTTAGCTGAAGTTTCCTAAAAAGTGTCATGCCACCAGCTGCAATAAGGCAGCACCGACGGAATTATCTGCTGGTTTGCCCGGCGGAGGGCAAAGTATTACAAAATCATCTGCCAATGCAGCTTTAGCT
>JALWYS010000155.1 GCA_027003115.1 Deltaproteobacteria bacterium | reverse complement strand
CAAACATGGAAATGAGCCCACGCCTGTGCTTCTCGATCTTCTTTTCCTTGGTTACGTCTCTGAAAATGACTATTGCGCCCTTAAGTTCCGAGTCCTTAACAAGGGGCGCTGCTGTGTAGCGCACGGGAATTTCGTGACCGTTTTTGTGGGTAATTGTGCCTTCCAGGTGAACAAATATTTTTTCCCTGTTGGTCACGGCCGCCTTCCCTACATCCTTCAAATGGCAGGGAATGCCAGGCAATGCCTGATGGCAATTTTTTCCAACTACCTCTTCCTTCTTAAAACCGGTAATCTTTTCTGCCGCTGGATTAAACTCCAGAATCTCTTCATTTCGGTTTACTATGATGAGTCCAACTGGAAAATTTTCGACAATGAGATCAAATAGCTCTTCTTTTTCGAGTTTGTCCTGTTTAAGTGATTGTGACATACCCGGTATCAGGCCTCCCTAGCTTTCCCGCCTTTTTCCACAAGCTCTATTATCCTGTCTGCAAGTTCGTAAAACGGACGCGAGGCCTCGTTCTCTACAATGGCCACTGGCCGGCCCTCATCCCCACCCTGCCTTATCTGAGGTTCTATGGGAATTTTTGCTAAAAGTGGGAGCTTAAAGGCCTTTGCCATTTTCTCGCCTCCACCGCTTCCAAATATGTCCATGATCTCTTCCCTTCCAGGGACCTTAAGATAGGACATATTTTCAACTATCCCGAGAATTGGAATCTTGTTTTTGAGAAAAAGGCCAACCGATCTGCGCACATCAGAAAGGGCTACCTTTTGAGGAGTAGTGACGATTATTACACCCTTGATAGGGATTGTAGTTGCGACGGTAAGTGGGGCGTCTCCTGTGCCAGGAGGCAGATCTACAATGAGATAATCGAGTTCTCCCCAGGCCACATGCCCAAGAAATTCTTTTATGGCCTTGTTTACAAGGGGGCCTCTCCAGACTATCGGGGTACCCTCTCCCGCAAGCGTTCCAGTGGACATCATCTTTATCCCATATTTTTCAAGGGGGAAAAGCATGCCCCTGGAACCTACTGGTCTCTCTTTTATGCCGAGCATAATGGGAATATCCGGTCCGTGCATGTCTGCATCGAGTATTCCCACCTTGTAGCCCCTTTTTGCAAGGGCCGCTGCAAGGTTGACTGAAACAGTACTCTTCCCTACCCCGCCCTTGCCACTTGCAACTGCTATGACGTTTTTTACTCCTTTCATCCCCTCCATTTCAGAAGGTTCCTGACCAAAGAGTCTGGCCCTCTCGGCCGAGGTCATAGTTGTTAAGATGATACTGACATCCTGCACACCAGGGATGGCAGAAACGGCCTTTTTAACATCTTCCTTGATTTTTTCCTTGAGAGGGCAGCCTGCCATGGTAAGGGCGATGGTTACCCGAACATTTGGGCCTGCTATTTCAACATCCTTAACCATTCCAAGATCGACCAAGGACCTGTTAAGCTCAGGATCATTCACTTGCCTTAATGCTTCTATTACCTGTTCCCTGGTTACAGACATTTTCATGATCTCCAAAGCGTTTTATATTTATGGTAACATTAACATGAATAATGAGCTCATGGCAAAAAAAAAGCAGCGACTGGACATAGTTTTGAGGCAAAGAGGGCTTGTGGAATCACGGGCCAAGGCCCAGGCCATGATCATGGCAGGAAGTGTATCTGTAAATGGAAAAACTATTTCAAAGGCAGGCCACCTTGTTTGTTTAGACGATGAGATTATCTTAAAGGGCAGGACTTGCCCCTTTGTAAGCAGAGGGGGGCTAAAGTTGGACGCTGCCCTTAAACATTTCCATATAGATGTTAACTCAAAGGTGTGCATGGATGTTGGGGCATCAACAGGTGGATTCACGGACTGCCTCCTTCAGAATGGTGCCCGCTTGGTCTATGCTGTAGATGTGGGTTATGGACAGCTGGACTGGTCGCTAAGAAACAGGGATGATGTAATAAATCTGGAGAAGACAAACATTCGCCATGCCAAAAGGGACTTGTTTGAACCAGCGCCTGAAATTGCCACTGTTGATGTATCTTTCATTTCATTAAAGACCGTTATTCCAGCTGTGTTGGCGTTAATGGCCAGGGATCACTTCCAGATTGTTGCCCTTATTAAACCTCAATTTGAAGCGGGTCCCAAAAGGGTGAGTAAAGGTGGTATTGTAAGAAGCGAAGAGGTGAGAAGAGAAGTGGTGGAAGATCTGACTGGATTTTTTTTCAAGGAATTGGGCCTAAACGTTCACGGGATAATGGACTCACCAATTTCAGGAGCTAAGGGAAACAGGGAATACCTGGTATACATGACAAAGGGAGTTAGGTTATAGGTATGTCAAAGACAGGCTTTGACATAAAAAGGAAAGAAAAGGTCAAGGATGAGATAAAGGAGCCCCCAAGGTTCAAGGTGCTTCTTCATAACGATGACTACACCACCATGGACTTTGTGGTGAAGATCCTGGAAGAGGTCTTCCATAAGAGCCCTTCAGAGGCCACTGCCATAATGCTTCATGTCCATAACAGGGGTGTTGGTGAATGTGGCGTGTATCCTGCAGAGATTGCTGAGACAAAGGTCGACATCGTGCATGCCAGGGCAAGGGCTGCTGGATTTCCTCTTCTTGCAACCATGGAAAGGGTTTAAATACAAATTTAGAAAGATACGAATTAATAAGAGGTAATCATGATTAGCAAGGACGTAGAACTTATGCTGGGAGCTGCTGCAAGGGAGGCCCACGTACGAAACCACGAGTACCTTTCCCTTGAGCACCTCCTTTTCGCAATAATTCATCATGAGAAGGGTGAAGAGCTCATAACCGCCTGCGGCGGTGATCTCAAAAGGCTCAAGATGAGGATTGAAAATTTCTTTAATACCCATCTTGAGCAGCTTTCCAGTGGGAAAAACGAAACCCCTCAGCCCACTACATCCCTTCAACGTGTTCTTCAAAAGACAATAATGCACGTTCAGTCTGCAGGAAAAGAAGAGGCAGATATTGGCGATCTTTTGAGCGCACTTATGACAGAGGAAAATTCCTACGCTGTTTACTTTCTTAAGCAGGAAGGAATAAGCCGGCTCGATATACTGAATTACATCTCTCATGGCATCGCCAAGGTGGGAAGCTCCTCGTTTCAGCCCAAGGAGCCAAAGGAACAGCAGGACGAGGGTAGCCGAGTGAGTGAGACCACTAGGTCTGATTCGTGCCTTGCCAGGTTTACGGTCAATCTTTGTGAAAAGGCAGCCTCTGGAAAGATAGACCCCCTGATTGGAAGAGAGCAAGAGATTGAGCGCACCATGCAGATCCTTTGCAGGCGCAGGAAGAACAACCCCATCTTTGTCGGGGACCCAGGAGTGGGTAAGACCGCGCTTGCTGAGGGACTTGCATGGAAAATCTGGAAAGAAGAGGTTCCACCTGCCCTGAAGGATGTTGAGATATACGCCCTGGACCTTGGGGCTCTACTTGCAGGAACAAAGTACAGGGGCGAATTTGAGCAAAGGCTCAAGGACGTCATCCAGGAACTCACCACCAAGGACAACGCCATCCTTTTTATAGATGAAATCCATACCATAGTTGGGGCAGGCGCAACAAGCGGTGGCTCCCTTGATGCATCAAATATTTTGAAGCCGGTTTTGGCAAGCGGGGAAATAAGGTGCATAGGCTCCACCACCTACGAAGAGTTCAGAAACTTTTTTGAAAAGGATCGGGCGCTTTCACGCCGTTTTCAGAAGATAGATGTGAAAGAGCCTTCAGTGGACGAAACCGTAAAGATACTTAACGGTCTTAAACGCCACTACCAGGAACATCACAATGTCAAATACACCAAGAGCGCATTAAAGGCTGCTGCGGAACTATCTGCACGTTACATCGGGGACAGGCATCTGCCAGATAAGGCAATAGATATCATAGACGAGGCCGCAGCCCTCATTAGGCTCAACAGGCCAGTGAATGAAGGGCCTGCAACCATCACAGTAAGGCATGTTGAAAACGTCATTGCCAAGATGGCCAACATACCGGCAAAGAACCTTACCAAGTCCGACATCGCAAGGCTTGAAGAACTGGAACCTGCTTTAAAGTCGGTGGTCTTCGGTCAGGACAGCGCCATTAAAACCGTGGTTAAGGCCATCAAGAGG
>JALWYS010000154.1 GCA_027003115.1 Deltaproteobacteria bacterium | reverse complement strand
TTGGATTCATTATCGCCATGAAGACCCTGGACCTTGCAAGGCCCGGAATCGGTGCAATTGGCGTTGGCCTTTCCCAGGCGGCCCTGGACGAATCCGTAATCTATGCCCGCCAGAGGGTGCAGTTTGGCCAGCCGATAATATCCTTCCAGGCCATTCAGCACATGCTGGCAGACATGGCTACCCAAACAGAGGCCGCCAGGGCCCTTGTCTATGCCATTGCCCGCACAATAGACTCCGGTGAAAAAGACATATCCAAAATCTCGGCCATGGCTAAGCTCTTTCCAACGGATGTTGCCATGAAGGTGACAACGGATGCCGTTCAGATACTTGGCGGCTACGGATACATGAAGGAGTACCCGGTTGAAAAGATGATGCGTGATGCAAAGATACTTCAGATTTACGAGGGCACAAACCAGATACAGAGAAACGTGATCGGCCAGGCCCTTAACAAGGAATACGCAAGAAGATAGGAACATGAACATAGTAGTCTGTATAAAGCAGGTCCCGGATGCTGAAAGCGTTAAGTGGGACAAAAAGACAGGAACACTCATAAGAGACGGGGTTAAGAGCGTCATAAATCCTTTTGACTATCATGCCATTGAGGCGGCCCTTACCCTCAAGGACAGGCTTGGTGGAAAGGTTACGGCAGTTACCATGGGGCCACCCCAGGCACAGGATGCCATTCGTGAGGCCATGTCCATGGGAGTGGACGAGGGATTAGTGGTGTCGGACAGGGCCTTTGCCGGTGCAGACACTCTGGCCACCACCTACACCCTTTCCAAGGCCATCAGGAAACTGGGAGAAGTGGATGCGGTTTTTTGCGGCAAGCAGGCAATTGACGGCGATACCGCCCAGGTGGGGCCTGGGCTTGCTGTGCGTTTGGGCCTGCCCTGTGTAACATATGCCTCTCATATGGAAATTCTTGATGCTGGCAAGGGCCTTCGCATAAGACGCATGTCAGAGAGTGGTTTTGACGTTGTGGAGGTGGAATTTCCCGTGGTTGTTACTGTCCTTTCCTCCTTGAATGTTCCAAGAGTCCCATCGCTCAAGGGGAAGATGCGGGCCAAAAAGGCAGAAATTCCCCTTTGGAGCGCAGAGGACATAGGGGCCAACCCTGAGAAGATAGGACTTTCTGGCTCTCCAACAAAGGTTTACTCAACCTTCATTCCCACCTTTGAGGCAAAGCGGGAGTTCATAAAGGGTGAGCCAGAGGAGCAGGCAGCCGCTCTGGTTGAAAGACTTAAAGAGGCAGGAATCATCTGATGCTTAAGGTTGATATAGAAAAGTGCATTGGCTGTGGTGAATGTGAAGAGGTCTGCAGCTTTGGGGCCATTTCCGTTGTTGATGAAAAGGCCAAGGTGGACCAGGACCTTTGTTCTCTTTGTGGCACCTGTGTTGACACGTGCCCTGAAGGGGCCCTTGAAATGGAATCTGAGGGCCCAGACAAGGAAAAAAGGGACCTTAGCTCATGGAAAGGCGTCTGGGTGGTTGCAGAGGTCCGCGGGGACGATTTTGCCCCTGTTACCTTTGAGCTTCTTGGAAAGGCCCGTGAGCTGGCAGACACTCTTTCGGTGCCGGTCACAGCCGTAGTGATAGGAAGCGGCGTGAAGGAGCGGGCCAGGGATCTCATTGCAAGGGGGGCAGACAGGGTAATTGTGGCAGACCATCCTGAGCTTTCCAGTTTCATTGATGAGGCCTACTCTAAGATAGTGGCCCATCTTGCAAAAAAGGAGCGTCCTGAAATCATCCTTGCCGGGGCAACGGCCATGGGCAGGGCCTTTATTCCTCAGGTTGCTACAATGCTTGAGACAGGTCTTACTGCCGACTGTACTGGCCTTGAAATCGAAGAGGGTGGAAGAAATCTTTTGCAGACCCGTCCTGCCTTTGGGGGCAATCTCATGGCCACCATTATCTGCGACGACCATCGGCCCCAAATGGCCACGGTACGCCCACATGTGCTCAAGGCCCTTGAGCCAGATGAGTCGAGAGATGGGGAGATAGTTGATTTTGAGCCTTCTCCTGAGCTTCTTGAGCACAGGGTCAAGGTGGTGGAATCGGTTATGGAGGAGTCTGAAGGTCCAGGGCTTACCGATGCGGAAATCGTCGTTACTGCAGGACGTGGCCTTGAGAAGAAGGAGAATCTTCATCTTGTGGAAAGGCTTGCCCACTGCCTGGATGCCGGTATTGGGGCCACAAGGGCCATAACGGATGCAGGCTGGATCTCAGGAAACCACCAGATCGGCCAGACAGGAGTCACCGTCTCTCCCAAGCTCTACATAGCCTGTGGCGTAAGTGGTGCCATACAGCACCTTGTGGGAATGCAGGGCTCAGACATCATAGTTGCCATAAACAAGGACAAGGATGCCCCCATATTCGATGTGGCCACATACGCAGTGGTTGGCGATGTCAAGGAGGTACTGCCTGAACTAATAAAAAAGGTTTGCAAGGAGCGCGGAATAGAAGATGTGTGAAAAACGCCTTAAGGGTAAAAACGCTCTTGTCACAGGGGGATCAAGGGGCATAGGAAGGGCCATTTGTCTTAGGCTTGCAGAAGAAGGGGCCCATGTTGTTATAAATTATGCATCCAACGAGGATGCGGCAAAGGAGGTCCTTACCCTCATAGAGGCCTCGGGAGGGAGCGGCTCCCTTCTTCCCTTTGACGTATCGGATGCATCATCTGTCAAGGAAAAGATATCGGGGTTTATCAAGGAAAGCGGCCCCATTCAGATATTGGTAAACAACGCAGGAATAACAAGGGACGCCCTTGTTGCAAGGATGAAGGAGGCGGATTGGGACAAGGTCATCTCAGTCAATCTCAAGGGGGCCTTTAACTGCGTTCAGGCCTGTGCCATGGCCATGATGAAGGCCAGGTGGGGCAGGATCATTAACATAGGTTCGGTCGTTGGCACCTCTGGAAACCCGGGGCAGGCCAACTACGCTGCTGCAAAGGCCGGCCTTGAAGGTCTTACAAAGACCGTTGCAAAGGAGATGGCAACCCGCGGCATAACGGTGAATCTTGTGGCGCCTGGCTTCATAGAAACAGACATGACTGCGGTGCTGCCTGAAAAGATAAAGGAGCGCCTTTTGGGTGAAATACCCCTTGGAAGAATGGGGCAACCCCAGGAGGTAGCTGCAGCAGTGGCCTTTCTTGCTTCAGAGGATGCTTCATACATTACAGGTCATACATTGCATGTTAATGGCGGGCTTGTCTGCCAATAAAGATATTCAGGAGGAAAGAGAAAAAATGGACGTTCAGGAAAAAATTATTGAGATAATCTCAAGTCAGTTGAGTGTTCCAAAGGAAAAGGTGGTTCCACAGGCCTCCTTTACAGACGATCTCGGTGCTGACAGCCTTGATCTTGTGGAGCTTGTCATGGCCATGGAAGAGGAGTTCGGCATGGAGATAGCCGATGAGGATGCGGAAAAGCTTCAGACCGTACAGGATACCATTGATTACGTAAAGCAGCACCTGGAAAAATAGAACAGACCAAAAAGGGGCTTTCATGGGCGCTAAGGATTGCAACCGAAGGGTGGTGGTGACGGGCCTTGGACTGGTGTCTCCAGTTGGCATCGGTGTCAAGGAAGGATGGGATAATATTGTTTCTGGTAAGTCTGGCATTGGCCTTGTGACCAAATTTGATACCGAAGGTTATGCCTGTCGCATAGCTGGAGAGGTCAAGGGCTTTGAGCCAGAAAGGTTTATGCCTGCCAAGCTGGTAAAGAGACTTGATCCCTTTGTCCAGTACGCAATTGCCGCCTCCAAAGAGGCCTGGGAAGATTCAGGTCTTGATTCCGACAAGGTGGACCCAGACAGGGTTGGAGTCATTACCGGTTGTGGCCTTGGGGGCCTTGGCTCCATAGAGTTTTACAGGGACGTTCTTGTTAAAAGGGGCCCAAGAAGAGTCAGTCCCTTTTTCATACCCATGGCCATTCCGAACATGGCCTCCGGGCAGATATCCATACTTTTTGGCGCAAAGGGGCCAAACACCGTGGTTTGCACCGCATGCGCAGCAGGTACCCATGCAGTTGGCCAGGCATTCAAGGAGATCCAAAGGGGAGCTGCAGATGTTATGTTTTGCGGCGGAACAGAGGCGGTGATTACCGAGCTTGCCTTGGCAGGCTTTGGCTCTCTCAAGGCCCTTTCAACAAGAAACGATGAGCCCCAAAGGGCCTCCCGCCCCTTCGAAAGGGACAGGGACGGCTTTGTCATAGGTGAGGGTTCTGGTATTCTCATTATCGAGAGCCTTGACCATGCCAAAAGACGCGGTGCCAGAATAAGGGCGGAGCTTTGTGGCTTTGGCCTCACAGGTGATGCGTACCACATGACCGCTCCTCCTGATGACGGAGAGGGAGGGGCAAGGGCAATGAAGGAGGCCTTGAAAGATGCATCCATGGCCCCTGAAGACATTGATTACATAAACGCCCACGGCACAAGCACACCCCTTAATGACAGTTGCGAAACCAAAGCCATAAAGACGGTCTTTGGAGACCATGCCTACAAGATACCGGTAAGTTCCACCAAGTCAATGACAGGCCACCTCCTTGGCGGTGCAGGCGGAGTGGAGGCCGTATTTACGGTGAAGGCCCTTGAGGATGGCATTGTGCCTCCTACCATCAACTATGAGAATCCGGACCCTGAGTGTGATCTGGATTATGTGCCCAACGAGGCCAGGGAGTTGGATATCCGTAGTGCCATGAGTAACTCCTTCGGATTTGGCGGAACCAACGGGGTTCTCATATTCAAGAGGTTTGATCAGTAATGAAGATTGCAATAGGTTCTGATCACGGTGGCTTTGAGTTGAAGGAGACGGTTAAGCCTCTCCTAAAGGAGCTGGGGCATGAGGTTGAGGACGTTGGGTGCTATTCCCTTGACTCAGTTGACTACCCGCAAGAGGCTAAAAAGGTCGTATCCCTCATTAAAGAGGGAAAGGCCGAGCGCGGAATACTCATTTGCGGAACTGGAATTGGTATGTCCATTGCAGCCAACAGGACTCCTGGGATAAGGGCCACTTTGTGCCACGAGCTTTTTACTGCCGAGATGAGCAGGAGACACAACGATTCCAACGTGCTTTGCATGGGAGGCAGGGTCATTGGCCCCGGCCTTGCCCTTGAGATGGTAAAGGTCTGGCTTTCCTCTCCCTTTGAAGGGGGAAGGCATACCAGGCGTCTTTGTCAGATTGATAGTGAGGAACAGGAAAGTTCCTGACCGTTATTCGTAAGGTGTTGAGATGAAAGAGCTGTGTGAGACTGATTACGAGGTTTTTCAGGCCCTAAGGGCAGAGATAGGGCGGCAGACCGGTCAGCTTGAGATGATAGCCTCGGAAAACTTTGCCAGCGAGGCGGTAATGCAGGCTGAAGGAAGCGTGTTTATGAACAAGTATGCCGAGGGTTACCCTGGCAGGCGCTACTACGGAGGCTGTGAGAACGTTGATGTGGTTGAGCAGCTCGCTATTGATCGTCTCAACATGCTTTTTGGTTCTGAATACGCCAACGTGCAGCCACATTCCGGCAGCCAGGCCAACATGGCGGTATATTTCGCCGTTCTAAACCCTGGGGATACCATCCTTTCCATGAACCTTGCCCACGGAGGCCATCTGTCCCACGGTGCCTCTGTTAGTTTTTCAGGCCGACTGTTCAATGTGGTGCATTACGGTGTTGAAAAGGGAAGCGAGACCATAGACTTTGATCAGGTGGCACAACTTGCCAGGGAACACAGGCCCAAGCTCATTGTGGCAGGAGCAAGTGCCTACCCAAGAACCATTGACTTTGCCACCTTCCGCATGATCGCCGATGAGGTGGGCGCATACCTCATGGTGGACATGGCCCACATTTCCGGTTTGGTTGCAGCCGGTATACACCCATCCCCAGTTCCCTTTGCCGAATTTGTAACCTCCACTACCCACAAGACCTTAAGGGGGCCAAGGGGTGGCTTTATTCTCTCAACTGAGAAGTACTCAAGGCTTTTAAACAGCCAGATATTCCCGGGCATACAGGGCGGGCCGCTGATGCATGTCATTGCTGCAAAGGCCGTGGCCTTCAAGGAGGCCCTGGAAGACGAGTTCAAGTTTTACTGTCAAAGAATTGTTGCCAATGCAAAGGTCCTGGCCCAGGTGCTCAGCGAACGGGGTTTCAGACTGGTATCCGGAGGCACTGACAACCACCTCATTCTCGTTGATCTTTCTGACAAGTCCATCACGGGGGCAGAGGCGGAGCAGTTATTGGAAAGGGCAGGAATTACTGTTAACAAAAATGCCATCCCCTTTGACTCCCAGCCTCCGACAGTGACAAGCGGAATCCGCATTGGTACCCCTGCAGTGACCACCAGGGGGCTAAAGGAGGAGGAGATAAAAGAGGTCGCAGGCTTTATTGCAGATCTTCTCCTTAATCCCAATGATGAGGCTGTGGTCAAAAGGGTTAGAGGAGGCGTGCAGGAGATCTGCAAGAACTTCCCCCTTTACGAATCAAGGCTCAAAAGATACGAAGAAAGCCTCAAAGAGTGTTCTGGGAAAGACTGAGAAAGTGAACCTACCAAAAAACTCCGGTAGTGACAAAAGGCCTAGCTGGGATGAGTATTTCATGTCCATAGCAAGGCTTGTGGCCGGACGTTCAACCTGCCTTAGAAGAAAGGTGGGCGCAGTACTTGTGAAGGGCAAGCGAGTCCTTTGTACTGGCTACAACGGTGCACCTGCAGGGCTTAAGCACTGTCTGGAAATCGGCTGCTTAAGGGAAAAACTTGGTATCAAATCAGGCCAGCGTCATGAGCTTTGCCGCGCACTCCATGCTGAGCAAAACGTTTTAATCCAGGCGGCCTATCACGGAATCGCTGTATCAGATTCGGTCCTGTACTGTACCAACCTTCCCTGTTCCATCTGTACAAAGATGTTAATAAATGCGGGCATAAGGCGTATCTACTATCAGGAGGGCTATCCTGACGATATGTCCAAGGAGATGCTGAAGGAGGCAGGAATAGAGCTTATAAGGCTTACTCCCGAAGCCGGCCAAAAGGAAGATAGCGGAGATATCAGTGCCAAAAAAATCCCCAACTAATTCAAACAACGAAGAAAACGAAAAGATACTTCCCTGGCAAAGGCCAAAGCGCAAGGAGGAAGAGCCCAGGGTCCTTGAACTCGTCAGAAGGATAATGGAGGACCCAAGCTACAGGCTTGCCGAGGAGGATCCCGATTTCATAAAATCACCAAGGGCCCGGGGGATAAGGCTACAGCTCGATTATCTCAAGGTGGAGTTAAAGCTTCAGGAGCTTGGGGTTGAGCACACCATTGTGGTTTTTGGAAGCGCGAGGATTGTGGAAAAGAAGACGGCCCTAAAGAAACTGGAGGCCGTTCAGAAAAGGCTCAAGCGCGATGGGGAATCGGCCCGCCTTCTTCGCAGGCTTGCCATAGCCGAAAAGATGGTTGAAAAGAGCATATACTACGATGATGCTAGGGAATTTGGACGCCTTGTGGGAAAGAGCGGAAGGGGCCCGGAGGACTGCCGGGTCATCCTCATGACAGGTGGAGGTCCAGGGATAATGGAGGCGGCAAACCGCGGGGCCTATGACGTTGGCGCAAAGTCCATTGGACTTAACATTCAGCTACCCCACGAACAATACCCTAACCCATACATAACCCCAGGGCTCTGTTTTCAGTTTCACTACTTCGCCATGAGAAAGTTGCATTTCCTCAACAGAGCAAGGGCCCTTGTGGTCTATCCAGGTGGTTTTGGCACCCTGGATGAACTCTTTGAGACATTGACCCTGGTCCAGACGTACAAGCAAGAGCCCATGCCCATTGTCATGATAGGAAGGAAATACTGGAACAGGCTCATTGATTTTGAATTCCTGGTGGAAGAGGGAAGCATAGCCGCCAGGGACCTTGATATTTTCACCTTTGCAGACAGCGCCCAAGAGGCCTGGGATATTATACTAAACTGGCACAGAAACAGAAAAAGGCCCCTGTTTTAAGGCCTTATTCATAAGTAAGTGCCATATATATCTCTTTTTGAGGCTCTGTTGGAGCGGTTTCAGGAAACCTTCTGTGAACAGAGTCGGCCATTAAGTAATCCAGGTGGCCAATGGAAGAAGGGCACCATCCAAACACGTTTTCCCACACGTTCCATCTTTCCATACAAAGGTATGTGAAGCACTTTTGGGCACCTTCCTCCTTCAGGCATTGAAGCAAAAAGGAGTACATCTCCTCCCTGACAGGACGTAGGTACCTGAACTTGTTATCGTCCCCAAGGACCATCTCCTGGACAGTTATCCTGGAGGAGGGATAGTTGTTTTCTATCTTCTTTTTCATCTCAGGGTTAAACCTGAGGCTGCCAATGGATATCCAAATACAATTTTCAGGATCTATTGCAGAAAAGACAGAACGGACAAGTTCTTCATATGCCCTTTGCCAGCCTGGAAAAAGTATCATAGGGTCAAAATGTAGCCCCACTGGATAGCCTGCCATGGAGACGAGCTCCATGGCTCTAAGCCTTTTATCAAGGCTTGCGGTGCCAATCTCCTCCTTTGCTATCACTTGGGGAGGGTTGAGTGTCCAGGAGACCACGGTCCTGCCCCCGTGGTCTATGTCCAAAAGCGGTTCCACAAAGGCCCCCTTTGTCCTGAGTTTGAGAATGCAGTTTTTGAGATCTTTAAATTCCTCAACAAGCTCCACGGCCACCTGGTTAAGGGGTGGAACAGCAAGGCTGTCTCCTAGCTCCCACGTTCCAATCCGGAACAGCCTCCAAGGTTGAAGGGAGGTCTTTTCCCTGATTTCCTTTATTATTGCCCTGGTGTCTGCAACCACGGTCAAGGTGGTATCCGTGAGGTAATTCTGAAGAAAACAGTAGGTGCATTCAAAGGGGCAATTGCTTATCTGGGAAATGACATGGGTGCTGCAGCAGATATAGCGGGGGTCAAGGGATGCACAGATGTGAAAGAGCTCTCCACGCTTTGGCGCCACAAAGAGGTGGCGTTTTCCCTGTCTGTAATCGGAGAGTTTTGGGCCTTGGCCACAGATGTCGCCTTCGCCAAGCTGCCTGGCAATCCTTGTGTTTTTCACCTCTGGGTGAATAGTTATACTTCGAAATCGCATCTTTTTAAGCCCAATTAGAAGCGAGAAAGGATCTTCTTTATACCTTCTTTTGTTTTGGCGCTGGAAATGGCATCCACAATATCAGAAAGCTGGGAAAGGTCAGAGACAGAGGCCGAAATGGTAACCTTCTTGTTCTCAAGGGTCTCATCCCATCTGACCATAAAAGGGGAGTTTTTAAAGTAATCTTTTTGTATGTCCTGAAGCTCCCCCTGAAGCCTGGTGAGTAAAGGATATCTCATCTGTTTTACGGTCTTTCTGAAAAGCCTTGTCCTTTGGTTTATGTCCATTTCACGAGAAAAAATCTGTTTTATCTCTTCTTTTTCAAAAAATTCCTCTGCCGTTATTTCATCCCTTTTAAGTATGTCACTGATGTTGTCTGTAAGCTCAAGGAGAAGGCTTGCAGAAATGGAAACCCTGTTTCTTAACCGGATGATTTTTTCAAGGAGCCGCCTCGGTTGATGGGTAAGGTTAAGGCACCTTTTTAAAGAGAGGTCCTTTTCATGGCAAAAACGCAACACCTCTTTAGGAAGGGTTGAGACGCGCAGATATTTTTCAAGCAGGCCCCCGAAGGGCTGAAGCCCAAGCCCTTTCATTGCCAGATCCATTAAAAGGTCCTTTGGAAAGCCCGCTTCAGAAAGATGGTTCAGGAACAACGCCTTTGTGGCGCAAGTCTTAAGATGGCCTGAGTATCTGGAAAGCAAAAGGAGCAAGACCTGCCTTCTTGTCATGGTCCCTGTATTGAGCACTGGTACTTCGGTTAGACGTTTTTTCAAGGCCCATCTTAGACGTTTAAACCCGTCTATTACCAGGAAATCTCCCTCCATATGGTTTATTTTTGCCACAAGGATGGGGGTCAGAATGGAATTTTCCTCAAGGCTCTGAAATAAAAGGGACGTATCCCATACGGAAAGATCTTCAAGGACCCTTGAAAAGTCAAGGGCTTGGTCAAGGCGCTTGGGGGCTATGACAACCGTTTTTTCAAAAGGAGGGGATGGTCTTTCCACGATACCTCTTTCCCATTTTGAAGGTTTTCTAGTAGCTCCTTGAAGGTTTTTACACCTTTAAGGTTTTTTCTCTTCCTCGCGCCATTATAGAGAATTGAGAGCCTTTTCATTATGGCCGTCCTTAGGATATCCTTCTTTTCAGGTTCTTTCTCTTTCTTAAGGGCAATGAGCAGGGCTGCCACCCTGAATCTGTCCATGGCCTCAAAGCGTGTTGAAAGCTGATCTGGGTGACCGCCATATTTTATGAGATCCGGCTCAGGGTTGAGCCCCACAGGTTTTGTTCTACTTATTCTAAGCCACATCTCAAAGTCTTCGCAGGCCGGAAACTCTTCCCTGAAGTACCCAAAACGTTCAAGAAGCCCTTTTCTTAAAAGTACACCAGAAGGGCTGATTGCGCACATCTCTATACTCTTTTGCCATATCCAGCCAGCCTCCTTTTCATGGTGCTTGCACCTGTTTACCCTTTTTCCTCTTCTTATCCAGATCTCCTCGCACTGGACTATCTCGAAAAAAGGCCTTTTTTTCAAGAAGCGGAACTGGTTTTCAAGTTTTTCCTCTTTCCACTCATCATCCGAGTCAAGAAGGGCAATCCATGTTGACGAAGCCGCGCGGATACCTGCATTTCTGGCAGCACTAACTCCCTTGTTTTCTGAAAAACGTATAATTTTTGCTAGCTCCTTTATATCTGTTTCTCTTCCAAGGACTTCCTCCACTGGTTGATGGCTGCCATCATCCACAACTATTATTTCCTTGGGTCTGTGACTTTGTGCGAGAACGGATGAGACGGCACGTTTAAGGGTTTCTGGGCGATTGTGTACGGGAATTATAACAGATACGTCATCTGGAAATGAGCGCGGATCAAGAAAGGACAATAACTTTTTTATTGACCTTCGAATATGGATGAGCGCCTTTTTGAACTGCTGCCTGCTTGAGGCGGAGCATTTATCAGCAGGTATCTTGATTGCATAAAAGGGTATGGCGTGTTCCTGAAATATCCTGTGTTGGAATCCTGCCTCCATGTCAACAAGCGGCAGGATATTCGGATCGTGTCTGAGTAAGGGTTTTTCGAGGCTTTCTATGGCGACCTTCTTTAAACGGATTTCAGGGGGAAGCGGAAAGGGCGGCTCTGTATTACACCTTAAAAAGGCCCCTTTGGCTTTGGTGTGTGAGCACACAAAGACATGATTAGAGCAGAGCGCATCTATGCCTGTATTTATGCCGCAGCCACCAACATTTACAACAGCAAGGGGATTTAGAAATTTTAGAATCAGGCGGGCAGATTTTTCGCTCCTTTCCCTGCCAACCCCAGTCACCACAAAGACAACCGAGTCGTTTGGGTACTTTTTCCCAAGGGAGGATGAAATACCGCTTTCAAGGCCCCTTTGCGTAATTACAGGGAAACCGCATTTCTTTATGAAATCTACTGGCAGCTCTTCCTTAAGGGCTGCGGTAAAGACAAGTCTTTCTTTAGGAGGGTTGGTTGAAGCCACCTCTTGTTTTTTTACAAAGATTCAGGAATTAGGCTCAATGGGCAAGCGTATGAAAAAGGTCGTCCCCATACCTTCTTTGCTCTTTGCCCAGATGCGACCTCCGTTTGCCTCCACAATGGCCCTGGCAGAGGCAAGGCCAAGCCCAGTCCCTTCTGCCTTTTGCCTGGAGTTTCTGGCCCTGTAGAAATATTCAAAGATATGGGGAAGGTCATCTTGGGGTATTCCTATGCCCTGATCCTCCACCTTTATTATCAGCCAGTTGTTTTGCACCTGGGCGTTTACCTTAATCAGGCCCCCTTTCCTGGAGTATTTTATGGCATTGTCAATGAGATTCTGTATGACCCTTTTGATCTGCATTCTGTCAAGCATGACAGGCATGTTGAGCCTTTTATCAATGTCAAAAACCATTCTGATCTGGCTTGTCTCTGCCTTTGGCATCATTTCCTGGACAACCTCTTTGATAAACTCGTTTACGTCAACAGGCGTTTTCCTTGGAGGATGCGCCCCTCTTTCTATGTGCAAAAGTTCAAGGAGGTTATTTATCAGGAGTTCCACCTGTTTGTTTTCTTTTAATATTACCTCCAGGTATTCCCTCTGTTTTTCCGTGACGGGCCCTGCCTTTCCTTCAAGTATCCTGTTCACCAGTGCGCCTGTAACACTGCACGGGGTTTTGATGTCGTGGGCGAAAATGGATATTATGTGGTTTCTAAGGGTCTGAAGCCTTTCGTCTCCACTCCTGTCCCTGAAGACTTCAACGCCAGCATCGAAGTTACCCTGTTGGTCAAATACTGTTGAGCTTGAAAAACATATGGGTATCTCCTGGCCAAACCTGTCCCTAATGACTGCCTCTCTGGCAATGAAGCTCCTTTTGGTCTGGGCGCTTTCACGGATTGGGCAAAACTCCTGGCATAGGCTGCTTTTTAGTACTTGGGAGCAGGGTTTCCCAATCACCTCTTTCTCTTTCCAGCCTGTGAGTGTCTCGGCAGCCTTATTAAATGCAATGATTTTAAGCTCATTGTTCACAAGAAAGCATCCAACTGGAAGGCCCTTAAAGAGTATTTCGAAAAGTCTTCTCCTGTCTGGCCAAAAATCCATTGATTCTTACCTGAGAACTGGGAAAAGACCTCTTAGCCCTGCTGCCATGAATTCCACGGATATGGCTGCAAGTATTAACCCAAGTATGCGTACGGCTATGTTTATCCCCGTGGCCCCAAGCCTTGTGCCAATGGGAACGGCCATTTTGAGGGTGACCCAAATAATAAAGCCCACCAGTACTATTATTGCGGAGATGGCAAGCTTTTCGTGAAATTTCTGAGCATCATGAGCATAAAGTATGACCGTACTTATTGAGCCAGGGCCTGCAAGTATTGGCATTGCCAGGGGGACCACACCAATTGATTCCATGTCTTCTGCCTCCTGGGCCTCCTGCGGCGTGTGTTTGGCATGGCTGAGTTTGGCATGGAGCATGGATATGGCAATGAGAAGAAGAAGTACACCTCCGCCAACCTGAAAGGATGAGAGGCTTATGCCAAAGAATTTAAGCACATAGGTGCCTGAAAAGGCGGAAATCAGTAGGATGATTGTGGTGGCTAGGGCTGTGACCTTAGCGGTATGGTTTCGCTGTTTCTGGGTCCATTCAGAGGTAAGGCCAATAAATATTGGAATGGCCCCAATGGGGTTTACGATGGAGATGATTCCTGAAAAGGTCTTTAGTAGTTCTGCGCTATTCATTATGGCCCTGTTTTCTGATTGCCGGTTATCTGGTTAAGGTTGTTAGTTCCTTGAATGATATTATCAAAACGTTATTACTTCAATAACTCAACTTTCGGAGTTAATTTTTCAGAAAATGTTCGGGATAATATATTGAAATAATTATTATATTTTAGTTAAGGAGTCCTCTCTTGTCGATTATAATGGTGGTTACCATATCGCCATTAAATCA
>JALWYS010000153.1 GCA_027003115.1 Deltaproteobacteria bacterium | reverse complement strand
TACGTTACGGAAAAGTACGGTGGCGAGGACTTTGTGGCCCAGATAATCACCTTTGGCCAGATGAAGGCAAAGGCGGTCATAAGGGATGTTGGAAGGGGGCTTGGCATGAGCTACCAGGAGGTGGACAAGATTGCCAAACTTATTCCAGACAAACTAAACATTAGCCTTGAAGAGGCCATAAGGCTTGAGCCCAAACTAAAGGAGCTTTCTGAGAACAACAAGGAGGTGGCGCGCCTTCTCACCATTGCAAGGGCACTTGAGGGCCTTCCCCGCCACTCATCCACCCATGCCGCAGGCGTAGTCATCTCGGACAAACCCATGGTGGAATACCTGCCCCTTACCAAGGGTCAGGAGGGAGAGACAGTCACCCAGTTTGACATGAAGGATGTGGAGAAGGTTGGTCTTATCAAGTTCGATTTTCTTGGTCTTAAGACACTTACGGTAATCGATACCACAATAAAGCTCATAAAGAAGCATCACGGCAAGGAGATAGACCTTTCCACAATTTCTCTTAATGACGAAAAGACCTTCAAGCTCTTGCAGGAGGGGGACACCACCGGGGTCTTCCAGCTCGAAAGTTCCGGGATGAAAAACCTCATCAGGCAGCTTAAGCCCACAACCTTTACGGATCTCATTGCCCTTGTTGCCCTTTACAGGCCAGGTCCTTTGGAAAGCGGCATGGTTTCAGACTTTGTCAAGAGAAAGCACGGCCAGGTAGAGGTCAAATACCTGCTTCCCCAGCTTGAGCCCATTTTAAAGGAAACCTATGGGGTCATAGTCTACCAGGAGCAGGTCATGAAGATTGCCCAGGAGCTTGCCGGCTACAGCCTTGGGGAAGGTGATCTTCTTAGGCGCGCCATGGGTAAAAAGATCCCTGAGGTCATGGAGGCCCAGAAAGAAAGATTCATGGAAGGTGCCCTAAAAAAGGGCATAGACAAGAAAAAGGCAGAAACCATATTTGACCTCATGGCAAAGTTTGCCGGCTACGGCTTTAACAAGAGCCACTCTGCCGCCTATGCCCTCATCTCCTACCAGACTGCATGGTTAAAGGCCCACTACCGCATACCTTTCATGACTTCCCTTCTTTCAAATGAGCTTGGAAATACCGACGGGGTAGTCAAGTTCCTGGGAGAGTGCCGTTCAAGCGGCATAACTGTTCTTCCTCCAGACATAAACAAGAGCGGCGAGGATTTCACCATAGAAGAGGAAAAGATTCGTTTTGGCCTTGCCGCAGTAAAAAACGTGGGATCAAGCGCCATCAGGGTGATAATCAAGGAAAGGGAAGAAAACGGTCACTTTGAGGACTTTGCTGACTTTGTCTCAAGGGTTGACCTTAAAAAGGTAAATAAACGGGTACTGGAGGGCCTGATAAAATCCGGGGCCCTTGACTGCTTTGGCCTTAAAAGGGCACAGCTGTTTGAAAGCCTGGACAGCGCCATTGAGTTTGGCCACAAAAAGCAGAAGGAGAGAAGCCGAGGGCAAAAATCCCTGTTTGATTGCGCCCAGGCGCCAGTTGAAGGGGCATCTTCCTTTAAAATCCCAGAGGTTGAAGAGTGGGATGAAATGTACAGGCTTACCCTTGAAAAAGAGGCCCTTGGCTTTTACATAAGCGGACATCCACTTGATGCCTTCCGCCAGGACATCCTTAGGCTTTCTACCGTTACTGCTGACGCACTTCCTTCCATTTCCGAAGGTTCTCGCCTTGGCCTTGCAGGTGTTGTCAGGATGAAAAAGGACAAGCTTACAAAGAAGGGTACCAAGATGGCCTTTTTTGTTCTGGAAGACCTTTCAGGCTCTGTTGAGGTAATTTGTTTTCCTGAGGCCTACTCGAGATTTCAGGAACTAATAGAGTCTGAAAAGCCCATATTCGTAGAAGGCCTTCTTAAAAAGGAAGGGGAGGATACGGAGTCATTATCCTGCAAGATTATAGCTGAAAAGGTGGAACTTCTAGAAGACGTCTGTGCCAAAAAGACCTGCGGCATTGTAATAGACATTCGAGAAGACAAGGTCAGGCCGGAAATGGTAAAAAGGCTTAAAGAACTTCTTAAAAGGACACCTGGACAGCTACCTGTCACCTTGGACATACGCATCAACAACAAGGGCATAGTACACCTTGCCCTTCCAGATGAATTCAGTGCAAGCCTTCATGAAGACGTTGCGCAAGAGGTGATGCAGATACTTGGTTATCCTGGGCTAAGGGCATTGTATCAGCAGCAAGACGCCCTGAACTGACATCATGGGCGATCTTGATTGGCTGGATTTTAATCTTCTTCTTCCGTTGAGAACCTGTAACCAACCCCGGCGTGGGTGAGTATGTATTTGGGATTTGCCGGATCCGGCTCTATCTTCTTCCTGAGTCTTCTGATGTGTACATCCAGGGCCCGAGACCAGGGATAGACCTCTTTTTTGTGCCAAAGGTGGCTACTTAGATACTCTCTGCTAAGCACCTTTCCCTTGTTCTCAAGAAATAGGCTTAAGAGCTCGAACTCCTTTTTCGTCAGCTTTACACTCCTTCCATTTACCTCTATCATCCTCTTCTGTCTATATATCTTGAGCTTTCCAAGGTCGATGGGGTCTGCGATTGAGGAGGTGGCCTGGCGCCGCCTAAGACACGCCCTTATCCTTGCCTCAAGCTCTAGGTATTCAAAGGGCTTGGTGACATAGTCATCTGCCCCTACTTCAAGACCCCTGATCTTGTCGGGCAAAGAATCCCTGGCGCTCACTATAATGATAGGAATGTCTGATCTTTTTCTAACCTCCTGGCATACCACCAGACCGTCAATGTCTGGAAGCTTGAGATCCAGGATAACGAGGTCGGGAGAAATGGCGCTAAAGTTATCAAGGGCTTCCTGGCCAGTCGATGCCCCAACGGTTTCAAATCCGTCCAGACGCAACTGATCCATAAGTACGGTCCTTATATCCCTGTCATCCTCAACAACCAGTATCCTGGCTTTGAACATGCGCTTAGTCCTTCTTGTCGGCCTTCAGACACGGAATAAGAAAATAGAAACAGCTTCCGTGTCTTCCCGCCAACCTGTCACATACACCTATCTTGCCACCGTGGGCCTCTATTATACCCTTGGCTATGGCAAGGCCAAGGCCCATCCCCGTGTCGGTCCTGGTGTCCGACCTTTGAAAAAATTTATTGAAGATCCTCTCCCTGTCGTCCACTGGAATACCAGGACCGTTATCTTCAATGATCACTCTCCAGAAATCCCCATGTTTTGCCAGCTTGATTTCAATCATGTCTTCCTCTGGCGAAAATTTTATGGCGTTAGAAAGAAGATTAATTATTACCTGCTCCATGCGTTTTCTATCGATTTTGGCCAGACAAGATTCCTCCGGAACCTGATAGTCAAGCTGTATCTTTTTCTTCCAGGCAAGAGGCATGGCAGACAGTACTGCGTCCTCAAGCACCTCAACAAGATCGTGTTCTTCTTGGTGAAGGGCGAGCTCTCCGCTTTCAAGTCTTGAGCAGTCCAACAGATCCTGAACCATTGACGAGAGTTTTCCAACGTTTCTTTGAAGTATGTCAAGGTAAGGATCGTGCTCATCGGAACACTTCCTTGCAAGAATTGTTATTGCACCCTTTATTGCTGTAATAGGGGTCTTTAGATCGTGGGTTATGTTGGTAAAAAAGTCTGATTTATACTTTTCAGTCCTTTTAAGTTCTTCATAGGCTACCTTTAACTGTTCAATGGCACTGTCTGCCTCTTCTCGAAGTGCCGTCTGCCGTTTTGCAAGGGTCTCAACCATATTGTTGAAATTTTCCCCAACGCTTTGCCATTCAAGGCTCTTATCCAGATGTACCCTTACATGAAAATTTCCCCTCCTCACCTCTTCTGCCGCGCTACTGAGCTCCATGAGGGGTTTTAAAACATAGCTTCTGAGCATGAACCATAACAGGGTCAGTATTATGAGAATGCCTCCCACCATATAGATAACGAAATGGATAACATCCCTCTCCAGGACGCTGAAAAAATTGTTGGCATTAACCCCAATGGAGATGCAACCAAGAATCTTGGCCCTGGGATTCTTGCTGTGACAGCTCTTACACTCGTCTTTAAAGACCAAGGGCCCTGCGTAACGAAATCTGTAAAAACCGTTTCGGTTCTCAAGGGTCCAGCGTTCGGTGATCTTGCCTGAGATCATCCCTAAAATGGCATGTCTTTCAAATTCATCTGGTACGTGATGTGGGTCCTTGCTGTTTAGAACCGCAATTTTCAGATTAACAGGTGCCTTCTTACCAGAAAAAGACGCCAATTCCCAGGTAAAGGCAGATGGGGTTATCCTCACAAACTCTTCTCCCTTTTTTATATAGATCCCGTGCCAGCTGGAAATAAGCTGCCTGGATAAGACAACATAGTGGTAAATACCCCTAGACTGCTGAAGTAGCTGAGAGACTCCGGCTTTCCTGTACTGCCGCCATTGCCAATAGAGAAAAATTGAGCCAAAAAGGCCAAAAATGATAATTATCCAGAAGAGTATCTTGTGTCCCAGCCTGTATAACATAGACGATTTAGAAAAGAGGAGGGCTGTGAACTATAAAAAGCCTCATTTTTCCCTGATCACCGCTTTTAACGCCATGCTCTTGCCCTGGTGGAACCAAGCAGTAATCTCCCTGGCCAAAGGGCTTCCAGTTTCCTTGGTGATAAATTTTGCCTTCACCTGCCAGACAGTATATGGAATCAAGACTTTCATCGTGGGTGTGAACCGGGATTTCTACTCCTTGAGAAAGCTCAAGGATGGACACCCCAACGCCTAAATTTTCAGCCTCTCCTGCTAACATTGCAATTGATACCCCCTTAAATTTGGGATGCGGTTGGAATTTGATATCTTTTTTTCTAATTAGTATAGCCATTTTTCCTCCAACATATGAAAATTTTTTCAAAGATAAATGGACTTTTTGGCTATTTGTGATATTTTTTGTTATGAAACAGATGCTAAATAAAATTTGTTACAATTTGGTAACATCTTTAACAACACAGTAACAGAAAATTTCGCTAAAATTAAGTATTAAAATAATATTATCCTTCAACAAACTCAAAGCAGGAGGGTTTCCATGAGGATCATTAAAGATAACGGGGGGGCGGTTCTGGCTGCATGTATAATTGCCTTCCTTGTCGCTCTCGTTATTGCCTTTTTTGCCGCCAAGCAGGTTCAGTCTACCAGCACGGTTGAATTTTGTAATTCATGTCACGAGATGCATCCTTTTTACAAGACATGGGCAGCTGGGAAACATGGGACAGATGCAAAGGGTGTTATCAGGGCAAGGTGTGTTGACTGTCACCTGCCACATGACAGTCTTGGCAATTATCTCAAGACCAAGACGCTGGCAGGACTTCACGATATCAAGGCCCATTGGATGGGAAAAAAGACAGACTGGCTGACCTTATGGAAGAATAGGGGGCCGTACGTACATGCAGCTTATGATTCAGGTTGCAAGGAATGTCATAAAGAACTTGTTGCCCCTGAGATTCCTGTCAAGGCATTCACGGCCCATAAGGCCTATCTGGTAGGTCAAACCAAGAGGACATGCCTTGACTGTCACCATGAGGTTGGCCACGGAGATCTCGTTACAGAGTTCAGGGAAATCGCCCAGAAGACCAAGTAATTGGATTAAAATAACAAAGATAAAAGGAGGGTAAACATGAAACAGTTAGTTGGTAAAACCGGCGCACTGGTTATGGCCAGCCTGTTCCTGGGTCTGGTTTGCAGTGTTGCATTTGCTGAGCAAAGCACCGGAAACTCCACGCCCAAGCTACATAAGGAGCTTGTAATAAAGCGTGGAATGTCACCGGATGCTGCAAAGTGTGTTGAATGTCACTCAAAAAAGACTCCAGGTATTGTGGAATCCTGGAAAAAGGGCAAGATGGCCCATGCCTCTGTCTCCTGTTTTGACTGCCATGTGGTAGAGAAAAGCTCGCCCATGGCAAGTCAGTGTTCAGGAATAAGGGGCTCGAACATCTACATCTCCCCCATGGTATCATCAAAAACCTGTTCCCGCTGCCACCCACAAGAGGTCGAGCAGTTTCTGAAAAGCGGCCATGCAAAACTTGCAAGCTTCCCAGTGGTTGAGAAGAAAAAGACCTTGAATCTTATGTACCACCTGGAAGGCGCAGAATTTATTGGAAACAGCAGGTCGAACTCAAGCAATATGGCCTCACGTGCGGCAGGCTGCCAGATGTGCCACGGCGGACAGGTGGAACTTGGCCCTGACCACAAACCCATTAAGAATACCTGGCCAGGCGGTATCGGAACCAGGTATCCTGACGGTTCCGTGGGGACATGTACTGTGTGCCACACAAGGCATCAATTCTCCATAGAAGAGGCAAGAAAGCCAGAGGCATGTGCAAGTTGTCACCTTGGCCCGGACCACCCTGATATTGAGATCTACATGGAGAGCAAACATGGCCAGATATTCGCAACCCAGGGAGAAACCTGGGAATGGGACAGCGCTCCTGATGCATGGCAACCTGGCGACTATACAGCCCCAACCTGCGCAACCTGCCACATGAGCGGTATTGGCGAGCTCACCACAACGCACAATATAAATGAAAGACTCAAGTGGGATCTAGTTCATCCAAAGAGCGTGATCCGTTCTGGCGAAAGAGGCAATGGAGAAAAGGGTGCAAAGCTCATGAGAAAGGTGTGCGTAAACTGCCACGGTTCCACACAGATGCAGAAGGAGATCAATACCCTGGATGACGCAGTTGCCCTCTACAACTTCTACTGGGATGGCGCAGTTAAGATGAAGAAGGAGCTTGCAGCCAAGGGGCTTCTCGGCAAGGACCCATGGTCTGACGGTTTCCAGGAAATCATGTACTATCTGTGGCACCACGCAGGAAGACGTGCCCGTCAGGGTGCTGCTATGAATGGACCTGACTATGCACACTGGCACGGCTTCTTCCAGATATTCCAGATGTACAAGGATCTGCAGCAGATATACAACTACCGTATGAAACACAACAAGATTGAGGAGCCAAGCACTGTCATGAGCACCGGTCCTCTTTAATAGGTAAGCTCCAAAGGGAGCCTAAACAAAAGGCTGTGGTCTATAGGGAGCCACAGCCTTGTTCCATTTTAAAAAAGGAGGGTAAGAAAATGAAAAGACCAATTTTTCTAACACTGTTGGCATTGATCTTTCTGACGGCAGCAAATGGTTATGCCTACAAGATCAACAAAAATGCCTTTATCAAGTTCAAGGAGGAAATTAGGTACGAAAACTGGTCAACCTTTGAAAAGCCAAGCACAATTGATGACCAGTACGACTTTGTCTCGAGCAAGATGAGGCTTGGATTTGGCTTTAACTCAAGTAACATCGACGCCTACAGCGAGATAAACTGGACCCAGTTCTTTGGTCTTCCAAGGCATGCATCCTACGGTACTGGTGCCCTTTATTATGGCCAGAACAATGGAGCCAGGGACGTGGGTAAGGTAGGAATCGATCAGTTGTGGTTGCGTGGGCGTATGCCTGGATGCGAAAACCTTAGTGCTACCATAGGTCGTTTTAAGTACAACAGCGGCCTGGAGTATGGAACCAAGCCAAAGAATAAGCGCCTTGCCTGGCTCAGGAAGCTCAGAATTTCCCAGAGGCTAATTGGCGGATTCGAATGGTCACGTGTAGGTCGTTCCTTTGACGGCTTCCAGGTAGCATGGAACGATAAGGACTACAACTTTACCGTGGCAGGTTTCCAGCCTACCCAGGGTGGATTCTACCTCGACTACATGGAAAACGAAGTACATGGGAAGAAGATCCATGACATCGATATTCTGACCGCTGTTTTCACCCTTAAAGATTCTGTTATTCCTGGCCTTGATGCCCAGCTCTTCTACTATTACTACAACGATGACAGAGGCATTACTAACCAGGATCCTGAAATTAACAACTTTGGTGGTCACATTCTCTATGTGACACCAAAGGTTGGACCTGGAAGCTTTGACTTCCTGGTTTGGGGAGACTACCAGACTGGTGTTTGGGGAAAGAATGATCATAGCGCCTATGCAGTGGCCCTCGAAGGAGGTTACAAGTTCGAGGATATAGCTTGGCAGCCATGGGTTAGAGGCGGCTATTTCAAAGGCTCTGGCGATGACGATCCGACGGACAATGACCGTGACACCTTCTTCATGATGATGCCTACGCTTCGTATCTACGCCATGACCCCATGGTTCAACCTCATGAACACCACCTACTGTTTTGGTCAGCTTATGTTTAAACCCCTTCCGAAAATTCTTGTCCGTACGGATGTAACAAGACTGTGGCTGACTGAAGAAGATGATGCCTGGTATCAGGGTTCTGGCGCAACAAGGGCTGACATTTTCGGATACAAGCCAATAAGGCCTGCTGGCGGCTTTGATGATGACAGCCTTGGAACCATGTGGGATATCTCCTTTTTCATCAAGGACATTTACAAGGCCTACGGTGTCAGCATGGGGCTTGACCTTTACTACAGCCACGTATGGGGCGATGACGTGGTAGAGCAGGTCTTTACCAAGGACGACGATCTGGACTTCTTCTACGCAGAGTTCAGATTTACTTTTTAACTGAAAAAGGGGCCGGTTTTTTCCGGCCCTTTCTTTTTCCAGGAGGTGAAAAGTGAAAGGTAAAATTTTAAAGCTTTGCATGCTTGTCATTACAATTGCCATGGCTTCTGCATGCACAGCAGGGGCATCAAAAAAGGCAACCACCACCAAGGCTGGAACCCATCCTGAACTTTCTGCACAAGAAAAACTCACTCCTTGTGCTGAGTGCCATAAGGATGCCACTCCTGAGGTATACAAGGAATGGTTTGATTCTGTCCATGGCATTGCAAAGGTAAAATGCTACCAGTGCCATGGCACCTATGAAGAGCTTAAGACGTCTCCAGATGAAACCCACTGTGCTGCATGTCATAATGCACAATACCAGAAGAGGCCCTCTGACAAGAAATGTTGGGACTGCCATCCAGCCCATCGCTTTTTTATCCATAAGTAATAGGAGGAAGAAATATGGGGCTTTCAAGAAGAGAATTCATTAAAAGAACCGCCGCACTCACTGCGGCATCATATGTAGGCATAAGCCTGCCCTTTTCAAAGGAGAATGAGGCCCAGGCTGCAGATGCAGACAGCTGGCACAAAGGAACTTGTCGACTCTGTGGCTCTGGTTGCAGGCTTGAGCTTGGTGTAAAAAATGGTAAGGCAGTGGCATTGAGGGGAATTCCCCAGTCACGCACCAACAAGGGCTACCTCTGTATGAAGGGTATGCTCTTTTACAAGCTTATGGGCAACAATCACCCTGAAAGACTTAAAAAGCCTCTTTACAGGGCCAGGAAGGATCAGCCATTTAAGGAAATTTCCTGGGACGAGGCCTTGGACATTGCTGCAAAGGAGTTTGCAAAGGCCGTAAAAAAGTATGGGAACAACTCTGTGGCCTATTATGGCTCTGGACAGGCCCTGACCGAGGAGACGTATATTTTCCAAAAGGTAATGAGGGGAGGCCTCAGGACCAACAATGTAGAGGGCAACCCAAGGCTTTGCATGGCAAGTGCAGTTGGCGGTTACATCACATCCTTTGGAGCTGATGAGCCAATAGGTAGCTATACCAACTTCGAAAGGGCCAACTGCTTCTTCATCATTGGAAGCAATACAGCAGAGGCACATCCTGTCCTTTTCAGACGCATCATGCGCAGGAAACTCGATAATAGGGATTCTGTAAAGGTCATCAATGCCGATCCGAGGGTCTCTCCAACCTCAAGAATTGCCGATCTTCATCTCCAGTTCAATCCAGGGACTGACCTGGCCCTACTAAATGCAATGGCATACGTCATCCTTGAGGAAAAGCTGTACGATGAGGATTTTCTCAAAAATTACGCTGTCTTCCGCATGGGCAAGGAAAAGAAACAAGTTGACTTTGCAAAATATAAGGCCTTTGTAAAGGAATATACCCCTGACAAGGTCGCCAGGATCTGCGGAGGTAACATTACGCCGGAGAAAATCAGGCAGGCAGCCCGCTGGTTTGCAAAGTCTGAAGGTACCATGAGCATCTGGACCATGGGCATAAACCAGAGGAAACGGGGAGTGTGGGCAAACAACCTGATCCACAACCTCCATATCCTCACCGGGCAGCTTTGTAAACCAGGAGCAGACAGCTTCTCACTTACTGGTCAGCCAAATGCATGTGGAGGCGTCAGGGAAGGTGGAGGGCTGTGTCACATTCTGCCTGCCCACAGGCTTGTTAAGAAGGATAAACTGAGACACGAGGTTGAAAGGCTCTGGGGCATACCAGAGGGAAGGATACCTCCGAAACCGGGCTATCATACTATAGCCATGTTTGAGGCAGTTAATCAGGGTAAGATCAAGGCCATATGGATAAACTGCACAAGCCCCGCTCAGTCCCTGCCAAACTGCGACAAGTACAGAAAAGGCATGAGACGAGAGGATGTCTTCATGGTCGTAACAGACATCTTTCCCACAAAGACCACCGAGCTTGCCAATCTTATCCTGCCAACAGCCTTCATTTTTGAAAAGACCGGCGTTTACGGATGCACGGAACGGCGTTCGCAGCTTACTGTCAAGGCCGTTGATGCTCCTGGTGAGGCAAAACCAGAGGTCTGGATAGTCCGGGAATGGGCACTAAGGCTTGCCAAGGAACTCAACGATCCTGTGATAAAGAAGTGTGTGGAGCCGTTTCTTGGCAAGGAACCTGACTATGAACTTCCCAAGGCCATCTGGGATGAGTACACACAAAAGCTTACCAAAGGCAGAGACAACGACCTCAGGGGAGCCACTTACGAGGTTTTGGAAAAACTACCAGATGGGGTTCAGTGGCCTGCACCAACAAAGGAATGGGCACTTAAGGGAGGAACTGACATCAAGTTTGTAAGGGGCCTTGACCCACTTGCAGACAAACATGCCAAGAACGACCTGCCCTACCAGTTTTATGGGCCAGCTCATCCCGATAAGAAGCTCTGGATATGGCTCAGACCTCAGAAGGGACCAGAAGAGATGCCAGACAGCCAGTATCCATTCTATTTATCTACTGGGAGAATCATCGACCACTGGCACACAAGCAGCATGACGGGCAGGATAAAGGAGCTTATGAGGGCAAATCCCTATGCCTATGTGGAAATAAACCCCAAGGATGCCAAAAAGCTTGGTATAAAGCCTGGCGATATGGTTGAAGTGGCATCAAGGCGTGGTAAAAACATACTGCCTGCCAAAATATACGTTGGACCTTGCGAAGGCATGGTCTTCGTCTACTGGCATGACCAGGCAGAAGACAGAATGATAAACAGGGTTACCAAAGACGCCTTTGATCCAGGCTCCAAGGAGCCAGAATTTAAAATATGCGCCTGCCGCATAAGAAAGGTCTCTGGCCCAAGGCCTCTTGAGCCATTTATTGTAAATATGAAGGCTTAGGAACTATAACTAACGTAAATATACAAACATTACGGGGCCGGTCTTTGAACCGGCCTCTTTAAGTAAAAAGATATGACAAAGATAACGGCTGCAATATTTTTTGTGCTTATAACCACTTCATTTGTTTATGCCTTCGATGGAGTGCATTTTCACTACAGCCATACAAAAGGTAAAAAATGTGCTGAAGACTGGCTTGTGATGGAAGAAATTTTTTATAACAGTAACATAAGATGTGAAGAGGTCTTGCCCATCGAAGGTTTTCCCTATTTGAGAGGCAATAAAGAGATCCTGACACTTGCTTCAAAGATTTCTTCAAAATACGCGGCCCACAAATGGCTTGAGCTTCTTAGGAGGATTGACCTCCAGGCGAGATACGCAGAACTTGATGCACTTTCCCAAAAGGAGCTTAAAAAATTTTGTTCAAAGGCCGGTATCGATTGCTTTCAGGGGAGGATACGTGCGTATGTAGCGCGCTGTTCCGCAATAATCATGGGGGATGAAAAATCAAATCACGATTTTATGAAGGTGTTAAAGAAAAATGCCATGCTTTCTGTTAATAAAAAGGGAGGAAAGGCTAGGTGCTTTCATGATCCAGAAAGCCTTGATGGAATTGCCGGCATGGACGTCCTTTCTTCCATCTTTGCACCTCCCAGCACAGTTGGAGTTTCATCAAATCTGTTACAAAAGAAAATAATGTTACAAAAAAGTAAGCCATATTAAGACAGGAATTTTTTAAAATGCCAGTAGGTGGATTTGTTATAAACGTTGATCCGGAAAAAATTGATGAGTCTATCAAAAGGCTAAAGTCTCTAAGTGGCGTTGAAATCCACGGCTTGGATGACAAGGGCAATGTTGTTGCAGTGCTGGAATCGTCCACGTCACAGGAGATGGAAGGTATGGTTAAGGAGATCATGAAGATTGAGACAGTATTCAGCGTTGGCCTGACCTATTTTAACGCTGAAGACGAGATAGAAGGAAATGTCCATTAACGAGGATTCTTTACCCATAAAAAGGCGCACCCTGCTAAAGGCCGTGGGTTTTACAACTGCTGCTGGAGCCCTGCTCCGCCCCTTCAACGCCCTCGGTCTTATGAGGTCTCCCGTTACCACAAACGCCCTTAGACCACCAGGGGCGGTGAGTGAGAAACTGTTTCCTTCAAAATGCATAAGATGCGGAAGGTGTGTTGAAGTATGCCCATACAAATGTATAAAACCCCTTGACATACACCAAGGCATCTTTGCAGGAACACCAGTAATCCATGTAGTCGATGTGCCTTGTTATCTATGCATGAAGTGCGTTGAGGTTTGCCCTACGGGAACCTTGATACCCATAGCTCAGGAAGAGACAAAAATGGGCCTGGCTGTAATTGATAAACACGCCTGCAAATCGTGGAATGAAGAACTTGCCCTATGCAGAACCTGCTATAACGTCTGCCCATTCAAGGACAAAGCCATAAAACTCGACGCATTAAGGCCAGTCGTGATGGAAAAATACTGCACAGGATGCGGCCTCTGTGTACACGGCTGTCCGGTGACACAAAAAAACGGCAAAAAGGCCATAAACGTTGAACCCATTTACGCCTTTGGTACAAGCAGAGGCATGACAGAAAATGAATAAGAAGGCACAAAAATACACTCCTTTTAGGCTCATTACCCTAACGTTGGCCTTTTTGCTTATTCTGGTTACACCTTTTTTGAATTCCCATTTTCGCATCAATTTCATTCAGGGATGGTTTCAAAGTCTCAGCATTGGTCATCTATGGTTTGTCTCACCTTTGGAAGGGCTTGAAAGCATACTCACATCAAGAGAGATCTATGGTCCGTTACTGGTTGGAATGCTAATCCCGGTGCTTCTTGCCATCACACTAGGGAGAGTCTTTTGCAGCTGGATATGTCCCATCAGCTTTTTGTCCGAAGTTACAGACAGGGTGATCAAACTCTTTTCCAGGAAAAAATTCAGGTCTTCTGGTCTTGGCATTACCAAGAAAACACTGTGGTTTGCCCTTATGGGAGAAATAGTTCTGGCACTCATTCTGGGTGCACCCATATTCGTGTTTCTTTCACCTCCAGGGCTGGTTGGCAGGGAAATAATGATGTTTACCCTGTTTGGTACCTTTGCATTGGAGGGTATAATAATAATTATAGTACTTTTGATGCACATCTTCTCAAAAAGGCTTTTTTGTAGAAACTTCTGCCCACTTGGGGGACTACTTGCGCTTTTGGGCATAAAAAGAAGGCTTGTGGTGGAACCTGACCTTGAGGCGTGCCTTGAGTGTGGCATTTGCCAAAAATCCTGCCCGCTTACCCTTGATCCTCAAAAGGGCGAAAGCCTTTCTCCCTATTGCTGGAATTGCGGAAGCTGCATTGAAAGTTGCAAGGCATCTGCCTTGAAATTTTCATGGAAGGACATCTGACAGCTCCTCCTGGCCAGGCTTACATTTCTCCCTTTCAAAAACTTGATGAAAAATCCCTTTAAAGCCTTTAGTGTTGAGTTATGGCAAAAAACAAAAAGGGCAGGAAACAAGGTCACAAACTGGACATTCCAAGGCTGACCTTTCCCGAAGAAAAAAGGCTTCCCTGGCTTTCGATGCTTCTTGATGCATACCATATTGCAGACCGGGGGATCGCCCTTGAAATTTCCAAAAGGCTAAAGGCCGGGGAAAAACTTGCCTGCAGAAAAGGGTGTTCAAGCTGTTGTTCAACCCATATTACCATTCCGGTTTATCCCCTGGAGGTGGTGGGAATTTACTGGTACGTAATCGAGAAAATGGTCGGGCCAGAAAGGGACAGGATAAAGGCACAGCTTAAGACCTTTAAGACAGGAGATGGCTGTCCATTCCTGCTTGACGGGGCCTGTGGCATCCACATTGTCAGACCACTTGCCTGCCGCCACTTTAATGTTTTTAACAGGCCATGCAGTCCAGGGGAGGATCCCTTTTACACAAGAAGACACGACGTACTAACGCCCAATGAGCGTTTCAAGGAGCGGGCACTGGCTGCCATGCTGCCCTTTCACGGAATAAGGGAATCTTCCAAAAAGAAAAGGCTGGCCAGGGCACGGGCCCTTGATTCCCTGGTAAAAAACCTGCATGAGATCGACTGGGCTAACCTCGCCAAACGAATGGATGGCGAGATAATGCGTAAGACCAGGGTGTAATTGAACCTAAGCCCTCCCCTATTTTCCCCTTTCCACGGGTTTGATCCTGGGTTCTATCTTAAAGACCTTGTTTAAAAATATTGCCATTGGGCAAAAGCCAGTAAAAGCAAAAACAATCATGTTAAAGCCTGCAAGCATTGGAAGGATAAACCAATACTTGTTCACAAGCAGGCCGAGGCTTATTCCTCCAAGCACAACTATACCTGCAATCAGCCAAATTATGCGCTCCAAGTACCAGTAATCTGTTGGTGCTCTATACATATTGAGTCCCTTGTGTTTTTCAGTAAATTCTCTTTTTTAATCGGGATAAAACTAAACTGCTGTCTTATGGCCAGCCATATCAAATACCTTTTTCACTCCACTCTTGGAACCAAGGGCTATTATTGTATCACCAGGAGCCAGGGGCTCGTCAGGTGAAAGTTGAAGGCTTAGGCGTCCACCCTTTTTCTTTATGGCAACCACGGTTACCCCTGTCTTTTCTCTGAGCGAGACTTCCTTTAGCGCCTTGCCTGCAAGCTCAGAGCCTGGCATGATCTCTATCTGCTCAATGTCAAGGTCAAAGCCTACGCTGTGGCTTGCCAGATCCAAAAATTCTGTCAAAGTGGGCTTTAACACGGCAAGGGCCATCCTTGTAGCCCCTATTTTGTAAGGGCTGATTACCTTGGTGGCTCCTACGCGGAACATCTTTTTTTCTGCATTGTCATCCTCTGCCCTTGCCACTATGGTAAGTCTCGGATTTAGTGACCTCGCGGATATGGTGATGTATACGTTTGCGGCATCGGTACCCAGTACTGTTATTAGTCCCTTGGCCCTTTTTACTCCTGTCTTTATCAAGGTTTCGTCAAGGGTGGCATCTCCTCTAAGACATAAAAGCCCCTTCTGACCTGCAGCCTTAATGGCGGATTCCCTGTTGTCTATCACCACAACTGGGAAATTCCTCATCTGCAGCTCACGACAAATTACCTTTCCCAGCCTTCCATATCCACAAACAATATAATGGTGGCTGAGTCTGCTAATCTTTTTTTCCATTCGCTTTCTACCTATTAACCCCTTGATATGGCCTTCTATAATGGCTTCTGCCAGCGTACCTGCAGCATAAAAGAAAAGCCCGACCCCAAGGGTTATAAGAACAATGGTAAACAGCCTGCCATGGTCACTAAGCGGGTGAACCTCCTTGAAGCCAACGGTGGTAAGAGAAATGGCTGTCATGTAGATGGAGTCAAGGAAACGCCATTTCTCTATAACCATGTACCCTGCAACACCTACCAGCCACAGGGTAATTATTAGCACAAAGACTATGAATAATTTTTTGCTCAACATGGGCTAGGGCCCACTAGAATAGAAATTACCGCATGGAACCTTTCAATCAAAGCCTTGCGGCCCTGGAAAGCACTTTTCCAAAACTTTTCAAGCCAAGCCGATAATCTGATGGAAGATGTACATGGATGACCCTACGATTTATCTGACTCAGCGCCTCAAAGTCGCCAACGGCCTGGGCAAATTGAATGTGCCAGAAGGATACACCAAGGCCTGGAACGGGTTCATAGTCCTTGGACCTTTTCCTGGTAAATATCAGGAAAGCACCGGAGATGGGGCCTCCCTTGTGAAGCTGCCCTGTGGAATGGAGATACCTTGGTCCATATCCCATCATGGTGGCACAGCCTCTTTCCTGGCGAACGATATGCCTCATTTCGGCAATCACCTCGTCCACAACAGGATCATAGGGCAAATATGGCAAAAATCCAAGGTAGCCCCATGTTGGCAAGACATTGAATATGTCCCTTAGTGTCCTGGCAAGGCCCTTCATGGATTGAGCAATGGTATGAGAGGGACGAAAATTTATCTGGCTCTGAGGGTCTACCCAGAATTTAACAGGCATCTTTCCCTCTTTTATGTAATGGTCAAGGGTGTGTTTGGTCATCTCCTTGGCCACCTTGACATCCGGCTCATTAAAGGCATTGACGCCAATAAAATGGCACGCAAGTGCTGTGGCGAACTCCCATAAAAAGACCTGGGCACCAATGTCGTAAAGGTCATTTAACAAAAGGACCTCAACAGGAAAATCCGCCTCCTTGAGCTCGTCTACGAAGGTATCCAGGGAACGCTCCTTGGATGTATCCTTCATGCGCATGTACACAAAGATTCGTTCTCCTCCGTAAAAACCAGGAATGCCAGTTGACTCACCAACTATTGGTACAAGACCAAGGGTGTCCTTGCCACTGCTTTCAGCAATAAGCTGTTCGAGCCAAAGACCAAAGGGTTTTATGGGAGGATCAGAAAGGATGGTAAGCTTATCCCGGCTCTGGCAGCCGAAAAGCCCCATGAAGGCTCCAAGGATGTAACCAGGATTCTCGTCAAAGGGCACCTCGGGCCTGCACCTCTTTCTCATTTCGTCCGCTCGCTTTAAAAGGAGATCGATATCCATACCCAGAACCGATGCGGGGATGAGGCCAAAGTAGGATAATGCTGAGTATCTACCTCCAATATCAGGATAGTTCAGGAAACAGCGGAAAAATCTCCTTTCCTCTGCAAGCTTCTCAAGTGGAGTGCCAGGGTCTGTAATGGCCACAAAATGCCTTCCAGGCGTCTGGGATATTTTTGTAATCTTATCCCAGAAATAGCTGAAAAGAGCTTGAACCTCAGTGGTCGTTCCGGATTTGCTTGCAACTATGAAGAGGGTCTCCTCAAGCCCTGACCTTTCAACCTTTTCCACCTCTTCTGGATCAGTGGTGTCAAGAACCACAAGCTCGGGAAAACCTTCTGCTGGCCCGAATATCTTTGAAAGGACCAGGGCAAACAGACTGGATCCACCCATGCCCAGAAGACAAACCCTGGTGAAGCCCTCTTTTGTCAAAGAGGGTCCAAATTCCTTGATCTCATCCAGTTTGTCTTGTATCCGATCAATGACGTCTAGCCAACCAAGCCGGTTAGAAATGAGCTCAAAATCCTCCGCCCTGGAACTCCAAAGACTGGGGTCTCTTTTCCAAAGCCTTTCAATTGTTTTTTGCTTTTCCTGATCGGAAAGTTTATCTGGTCTAGTTATCACTGGCCCTCCCCTTTCTCTCCCCAATTTTTATGATTTGGCCTTGGCAGACTTTTTTTGTTTCGATAGATGCTTTACCTTCTCTCTCATCATGGCGAGAAGATCACTCACATCCTTTTTCTTAAGAACCTGATAGAACTGACTGCGATAGTTTTTCACCAGGCTCACACCTTCTATAACCACGTCATACCCGATCCACTTACCGTCCTTCTTTCTCTTAAGCAGACGATATTCAACAGGAATCTCCTGTCCATCCTTGATGATCTTGGTAGGGACTGCCACCTTGGTAGGCGAAAGCATCCTTTCGTCCTCAAATATGACCTTTTCGCCCGAATAATTTTCTATTCTGGTAAGATAGATGCTTTCGAGCATCTTTGCGAATAACTCCTTGAACTCTTCAAACTGTTTCTTGTTAAAACGCCTGTTGTATCTTCCAAGAACCCTGTGTGCAATATCGTTAAGATCAAAAATCTGCTCAACGAGACTGCGAAGCTTTTGCCTCCTGACTTCTTCCTTATCAGGTGCCTTAAGCTTTGGGTCCTTTAGAACCTCAAGAACCTGGTTTACCAGATTTTTTATCTCCTTTTTGGGTGTAGGATCGATCTTTGTTGAGGTAAGACCAATACCAATACTTAATAGAACTGCAAGAAGGGATGCAGTTAAAACAACTTTCCAGCCCTTAAATCCATCTGATCCTATCATTTAAGGATTCCTCCTTGTTAACGACTTATCGAACTTCGCTACCGAAAAATCATTTTTTTACACTTCCAAAAACGTATTTGCTTATGAGACTTTCTATGTCAATGGCCGATTCCGTATCCGTTATTACACCGCCTTCAACGAGAAGTTCATCCGAACCTCCAGGCTGAATACTGATGTATTTATCTCCAATCAGACCACTGGTCTTTACCGAAGCTATTGCATCATCTTGAATGGGTACATCCTTTTTTATCTTCATCCTAACGACAGCTACATAGTCTTTGGTATCCAAGGAGATTGACTGAACCCTTCCAATTTCTACCCCCGCCATCTGTACACTGCTGTCTGGTTTAAGCCCAGCAACATTATCAAATGTGGCTGAAATGTGATAATAGTCACCACCAAGAAGCTCCATCTTGCCAAGCTTAATGGTTAAATACCCCACGCAAATTATGCCAATAAGGACAAAGATTCCAACTATTGTCTCTTGGGAATATTTTTTCATTTTTTATAAGCTACTCCCTTACATTCCATTTTTGCTATTATCTCTTGACGTTCCCTTGCCCTATCAATCAAGGTGTTCATATCCATGGGCTCCCCCACCTCAAAGGCACCAGCCTTTATTGCAAAATCTATACAAACCTTTTTGTACTTGGATGGATCCATCAACTCCTGATCTGAGCAGCCTCTGGAAAGACCCTTAATCACTTCTATGGCCCGAGCTTCTCCTGAGCCAGGGAAAACCGCCAGTATTTCACAGGAACCAAATCTTGCAGCATATTCATCTGCGTTAAGGAGGCCTTTAAGAGACATGGCCAGGCACTGAAAAATCCTTTGTGACGCAATGTAGCCTACATTCTTTTTTATTTCGTCAAGGTCATCAATAGTTAAAAGGGCAACCGAGAATACCTTTTTTTTAGAGGCAACTTCTTCCATGAGGCCTTTAACAAGTCTTTCCAATTCCGGCCTGGAATTAAGCCCTGTAAGCTGATCTTGAAGGACCTCCTGACCATGTATGAATTGCCACACGATTTCGTTATCGGATTGTTCAAGCTCAAGAGGGGTGCCCTGGAAGGGTATTTTTCTATTCTCAATGATGGCAACCCTGTTGCTTATAAAAAAAACATCAGGTATGTCATGGCTCACCATAACACCGGTAAAGCCAATCTCATGTTGATAATGGGCAATCATGTTCAATACCGCATTTTTTCTCAATGGATCAAGGCCGGTGGTAGGTTCATCAAAAAGGATCATGGTCGGCTCTGTTACAAGCGCCCTGGCCAGGGCCACCCTCTTTTGCATGCCTCCTGATATCTGGGATGGATACCGATCCTTTACATCTTGTAGCTCAAACTGATGAATCCTATAGTCCACCTTTTTTCTTATTTCAGAACTGGGCAGCTTGGTCCTTTCCACCAGAGGAAGGGCTATGTTTTCAAAAACAGTTAATGAGTCAAAAAGGGCGTTGTTCTGGAACATGTAGCTGAGAGATCTCTTAAATTCCCTCCACTCAGACCTTGTAAATTCACTAAGTGGCTTCCCTTTTATCAATATCTGGCCAGAATCAGGCTTTAATAGACCTATGATGTGCTTTAACAGCACGCTTTTTCCAACCCCGCTCTTTCCAATTATGGAGGTGATCTCTCCTGAGTAAATCTTAAGATTTACCCCCTCCAGTACGTGGAGATTACCAAAGCTCTTTGATACGTTTTTAAACTCAATGAAGGGTTGCGGCATATCTGGATCTCACAGCAAAAAAGAGGTCAAAACGTAGTCAAGTACCAGAACGAGCACACAAGAAATTACAACGGCTGACGTGGTTGCAAGGCTCACTCCCTTGGCGCCAAACCCCCCTGGCCGCATATGGGTAAAGTATCCCTGATAGCAACAGATGGTGGAGACGATGAGAGCGAAGACCAAGCTCTTTATAAAGCCACCGTTTATGTCCTTGGCAACAACACTGTCATATATCCTGTTAAAGAAAATACCAGAGTTTACCCCCAGAAGAAGCACTCCGGTAAGATAACCTCCTATTATGCCAATTACATCGAAAAGGGCCGTAAGCAACGGAAAGGTGATTATGGATGCAGCAATCCTTGGGCTCACCAAAAACCTCATGGGATTTATATCCATGGTGTCCAAGGCATCTATCTGCTCGGATATACGCATGATACCGATTTCAGCAGCAATGGAGGAGCCAGCCCTACCGATTATCATAAGGGCCGTGAGTACAGGTCCAAGCTCTCTTATAAGGGAAAGGGCAACTGCTGCCCCAAGCATCCCTTCAGAGCCGAACTTTACCAGGGTATAGTAGCCCTGAAGACCGAGCACCATACCTGTAAAAAGACCTATGAGACTAATGATCAAAAAGGATTTTACACCAATGAAATATACTTGCTGCACCACCTTCCTGAACTGGAAGGGAAACGAGAAAATAAGAAGGAAACCGTGGAAAAAAAAGATGGCCACGGCCCCTAGCTCTCCTATAATCTTCAGGGTCGTCTGACCAAGAAAATTTACAAAGCCTCGAAAATTTCCGCCACCTGCAACGGTTTCCTGATTCATAAAACAGGTCCTTGTTAAACGTTTTTAAATGGGGCAGTTAAAGAACATAACTAAACCAGGGGGCTTTCATTCCTCTATAATCTCAATGCACTTGGTAGGGCACATGTTGGCAGCCATTTCTAGTTCTTCATCAGATGCCTTGTCCTCACCCAGGAAATCGGCCTTCTCGGTCTCATTTAGCTTGAAGGCCTCTGGTGCAACTTCCTCGCAGGCACCACAGCCCTTGCAGTGAAACTTATCCAGAAATATTTCCCTCTTTTTCTTCATATGCTCCTTTTATCACACAAGCCTTAGAAAAGTTGGAAACTTAGGGTGGAATGAAATTAATCTAATAAGGGAGGCACTGTCAATTGGTGTTAGTGAATGAGATCAAGAAACAAAGACAATAATTACTTCATGACCCCGTGCAAAACGTCCTTGAGCTCGCGCATGGTAAAGGGCTTTTGGATAAACGAACCAACACTTGATACTTGTCCCTTCTTTTCAAGAACCTGTTCGTTATATCCTGACATCAAAATCGTCCTTACCTTGGGAAAGAGTCTGTTGACCTCTTTTGCAACCTCAAAGCCGTCCCTTCCTGGCATGACCACATCTGTAATAAATATGTCTGGATGAGGTCCCTGGTAGGTCTTTAAGAATTCATCAAACTGCTTCGGCGTTGAAAACTGTTTGACCCTAAAATCCATTTTTTCAAGGTATTCAACCACAGTAGACCTTACTATCTGCTCATCCTCAAGCAGGAAAACGAGCCTGCCCCCTCCCTTGATTTCCCTTTCGATCTCAAGATTCTTGATGGAGGTCCTGTACCTGCCTTTGGAGTTAAAGGCAGGAAGGCACATGGTCACCTTCGTACCCTTTCCAGGGGCACTCTCTATGGATATGTCCCCACTACTTTGTTTTATGGTGCCGTAAATCATGGCAAGGCCAAGCCCTGTTCCCTGCCCCAGGGGCTTCGTGGTAAAAAAGGGCTCAAAGGCCTTTTCCAGCACCTCCTTTTCCATTCCGCACCCATCGTCTTGAAACGTGATGACTGCAGCCCTTTCGCTTTCCCCCTTAAGCCTTTCAAGGATCTTTTTGCTGCGAGAAACCCTGGCGGATACGGTTATAGTGCCCTTTCCATCCATTGCATCCCTGGAATTTAGGGCCAGATTCAAAAAGATCTGCAAAAATCTTCCAGGATCAACCTCGATGATGCAATCGCTCCTGCCTGGCAGGAACTTTACATCTATTTCTTCACCAAGGAGCCTTTCAAAAAAGTTGCATGCCTCTTTGACTGCCTTGTTAAGGGATACCCTCTCTGGCTTGAGTGTCTGCTTACGGCTAAAGGCCAAAAGCTGGTTAGTGGTCTCAGCCGCCCTTTTTGCGGCCTTGTTAATGATCTGAAGTTTCCTGTACTGTTCTGATTTTGGATCCATCTCCATGAGCAGCATCTGACAGTAGCCCATTATGGCAGTTAGCTGATTGTTGAAGTCATGGGCCACCCCTCCTGCAAGGCGGCCTATGGCCTCCATTTTTTGGACCTCTCTAAGTTTTTCCTGCAACTGCCTCTGTGAAGTAATGTCAGTACCTACTACCAGATAATGTTGCTCCTCTGAATCATTGGCAGAAGAATAAGGGCTTACCTTCCAGGAGATCAGTCTCTTTCTCCCTTTCCAATCAAGAACGTAGGATTCAAAGCTGGAGTTCTTTGTATCACCTTGTGATGCAGCCGCAATTACTCTGCCTAGTTCAGGGGCAGGAGGAACCATGAGGATCTGAAAGGGAACGCCTTCAAGCTCCGCCTGGGGTTTTCCCAAGAGATCGGAAAAAACAGCGTTAACCTGGTAGATGGTACAGTCCTGTAAGACTTCGGCAACGAGTACCTCCGCCGTCTCGATTATGAGCTTGTTAAAGTCCCTTTGTGCTACGAGTTTTTCTTCGAGTTCCTTTCTGCTACTAAGATCCTCAACCAGGGCGTATGCGCCAATGACTACCCCTTCGTCGTTTTTCAATGGAAAACCAAGAAGGGATATAAAAAGCTCCTTTTCGGTAAGGGCGGTAACGTATTTTCCAGTAAATTTTATCTCGTTTCCTCTCAGCACCTCCCTTGCCCAGTCCCTAAATGTTGGACTTGCCGAGGAGAGCGAGTTGAGCCCTATCAGATCTTCCCTTTTTACTCCTATGAGGTCTGCGATTTGCTTGTTGCAATCCACTATAACCCCTGTACGGTCAATGCAAAGAAATCCAAGGGGGCCTTTCTCGAAAAAGAGCTGACACCTCTCCTCTGCACCGCTAAGGGCGAACTCGAGTTCTTTTTGTGCTGTAATATCTCTTAACATGGAGAAACAGGAGCCATTTCCGCTGGAGTATTTCGTAAGGATGATCTTATGATCCACCCAGCGGTAGCTACCGTCTGTGTGGGTAAGACGGTAAGATATGCTTCCTGGTCTATCTGAATGATTAGACTGGAAATTTTCAAAAAAATTCTTGACCCTGGCCCTGTCTTCAGGATGGATCAGGAGCCTGTAGGTGTCGTCATCCTTGACAAATTTTTCAATTGGTATCCCTGTCCATTTGGATAATGTTGCAGTAGCGTATTTTATATTCAAAATATCCTTGGCGGGAGAATAGAGTGAAACAATTGGAAGCTGATCAAGTATGGTGGAGCAGGTAACATCAGAGAAAAAAAGCAAGGAATACCTCTTACCGTTGCTTGTCTCCACCGGTATTAAACTGCACCTCAGGAAAGGACCCACACCAAAAATCTGGGGATCCACTTCAAAACGGATGGTACCGTCATCCTTTCTGTCCTGATCATGGTAAGAACAAGAAATCCTCGACAGAACAGGGGCAAAAAGCCGCTGATAATTCTGCAGGATTTCAGGATCACCGCGTTTGCCAAGGGCGGTAGATGCGTGGATTACGTTCCTGCCTTCATCCACCAACAGACACGGAAGAGACATTCTGTCCAGAATATCCTTTATCTGTTCAAGGTCCGATTCCATGGTTACCTGAGAATGCTAGAATCTAAAGGGAGAATTCTCGTCCTCCTCATATCTTATTTCATCAACCTCTTCCTTCTTACCTTGGCCAGCGTAGAGCCTGTTGGGGCAGTTAAAAACAAGTCCTGGTTCAGTACCCACCACCTTGTAACCATGAACGACTCCGGGCGGGACGGTAATAGACATTGGCCTGTCTGCCCCAGCAAAAAGTCTTTGCATAACCCCATATGTTGCCGAATCAGGACGGTTGTCCCAGAGCCTTATCTCAAAGTTACCTGGGCCTATAAAACAAAAGATGTCTGTCTGATGTTTATGGGCATGAGGCCCCCTTGCAATTCCTGGATAGGTGAGAGAGCAGTACGACATCACAGGCATGATCTCCTTGGGAAGTTCATCCTCCCTGAAAAGCTCGCAAAGCCATCCCCTGTCATCAACAAACTTTTTGAGTTCCTTTAATATTACCCCTTTTATTTTACCAGTTTTAAAGGTCTTGTTCACTTGTTTTTGCTCCCGGGAAGCCACAGCCCCTCGACTTGAGAGTAGTCACCATTTGAGGCAGCGCACGTTCCTAGCTGTTCTGCGGTGTCCAGGACACCTGGTATGTTTTTGATCTCCCCCTTTTTTTCAGCTCCCCGTACTAAAAGGGCAGCCACAATATCTCCACCTATGGCATCAAAAAAGTATTTCATAACCATGAGGCTTCCGTCGAAAAGGCGCTTGCCTTTGGTTGCACCAGCGGAAAGAAAGATGCCCTGTCTCCTTTTCCCACCTACCTTGCCCTGCTTTAACACATACTGCCTTACCCAAAAGGCTTGTGACCTTTCAACAAGGGCTTGGGAATTGGCTGTAATGTTGTAAAAGAACATGGGAGAAGCCAAAACCACAATATCGGCGTTTTCAATCTTTGGATAAATATCAGTAAGATCGTCTGTTAAGATACATATGCCGGTTTCGTCACATGCGCCACACTCGATACAGGGAGAATACTTAAGCTCGATAAGACGTATCTTTTCAACCTTGGCCCCCTGGCTGCTGGCCCCAGTCACAAAGGCATCTGCCATAAGATCGGTATTTCCGCCTTTTCGTGGAGAGCCCGAGAAAACTACTATTTGTTTCATCTAATCCCTCAAATTGTGAAAGAAATGCAGAAACCAAAAGAAAAAATGACTTAAAAGAAATTTTATAATATCAAAGCCTTGTCCACAAGTCTACGTACTAATCATCTTCACACAAACCCCCTAGTAAAGTCCATTCTTCTTATAGAAATTTACTTTAATCCCCATGTCTTAAAACAAGTTGTACACAAGATGCTAGTCAGTTAAATTCACTTGCTGGAAATCACGGTCATGTCCAAAAAGAGAGTCAGAAAAAAGAAAAAACAACGCATCTGGAGTGCAAGGTCCCTTCTTGTGATCATCTGGACCTCTTGTCTTCTTGTTACGGCCCTTGCTATGGCGGGAATGGCCGCCTATATGATGCTCGAACTACCACCCATATCCAGCCTGAAAAATTACAGGCCTTCAACCGTTACAGAGGTTTACAGTAGCGATGGCAAAACCCTTGCCTACTGGTACAAGGAAAAAAGATGGCCGATTTCCATAAAAAGAATCCCCAAACGCCTTGTCTATGCCTTTCTTGCTGCAGAAGACGCCAGATTTTACGAACATCGAGGCATTGATTTTCTTGGTGTAATACGTGCGGCAATCAAAAATGTCGAGGCTGGAACCATAGTTCAGGGAGCTAGCACCATCACCCAGCAGGTGACGAGATCACTCCTTCTTTCTCCAAAAAGAAGCTGGCTCCGCAAGCTCAAAGAGGCCATTTTAGCTTGGCAGATAGACGGAAGCCTTAGCAAGGACGAAATACTGAACATTTATCTCAATCAAATTTATCTAGGAAGTGGTGCCTATGGAGTGGAGGCGGCTGCGCGAACCTACTTCAACAAGCATGCGAACCAGCTGGACATTGCCGAGTGTGCACTTATTGCAGGACTCACCCAGGCCCCAAGTAAATACAATCCTCTAAAACATTTTGATCGGGCAAAAAAAAGGCAGCTCTATGTGTTGAGACGTATGTTTGAGGAAGGCTTTATCAGCGAACAGGAAAGAGAAAAGGCCGCCAATGAAAAACTTGTTTTACAAAGCGAAAGCCTGAATCCTCCAGATGGTTCCGAGTACTTTCTCCAGAAGATAAAAAAGGAGCTAATCAGGCGCTACGGTACAAATAGGGTCTTTACAGATGGCCTCAAAATTTACACCACCCTTGATTCAAACTGGCAACAAAGCGCCTTTGAGAACATGGTCCAGGGGCTTAAGGCCATACAAAAGAGACACAAAAGGGACAAACTACTAAAGAAAAACATTCAGGGCGCCCTTATTGCAATGGATGCCCAGACTGGTGCCATCAGGGCCATGGTTGGAGGTCAAGATTTTAAAAAGAACCAGTTCAATCTGGCTATACAGGGAAGGATGCAGCCAGGGTCCTCGTTCAAGCCGGTGGTTTATTCTGTTGCAATGAAAAAGGGGCTGATACAACCAAATTCCATAATAGTTGATGAACCTCTGACATTTCCTGGCACCAGGGACAGCAAGCCCTGGCAGCCACAGAATTTTGATAAGGCCTATATGGGCCCAATTACCATAAGAACTGCCCTCACCTATTCTAGAAACATAATATCTGTGAAAATAGCACGGATGGTGGGAATCAATGCGGTAATAGAGCAAGCACGCCTCATGGGCATAACAACCCCTCTTGCCCATGACCTTTCCATTGCCCTTGGCTCCTCGGCGGTCCCGCTGGTCCAGATGGTTACTGCATACAGTACCTTCGTAAACATGGGCAAGGTGGTGACACCAAAGTACATAGAACAGATTACTGACAGAAACGGCAGGATCATAGAGATGCTCACACCTGAATTCCACGAGGCCCTTGATCCTGTGACTGCTTTTCAGATGGCCTACCTGCTTATGGGTGTGGTGCAAAACGGCACTGGCAGAAGGGCCAGGGCAGTGGGAATACCGGTTGGCGGAAAGACGGGAACCACGGACAACTACAAGGATGCGTGGTTTGTGGGATTCAGTCCAGAGGTTGTAACAGGAGTATGGATAGGAAGAAAGGACAAAAAATCCCTTGGCCGCCTTGAAACAGGTGGAAGGGCAGCCTGCCCCATTTGGACCAACTTCATGAAGACCACAGTAAAGGACCTTACCCAAAAGGGCTACGACATACCTGACGGTGTTGCTTTTGTGCCAGTTGACAAGAGAACAGGCCAGATAGTAACCCCCACACAAGAAAACAAAAACCAGATCGTCTGGGAAGCTTTAAGAAGGGACAGCCTTCCCCCTCTTAAGCCAGAAAGGAGTTTCCTAGAAGGAATTCCCGACTGGCTAAAGGGCATTGGCTCATTCTTCCGTCTTGGGAACTAATTCCTATGAAAGAGCCTGTTTTCATTACCCCACGCAAAATCCTTTCAAGGGCTATCTGCATGCAAAGGCTTGCCCACGCCTACCTCCTGGCTGGAGGTAACGAACCACTAAGGGCTCAAAGCCTCAAGGAACTTTCGATGCTCCTTCTTTGTGATTCACCAACCGATACCGCTGTTAAAGGGCAGGAATCCTTTTTAAGGCCTTGCAGCAGGTGCACTAGTTGCATAAAGGTGAAAGGTGGAATCCATCCAGACCTCATTGAGATTTCACCACTTGGCGCATTTATAAAAATAGAGCAAATAAGGAGGCTTCAGGAACAGGTGAAGTTTTCTCCCCTTGAAGGGAAAAGACGGGTGGTTGTCATAAATCAGGTTGAAAGGATGCATCCAAGTGCGGCAAATGCCCTTTTAAAGCTTCTTGAGGAGCCCCCCACTCATACGCATCTACTTCTTTCATCAGGAAGCATATCCATCCTTTTACCAACAATAGTCTCCAGATGTCAGGTTTTGAGGCTTTCAACAGCCTCCTTCTCAGAGGAATACGTATCGGAGATTTCCTCTAAAACTGGACGTGGACCTTCGGAATTTCTAAGATTTCTGGTTGAATACCTTTCCATCCAAGATGAGGAAAAACTTTCCCTTGCCTTTGAAATCAGGGACAGAATAATTAAATTTCTTATAAGTGAAAACAAGTCCCTTTCCTTCATTGAAACAGGTTCCTTCTTGTGGAACTCCCCTGAAAGCGTCCAACTTGCCTTAGAGGTCGCAAGAACCCTGACAAGGGACCTGCTTTTAATATCAGGAAAGACACTCAAAACAACAAATAAAAAAGGGAATAAGCAAGATTTAGTCATGCACCAAGATATAGTCCCTCTCCTTGGCCAGTTGGCTGAGCGTACCAATTATGATACCCTTGTGGGCTATGAAAAAAGAATTTCCAGTGCCAGGAAAATGGCTGAAAGAAATGTAAAGCCTGAAATGATAGCGGATTTTATCCTGGCATTCTGGCTTAAAAAAAGTAATTGTATGCTTGGCACTTGAAACTCATGAATAAAAAGGAAAACACACCAATAGTTGCTTCGAATGACACAGAGATAGGGGAAAGCCCCCTGGTCAAATGCGTGCTCTGCCGGGTCCGCATCCGGCCAGATGCCTCTGCCATGACTTTTCGCTCAGGTGGCCTTGAGCTTAAGGAAGGCGAGTGGGTAGTTGTTCCAACGCCAAACGGTAAGGAGGTTGGCCAGATAGTTAGCAAGCCAATCAGGATACAGATGCCAGAAAGGTGTCTTCCGCCTGAAATAGAGCGCCTGGCCACAACCAGCGAGATAGAAGATTACTACAAGAACCTTGAGTTTGAAAAAGAGGCCTGGGCCATATGCCAGGGACACATAGACAGGCTCGGGCTCAAGATGAAGCTAATAAGGGTTGAAAGCTTTTTTGACCACAGCAAGATCATCTTCTTCTACTCTGCAGACGGCAGGGTGGATTTCAGGGAACTTGTTAAGGCCCTGGTAAAGGACCTGAGGATGAGGGTGGAGATGAGGCAGATCGGCATAAGGCACGAGGCAAAGCTCGTGGGAGGTATTGGATGCTGTGGAAGGGAGCTTTGCTGTGCAAGCTTTCTCACATCCTTTGATTCCATATCCATCAAAATGGCCAAGGCCCAAAATCTTCCCCTCAACCCAAACAAGATATCTGGGCTTTGCGGACGCCTCCTCTGCTGCCTCACCTATGAGTACAAGACATACAAGGAGATGTCCCAGAACCTTCCGACCCTGGGGAAGGCATGCCAGACCCCTACCGGACAGGGAAAGGTCATAAGACAAAACATCTTCAAACAGGCCGTAACTGTTGCCATGCCAGATGGCTCAATTATCGAATACACCATGGAGGAGCTTGAAGGCAAAAAAAGCTCAGAAGGGCTTGAGCAGGAACCCACCTCTTTTACAAAAGAGAGCGAACAGGGCCAGGAGGAAGAAAAAGAGGAGAAAAAGAGGCTGGAAAAGACTCGCTCAAAATCCAAGGGCCGCCAGAAAAAACGTCAGGGGCAGAAAAAATCACCCAAGAAACAGGGGCAGAAACAGCCAAAGGCCTCCAAAAAAAGACAAAAGAAGAAAGGCACTGGCAAAAACCGCCAGCATGGCAGGAACAACAAAAACAAGGGCCAATCAAATGACTGACAGATTCTACATCACCACACCCATCTACTACGTGAATGCTGAGCCCCACCTTGGGCACGCCTATTCCACTGTTGTTGCAGATGTTCAGAACCGTTTCCACAGACTCATTGGCCACGAGACCTTTTTTCTCACAGGAACCGACGAACACGGGGACAAGATTGTTCAGGCCGCAGAGAAGATGGGCCTTTCCCCAAAGGAATACACGGATCTCATCAGCGACAAGTTCAGAAAGACATGGCCCCTTCTGAACATCCACCCTGACAGATTCATACGGACAACTGATCCGCAACACATAAAGACGGTCCAGATGGTCCTTCAGAAGGTCTATGACCAGGGTGACATCGAGTTCAGAGAGTACGAGGGCCTTTACTGCTTCGGATGCGAGCGTTTCCTCATAGAACGTGAGCTAGAGGACGGCAAGTGCCCGGACCACAAGGTGAAACCAACAAGACTCAAGGAGAAGAACTACTTTTTCCTCATGAGCAAGTACCAGCAGTGGCTCATTGACCACATCAAGGCAAACCCTGAATTCATTGGACCAGAGCGTTACAGGAACGAGGTGCTCTCCTTTTTAAAGGACCCTCTTGACGATCTTTGCATCTCAAGACCCGTATCCCGGCTCACCTGGGGAGTTCCACTTCCCTTTGATAAGAACTTTGTGACCTATGTCTGGTTCGATGCCCTTATCAACTACCTTAGTGGCCTGGACTTTCCAGAGGGGGAAAACTTCAAGAAATTCTGGCCCGTTGCCAACCACGTCATTGCCAAGGACATTCTTAAACCTCACGGCATCTACTGGCCCATTATGCTTCACGCCATTGGGCTTGAGCCCTACCAGGCCCTGCACGTGCATGGCTACTGGAAGATAAAGGAAGAAAAGATGTCAAAGAGCCTTGGGAATATCGTAAGGCCTAGATGGCTTGTGGAGAACTTTGGCGCCGATGCCACAAGATACTGCCTCATGAGGGAGATGAGCTTTGGCCTTGATGCCAGTTTCAGCTACGAGGGCTTTGTAACCAGGATAAACGCAGATCTCGCAAACGACCTTGGAAACCTCTTCAGCAGATCCGTAACCATGCTCCATAAGTTCAGAAAGGGCGTGGTGCCTGTTGAAAGGCGCCTTGAGGGTCCACAGGATGAACTAAAGAAGGAGTTTACAGCCCTGGTAACCAGATGGAAGGAACTCATGGGTAAGTTTCAGGCCCACAATGGTCTGGCAGAACTTTGGAGGGTCCTAAACCTTGCAAACAAGGTCATTGACCAGATGGCACCCTGGCAGCTTGCAAAAGAAGAGGAAAAGGCCCTTCTTCTTGACGACGTCATGTACTGCCTCATGGAAGGATTAAGACTTACTGCCGTCTTGATATGGCCTGTGATGCCCAAGTCTACCGAAAAGATGCTGGAAAGCCTTGGACTTTCGCCAGACAAAGAGCTTACACCCCAAGGCCTTTCATGGGGCAGGCTAAAGGGTGGAGAGGAAGTAAAAAAGATCCCTCCCCTTTTTCCCCGGATAGGCCCTTCAAAGAAAGAGGCCAAGCAGGCCCAAAAGCCAAAGAAGGCCCAAAAGGAAAGAGAAAAGGAAAAGAAGATGGAAAAACAGGCTGAGACCGAAGAAAAATTCATCAATATAGACGACTTTTCAAGGGTGGAGCTCAGGGTGGCAGAGATAGTGTCTGCAGAAAAACATCCAAATGCAGACAGGCTTCTTAAACTCACTGTAAAGGCCCCTGAAGAACGAACCATTGTTGCAGGCATAGCAGATCACTTCTCACCCGACTCCCTAGTTGGCAAGAAGGTAGTGATCGTTTCAAACCTAAAACCTGTAAAGCTAAGGGGCGTTACCTCCCAGGGCATGCTCCTTGTTGCAAAGGACAAGTCAGGCCTCCATCTTTTGGAGGTATCTCCAGATACCGAACCAGGGGCACCAATAAGCTAAAGGAATAAAGGGCAACATAGGGTGGATACGAAAACCGTCATACTGGGAACCGCTGGCCACATTGATCACGGTAAGACCACGCTTGTAAAGGCTCTTACCGGCACAGACACAGACAGGCTCAAGGAGGAAAAGGAACGGGGAATCACCATTGAGCTTGGCTTTGCAAGGCTTGAGCTTCCTTCCGGGGTCTCAGTGGGAGTGGTGGATGTGCCTGGCCACGAAAGATTTGTAAAAAACATGGTGGCAGGAGTGGCCGGAGTGGACTTTGTGGCCCTGGTTATTGCGGCAGACGAGGGGGTCATGCCACAAACCAGGGAGCACCTTGAGATCTGCCAGCTCCTTGGGGTAAGACATGGCCTTGTGGTGCTTACCAAGGCAGACATGGTGGACCAGGAGTGGCTTGAGCTTGTAAGGGAGGACGTCAAGGACTTTCTTTCAGGCACCTTTTTGGAAGAAAGCCCGGTGGTTGCCGTCTCTGCTGTAACAGGCCAGGGCCTGGATGAGCTTCTTACCCAAATAGACAGGATTGTCTCCACCATTCCTGGAAGAAAGGTCCAGGGCCCCTTCAGGCTCCCAGTTGACAGAAGCTTTGTCATGAAGGGATTTGGAACAGTGGTTACAGGCACGGTAATTTCCGGAACCGCATCTGTAGGAGACGAGATGACCATATTTCCTCCAGGGCATGAGTGCCGCATAAGGACAATCCAGATCCATGGCAGGGAAAGCCAAAAGACAGTTCCAGGCCTTAGAACTGCCCTCAACCTTCAGGGTATTTCAAAGGAAAGCGTCCAAAGGGGCATGGTGGTGGCCTTGCCCTCCTCCCTTCAGCCTAGCTACCTTCTCGATATCGAATTCTATTATCTGGAAAGTGCCCAAAGGCCCCTTAAGCACAGGGCCCCTGTGCGGCTGCATGTGGGAACGGCCGAGGTCATAGGAAGGATACTCCTTAGGGAGGACGAGATCCTTCCAGGCTCAACCAGTTACTGCCAGATAAAGCTTGAGGAACCAGTAGCCGTTCTTCCAGGGGACAGGTATGTAATCAGGTCCTACTCTCCCATTCGGACCATTGGAGGAGGACGTATCCTTAATCCTGTCCCAAGAAAGAGAAAACGCCACAAGGACTGGATGTGGAAAGAGCTTGAGATCCTTGCCAGGGCCGAGCCTTCAGAGGTCATAGAAGTTCACCTTAAAAACGCAGGCTACAGAGGCCTTTCAAGGGTGGAAATAGGGATAAGAACCGGGCTATACGGAAAGACGCTTAAAAAACTCTTGGATAGCCTTCTGGGTTCAGGGAAAATCCTTAAATTTGAAGGGGAAGACCGTTATGTCTCCTTGGAGGTCTTTGAGGACCTTATGGAAAAGACCATCTCCATCCTGGGTAGATACCATGAAAAGAATCCCCTTGTTGAGGCCATGCCCAAGGAGGAGCTAAAGTCAAGGCTCTTTCCCATCTCTGGCCCCGGAAAGGCAGCGGCCCCAAGGGGGGAGAACCCTTCAAGGGCTCCAATCCAGAAACTTTTTAACAAGATTCTCGAAGTGCTCACCAAAAAGGGCAAAGTTTCTTCAGACAAGGACAGCGTGCGGCTTTCCACCCACAAGATAAGGCTCAAGGGAGATGAGGAGAAGGTAAAGAAAAGGATTGAAGAGATATTCAAGAGGGGTGCCCTCCTTCCGCCTTCTGTTGATGAGGCCTTGGATAAGGCCATAAAGGACAAGGAAGACATGGAACAGGCCAGGCAGTTTTTTCAGCTCCTTGTACGTGAAGGAAAGCTTATTAAGGTAAAAGAAGGAATCTTCTATCATCCTGAGGCCCTGTCAGAGATAGAAAGGCGGGTAATAGACTATCTCAAGAAAAACCAGGAGATGAGCGTCTCTGACTTCCGAAATCTCAGTGGGGGTCTATCCAGGAAATTCATGATTCCCCTTCTTGAATACCTTGATTCAAAAAAGATCACCATCAGGATTGGAGACAAGAGGTGTCTGAGGGCAAAGGTCTGATAACAAAGCCTGGTATCCCTGATGCTTAGAGATGCCCTTAAAAAATGCATAACCGTTTCGCAAGACAAAGACAGACCCGATTTCAGCCAGTTTGTATTCACCTTTGAGCTTGTTCCTGCCAGGGCCTCAAAGGGAAAGGCCCTTGACGACATCATCCGTTTCACCGAGAAAGCAGCCAAGGCAAAACGAATCTGCGCACTTTCCATAACAGACAATGCAGGTGGGCACCCGGCCCTTACCCCACAGGCCCTGGGCCAGGAGATAAAGTCCCTGGGTATGGACCCCATTATCCACTTTTCATGCAAGGACAAGAACAGGAACCTCATTGAATCCATTCTTTTCGAGCTGGACAGGGCCGGGCTTAACACACTGCTTGTCATGACAGGGGACTTTCCCAGGTATGGTTACAAAGGCAGGGCTAAACCTGTCTTCGACCTGGACTCTGTTCTTGTTCTTTCAATGATAGAGGAGATAAAACAGGGGCTTGTCATAAACAGCAAGGCCCCAGGAGGAGGCGTAAAACTTGCGCCCATGGACTTTTACGCAGGCTGTGTGGTCTCTCCCTTTAAAAGGACCTTTCCAGAACAGCTCCTTCAGTACATAAAACTCAGGAGAAAGATCCAGGCAGGGGCCCAGTACGTCATAACCCAGATGGGGTATGACATAAGAAAGTTCCAGGAGACAAGGCTTGTCCTTGAAAAAATGGGTATGGCCGTGCCAATACTGGCTACTGTCCTTATTCCCACAAAAAGGCTTGGTCGCATAATTTACAAGAACATTATTCCAGGATGCACCATGCCTGAAAGGCTTCTAAGGAAAATGGAGGCCTGGCCGGAGTCGAAATCCCTTGATATGAGGCTTGATATGTCAGCCAAGCTTGTTGCATGCCTCTATGGCCTGGGATTTCAAGGAGTTCATCTAAGTGGCCCAGGCCTTGAATATGAACACATTGCGCAGATCATTGAAAAGGCAGAGGAATACGCACAAAACTGGCAAGATTTCGTGAAGGAGTTCCTTTTTCCAGAGGAATGGGATTCATTCATATTCAAGTTGGATAAGGATACAGGGCTTAATAGAAAGGAATTTGTCGAAAAAAGGCCTATGAAAAGAAAAAGGCCCAGTTTCTCTCACCTTCTTGGAAAGGCAGTCCACCGCCTCTTTTTTGAACAAGGAAAGGGATTTTTTGAAACTGCACGAAGGATTGTGCAAGGGTGCGAGAGGAGGGGTTGCATCTCGTGGCTTACCTCAGTGGAATACTTTTTTAAGGGTATTCTCTATGAGTGTCAAAGGTGCGGTGACTGTTACCTTGGGGAGCTTGAATTTCTGTGCCCCCAGTCCCAGTGTGCCAAAAAGCTCATTAACGGGCCATGCGGAGGAAGCCAAGACGGCTGGTGCGAGGTGTGGGGAGATCAGAAAAGGTGTCTCTATGTCAGAAAGTTTCAAAGGGCAGGCATGGATGCCACAGAGCTTTTGAAGGAGCAGGAGATATTCCCGCCCAGGAACTGGGCCCTTGACAGGCAGTCTTCTTGGCTCAATTACTACAAGGGACTGGATCATAAGCACATCACAGGAAAGGCAGAAGATGAAGATTAGACCGTGCATTGACATACATGCAGGAAAGGTAAAACAGATAGTAGGTTCCACCCTTTCAGACACGCACAAGTCTAAGCTTAGGGAAAACTTTGTCTCTGAAAAATCCCCTGGTTTTTATGCCCGCCTTTTCAAGAAACATGGCCTTACAGGGGGGCACATCATAATGCTTGGGCCTGGAAACGAAGAGGCGGCCCTTGAGGCCCTGTCAGCATGGCCGTTGGGCATGCAGATAGGCGGGGGCATAAACCTTGACAATGCACGCTTTTGGCTGGAAAAGGGGGCAAGCCACGTAATAGTTACCTCCTTTGTCTTTTACAAAGGCCACATAGACATGGAAAGGCTCAAAAGTCTTACAGGGCTTGTTGGCAGGGAAAGGCTCGTCCTTGACCTTAGCTGCAGAAAAAGGGACGGAAGGTACTTCGTGGTGACAGACAGGTGGCAGAATTTCACCAAAGAAGAGATAAGAGAGGAAACCCTTGAAAGGCTTTCAGGCTACTGTAGCGAGTTCCTGGTACACGGGGTGGATGTTGAAGGAAAGTGCCAGGGCGTTGACCTTGACCTTGTGGAGTTACTAGGGCAGATAAGCCCCATATCCACCACCTACGCAGGGGGCGCAAAGTCCATTGAGGATGCCTACAAGGTTAAGGAAAGGGGCAGGGAAAGGATTGATCTTACTATTGGAAGCGCCCTTGACATATTCGGAGGAAAAGGGGTGACCCTGGAGGAGATAGTGCAATTCAACAAGGAGGCCCTGGGCTGAGCCTTCCCTTTTCCAGGAAAAGCGCCCTAGTGATTTCGCCTTCAAGGAGCCTTGGCATATGGGTAATGACAACAAAGGCCTTGAAGCTCTCATCTTTTAAAACGGAAAGAAATCTCTCCACTGCCCTTTCTTCAAGGCCAGCCATGGGTTCATCCAGGAGGAGCACATCCGGGCCCATGGAAAGTACCGAGGCAAGGGCCACAAGCTTTTTCTCTCCGCCAGAAAGCTCGTAGGGCACCCGTTTTTCCAGGTGCAGAATGCCGAGCCTGTCTAGCCAGTATCTTGATATCTCAAGGGCCTTCTTCCTATTCATGCCCAGGTTCAGAGGGCCAAAGGACACATCCTCTATGACAGAGGGAGAAAAGAGCTGGTCATCCGGATCCTGAAAAAGAAGGCCTATCCTCTTTCGAGGGCCTGAAAAATCCTTTTCTGTTATGCACCTTTTTCCAAAAAGTTCAACTTCTCCTGAAAAGGGACTAAGGAGACCTAGAATTATGTAAAAAAGGGTGGTCTTGCCAGCGCCATTTCCGCCTAGAAGCGCAATTTTTTCGCCCTCTTCCACCTTGAAATCAAGATTTGACAGGACAAGACCGCAATTTGGATAGCCAAAGGAGATATTTTCTAGATATATGAGGGACAATTAACTCCTCCACTGAATGAACAGAAGGGACGTTGACAAAAGGGCTGTAAAAGACATGAGAAGAAAGTCCGTACCCCTTAATCTGAAATGTTGCAAAAGCCAAAAGGTCCCGTCAAAACCCCTGCAGACCATGGCCCAGTAAACCCTCTGGCCCCTGTCATAGCTTCTTACAAAAAGGGTTCCAAGGATATTGGCATAGGTCCTGTAGGTGAAAAGATTAGTTCCTGGCCTGAAACCCCTTAGCACTGCTGCCCTTTTTATCCTCATATATTCCTCTTCAAGAACATGCAGATAGCGCCATGAGAAGAAAAAGAGCTGGACAAGCACGGAAGGAACCTTGAGATGATCCAGGGCATGGGCCAGGGCAAAGACGGTGGAAGTAGAAAGAAGGGACATGTTGAACATGACTATGGCATTACACTTTAGAGTAATGACAAGACAAAGCAGAAGCCCCGTTGAGGTCAAAGTGAAAGGGCCAAGGGTAAAAAGTGCAGGCCCAGGCGTTGAAAAGGGTATAATAAGCCATAGGAGAACCACAAAGACATTAACCACTAGGAGCCTTTTAAGGAGAAGCCGTGTGTCGATTCTAGTGGAAAAAAGCATGAAAGCCGCAGAAACAAGGGCCAAAAAGAGGGAGATGAGAGAGCTTAGAAACACCACCTCAAGAGACAGCAAAATTGCAACCATGATCTTTACCCGTGGATCTGCCCGGTGAAGCAGGGATTTCCCCTGGGCCATGTGCTCGCAGGTCATGGGCTATTTCTCCCTCCTTGATAAAAGGTACGCCCATATGCCTACTATCCCCAAAATGTATCCTACGCCTGATATTACGTCCCTTAAGGTGACCTTGTTCTGGGAGACGGCAAGGGCCTCAAGCTCACGCCTTATGGGCTCAAGCCTCCTTATTAGCAGCCTGTCCAGAGTTTTTTCCATGTCCTGACACTTTTTTATAGAACCTGGAACACCTTTTATCACTGAATCCTTTTTGAATGGTCTTTCTTTTTCTTCATAAAAGGAGCCTTTTGCATCCGCTTCGCCTTGCGTAGTATTACTTCCTTTCCCGGTCTTAAGTGTCTCATTGAATTTTACCTGGACATAGGCCTTGGCCATGTGTCCCTGGCCTGCCTCAAGCACAAGTTCATAGTTCCCTGGCCCCTTTGGCGTAAAGCTGAACCTGCCCTCTTTATCCGTCTTTAAACGGAAACTTTCCCTGAAGCCCTCTTTTTTTACCTTTAGAGCTGCCTCAATGGCAGGCCTTCCGTTTGAATAGTAGGCCCTGCCCACTATGTTTTCTCCGTCGAACCAGGCAAAGAGGTTTACCCTGTGGGCCTGGACACCTTGAGGCACAATCATCAAGAAGGCTACCAGGGCAACAAGGGCCGCATTCAACGTCTTTTTAGCACTTTCCTCCCTTCTTAGAGGGCTGGTACAGCCAACCATTTCAGGTCTCACCCTCAGGAGAAACCTTATTGAAAAACCAGTGATAAAGGCCTCAACAAGGGCAATTGGAAGGTGTGCGGTAAATATGAGCCTTGAAACAAGGGAAAAGCTATCACCGGAGAGGCCAAGGCTTATGGCAACAAGTAGCCCTGAGCCCAGAATGCTCATGCCGCCTGCAAGGCCAGCAACAATTGCGGAAAAAGTGGGCATTTTTAGGCTCAGAAACCTCCTTGCAATGAGTCCGAAGACTACCCCTGGAATCGCCATATTGGCAGTGTTTACACCCAGGGTAGTAAGGCCTCCGAATTGGAAAAGTACGGCCTGGAGAACAAGGCCTATGAATATGGCGGGAAATGCCGCCCATCCAAGAAGCACCCCAAGAAGGCCATTTAAAACGAGATGGGCATTGGAAGGGCCTATGGGAACATGAACAAGGCTCGCAACAAAAAAGGCGGCAGTCAGAAGCGCAACCTTTGGAAGCTTCCTGGGAGGCACCTTTCTTATTCCAATTGCAAGCCCAGCTACGGTTATGGCAGCCCCGGCCGCAAGGACTGGTATGGAAAGGACGCCCTCAGATATGTGCATGGTCAATGCACCTCCACTGCATGGACCCAGATGACTGCGCCAATCTCAAGGTCAACCTGCCTTCCCTTCCTTTTCATGGCTCCTGGAAGGGAATTAAGGGCAGAAAAACCCCACCAGCCTGCCCTTGGAAGCGCATAACAAAAGGTGCCGTCCTTTCCTGTAAAGAGGGTCTGTGTGGTAAAAACGGGAGATGGGGCATGAAAACTGCCATCCTTGTTGTAATATTCAACTTCTACCCTGGTATCAGGGCTTGGCCTTCCATCCAAAAGGACCGTGCCACAAAAGAGATTTCCCTTCCAGAGTCCATATGGCCTTGTAAGGGGCACAATCTCGGCCTTTAGGCCAATGGGCCTGCTCCATCCATCTTCCAGGCCAAAGGCACCAACCACCACCTTTGTAAGGTGCTGGATGTAGGTGTCTTCTGCAGGCTCCCAGTAGGGATTTGGCACCATGAAAAATATATGATCTCCAGGTGCAGAGACCTGATAGGTTGCACGCCAGGCCTTGTGGGATTTTATTGTCTCGGGCCTAAGGGTTGAAGTAAGGTCTTTCTTCTTTCCATTCACCACGACCCCAAAGGCCTCTGGACGCTCAAGGTCCATAAACTCGTAATCAAAGGGGTGCATGAACTGGAGTTCAAGCTGCAATCTGCCCTGGTTTGGTGCGTCAACAGCGTCTCTTGATGACAGTATCACCCCAAAATGGGCAAATGAAGAAGAGATAAAGGCAAACAGGAAATAAAGGAATAAAGCCATTGATACCGCCCACTTCATCTTGTTCACACCTCCCTGGAGTTTTGTTCAGCATAAGGTGCGCCCAATTAGTAGTCAATATTTTTTTTTCGTGCTACCAATTTACACTAACAAAGTGCCACCAAATGTCCTCTGGAAAAAAGAGAGGGTTATCTTTTTAAAACAAGCGCACCTGGAAGGAAGATGAGAAAACGCAAGATGCCTCCAAGGACAGCCAATGCCGAACCAATCTTAAAAGGCGTGGCATCGTATTTTACATAAAGCCTTACGGCGCTTTTATGAAACCAGTAAAGACTCTTTATACGTGCATTTTTACTGCAAGAGCCTGAGGTATGTTCAACAGGGCCAAGGCCCGGATGGTAGATGACCTTCCAGCCTGCCTGCCTGAACCTTGTGCACCAATCACAGTCCTCCCAGTACATGAAAAAGCCCTGGTCAAGCATGCCCACCTGCTCGATGGCCGTCTTTCTCACCACCATGCAGGCTCCGGAAACCCAGTCAACCTCAACTGGTTCACCTGCAGATTCAGTGGTCTTGATGTTCTTTCTTGAGACGGGATTTTGAGGAATTAGCCTTGTAATAAAGGATGTCCTTCCAAAAAAGGCCGTTGAAAGAGCAGGAAAACCCCTTGCAGAGCCCTGAACCGTTCCGTCTGGATTTACAATTTTTGGACCAAGGACCGCAACATCACCGTGTTGGTCCAGAAACCGGGTGGCCTTTCCAATAAAAGGAGCAGTCAAGACCGTATCTGGATTCAAAAGGCAGATGTAGGGCGACTCAGAGCGCCTGATTATCTGGTTGCATGCCCTTGCAAAGCCTGCGTTTCCCTGATTTTTATGGAATACGACCTCTGGAAACCTCTCTAGAAGCGTAGCGGGAAAATCCCTGGGGCCATTTTCAACAACAAATACCCTTCCTAAAAAGGGCCTTTCCACCCTTAAGAGGCTTTCAAGACAGCTGGAAAGGCCTTTAAAACACCTGTAGCTTACGATTCCAACGTCACAGGTCACTGAACGCCCCACTTTTTAAGTTTCTGCCTAAGTGTCTTCCTGTCTATTCCAAGAAGACGTGCTGCCTCGCTCCTGTTGCCGCCTGTCTTTTCAAGAAGGGAAAGAATATGTCTCTTTTCAAGCTCCTCAAGACTCATGACAGACCCATCAAGCCCTTGTCCTTCCTGGGTTTTGGACAGGGCCCTTGCCCCCTTCTCTATCCTCTCACCAATCCTTACTCCGGCGAGGCTAAGGTCCTCCACGTCTATTATGCGCCCACGGGAAAAGATGACCAGCCTTTCCACTATGTTTTCAAGCTCACGGACGTTACCAGGCCACCGGTATTCTTCGAACAGGGCAAGAACGGCAGGTGTTATTGCAAGGTTTGGCCTGTTATACTTCTTTCCAAAGACCTCAAGGAAATATCTTGCGAGCTCTGGTATGTCTCCATGTCTTTCCCTCAAGGGCGGTGTCCTAAGTGCAAGGACATTTAGCCTGAAAAAGAGATCTTCCCTGAACCTCCCCTCCTCAACCTCCTTTCTCAGGTCCTTGTTTGTTGCGGCAATAATCCTCACATCCACCCTTGTGACCCTGTGGCTTCCAACCCTTGATATCTCCTTTTCCTCAACCGCCTTTAAAAGCTTGGCCTGTAGCTCAAGGTTCACGTTTCCTATCTCGTCCAGGAAAAGGGTGCCTCCACTTGCAAGCTCAAATTTCCCTATCTTGTTGGATTCAGCCCCGGTAAAGGCCCCCTTAACGTGTCCAAAGAGCTCGCTTTCAAACAGGGTGGGCACCAGGGTGGAGCAATCCACGGAGACAAAGGGGAACTCGCTCCTTGAGCTATGGTCGTGGATGTAGCGCGCAAGTAAGCCCTTTCCAGTGCCGCTTTCTCCTGTGATGAGGACTGTGCTATCGGTTGATGCGATGGTTTTTACCTGGTGAAAAAGCGCCTCTATCTGGGCACTCTTTCCAACTATCCTTTTTTCCCCCTCCTTTTTTTTGAGTTCCTCCCGAAGATAAAGGTTTTCAATGGCAAGACGGTGGGCCTTGAGATTTCTCTGCACCACCAGGCGAAGCTCGTCTGGCTCAAAGGGCTTTGGAAGGAAATCGCTTGCCCCAAGCCGCATGGCCTCTACGGCGTTCTGGATGGTCCCATAGCCTGTAATTACCACTATGGGCACGGAAAGATCCCTTTCCCTGATGCTCCTGATGAGATCAAGCCCGTGGATGTCCGGAAGCTTAAGATCCACAAGGATGAGGTCAAACTCGTACCTGTCCACCTTTTTAAGCCCATCCTTGCCGGTTGGACTTTCTATCACATCGTAGCCGCTCTTATTCAAGACCTGGGCACATCCGTCCCTTATGGCAGTGTCATCGTCTATTATGAGAATGCTTTCCTTCATTTTTCTTTCTTTACGATCCAGTTGAATAGGTGTTTTCAAGGGGAAGGGATATCCTGAACCTTGCCCCACCAAGGGGGCTGTCCTCAACAACGATCTTGCCCCCGTGCCTCTGGACTATACCGTGGGTTATGGAAAGGCCAAGGCCCGTACCCCCCCGGTGCTGCTTTGTGCTGAAAAAGGGCTCAAATATCTTTAGCCTCAGCTCCTGGTCTATTCCGGCCCCTGAATCATCCACAAGAAGCTCCACACAGGAAGGAAGCCCCTTGCTTCTCGTAACCACCTCTATCCTGCCATTTCCCTTAAGGGCCTCGGCAGCATTTATAAGGAGGTTCACTATGACCTGCTCCAGCTGGCCCCTGTCCCCCATAAGATGTGGTAAGTCAGGCTCAAGATGAAAGCGTGTCTTTACATGGGAAAAAAGCTTGTGATCTTCAATAAGGGAAAACATGTCGGTTATCACGTGATTCAAGTCCACTGGGGCATAACTCCTGGAGGATGAGCGGCCAAAGTTCAAAAGTCCCTTTGCTATGATGCGGCACTTGGTTGCAAGCTTTACAATCTTTTCTAGATTGACTGCCGCCGGATGGTCCGAAGTGAGGTCTTCCTTCACCAGATTGGCATATAGCAGAATGCCACCTAAGGGGTTGTTTATTTCATGGGCGATCTCTCCGGCAAGCTTTCCCATGGCCGTAAGGCGCTCTGACTGAAGCATCTTGTCTTCCCACAGCTTCATCCTGGAAATATCCCTTATTATGCTCTGATAGAGCATCCCGTCAGTTGATGAATAAAAGGGAAGCGAGGTAACCTCAATATCAAACTCCTTGCCGTCAAGGCTCCTTCCAAGGGCCTGCCTGACTCCAAGACGCAGATGATAGGATGGCCAGGGGGAGACGAACTGGGCCATGTACATCTCTTTTATGGCATCTGGCCTGTTTATTCGGAAAAGCTCCAAGAAGGCCTGATTTGCCATGAGGCACTGGTCTGTCTCGTGAATCACAGAGGGCTCCTTTATCTCCCTCCAATTTTCAAGGAGTGTTTCCGGTACAATTCTGTCTAAAAACGGCATGGTAAAGTGTTTTTAACCCTGTTTTCTCACGGTGGAAAGGAGATCCACAGGCAGACCACCATTTGAAAAGGTGGTTATTCTCCCGAGCCCCAGTCCAAGGCTTTTCTTTAACATTGGGGCCTCTTTCGGAATTATAAGGGTGAAATCCCAGCATTTAAACCTTTTCCTGAAAACCTGCCCCATTTCAGCATAAAACTCAAGGAGGCTGTTGTTTTCCTTGAGCCTTTTGCCATAGGGCGGATTGGTAACAACTATTCCCGGAACAGGGAATTTTTCAGGCACAAGGTGGAAAAAATCCCCCTGCGAAATAGAGACAAATTGGCTCAGCCCTCCGGCCTCGGAATTTGCCAAGGCAGAAGCCACAGCAGCCTCGTCCTTGTCGATCCCAGTTATGGGGTATCTAGGCGTCCTGAAAAAGGCCTCGGACCTTCTTACCACCTCGTTCCACAGACCGCGGTCAAAGGTTGTCCAGTTCATGAAACCAAAGTGCCTTTTAAGGCCAGGGGGAATCCTGCAGGCAATCATTGCGGCCTCGAAAAGGATGGTTCCAGAGCCGCAAAAGGGGTCAAGAAGGGGGCGGTTTCCGTCATAACCAGAGGCTATGAGCATGGCTGCGGCAAGGTTTTCCCTCAGGGGAGCCTTTACAGAAAATTTCTTGAATCCCCTTTTGTGGAGATGCTCTCCAGAGGTATCAACACTAACCACACACTGGTCTCTTACCAGGCGTACAAAGATTAGCGGGGACCTTTTCCCTGCCTTCTCCTTTAAAAGGCTTAGCCTTGTTCCAAGCCTATGGGAGATGGCCTCGCACACCCGTTCTGCCAGGGCGCCGCTGTGATATATCCTTGACTTGTGGCAGCTTACCCTTATTCTTACGCCTTTTGACCTTCCAATGTAAATCTCCCATGGGTACCTGGAAAGCCTCTTTTTCACATCTGAGAGGGAAGAAAGCGGAAATTTTCCTATCCTTGCAAGGACCCTAGTTGCGGTTCTTAGCCAAAGATTTACGGAATAGATGGTGAGAATATCGCCAGAAAATTCCACGCCACCTGTTGTCTTTACGCCTTCTATTCCCAGCCGGTTTAGTTCGAGCCGCAGGATGTCTTCAAGGCCTGGCTGGCATATTGCAAATAAGCTGTATCGCGTCTTGTTTTTCACTATAGCTGTTCCTTAATGGAAAATAGTTCCAACCAGATAATCGATAATCTATTTCCTGGAAATCTTTTTGGGGTTATGAGGCCTTAATTTAACGTTTTCTTCCTGGGTTACAAAAGATAATTTAAGTGGATGGTGGGGCTTTAGGCCTGCACTTCTTCTTATGTCAGATTCTCCCCTTTCCTGTTCTTCAGCGCTAATGCTTTCCCTGGTCGATATTCCAATGTGAAGCTTGTTGGCAGTCTTTCGTTCACCCCTTGCAAGCTCGTCAAGCAGATACACCTCGGCTCCCTTGAAGCGGGCCTCTATGGCCCGAAGTATTGGCTCAAGGTATCTTTCAAAGTTATCCAGGAATTCCTCCTTTTCTTTCAGATTCCAGTCTATGAACTCGGAAAGTCTCTTTTTGGTAACTAGGCGATAGATTACCTCGAAGACCAGGGTTGCCACAATTACAATCAGCGAGGACTTTAAAGAGTCCGGTGCGGTTTCAAGGTTGTGGC
>JALWYS010000152.1 GCA_027003115.1 Deltaproteobacteria bacterium | reverse complement strand
GCGTCAGTGGAATGCCCAAGCTCAAACTTCATGGGTGGAATATCCTGAAGAAACTGATCCCTTTCGTGAATGATTTTGAGATAAAGCCTGTGGCCATCAGCCGGCCTTATCCAGGGCAGGATGATCTTGAAAGATACCTCTCCGAAGGGTTGCTCAATGGCCCCAAGGCCACTTATGTTAATAAGCTTCATAGGATTTTCCCCTGGCTCCAAGGCCTCTTACGCATTAAACAGAACTAGTGCAATTTTTTTATTCGCAACAATAATACCTTAAATTAAGTCTACTTTTGTCTGGCAGAAATTGAAAGCACCTATTAGAATTTTGGTTGTTGGAGAAAAAAATTTCCCAAAAAGAAAACAGGATGAAAAAACGGTCTCTTGTCTAGAGGTCCTACAAATATCAAAAAGAAAGGAAAGAAGAGATGAAACCTATTTCACGAAGGAATCTGCTTAAAAAAGGCATTCTTGGTCTTGCGTCTTACACTGTTGCCTCAAAATTAATGGGAAGTGTACCTGCAATTGCAAGTAAGGGATTAGCTGCCCCTTTAGCCGACTCAAGGGATGCAGATCTTCGCTTTCTGCACGTTACAGACACCCATCTGGACCTTGGAAAACCTGAAACCGTCACCTGGGTGGAGATGCTTGTTGAAAGGATTAACAGGGACTTTCCCCATGCAGACTTTGTGGTCTTCGGAGGTGACAATTTCAACAACAATGTGCCCGGTAAAAAGGATGCGGAAACCTTCAAGAAGATTGTTGACCGCCTAAAATGCCCCTGGTACTCGGTACGCGGCAACAAGGAATCCTCACCTAAGCCTGAATCCGACCCATTGAACCAGAAAGACTATGAAAGGATGTTTTTCACATCCTCCTCCATCAAGGTATCTGGAAGGGACTGGAGCCTTGAAAAGGGCAACTACACCATCCTTGGCATTGACACTACTATAGAGCACCACAACAACGGTGCTTTCACCAGGGAAAGCCTTGATTTTGTTGAAACACAGCTAAAAAATAACAAGGATCGCCATTTCATCATCTTAAACCATCACCCCTACTGGAATTTCTGGGGAGGAAAAAAGCAGGCTGACATCCACAAGTACGTGCTAAACAATGCAAACGAGGTCAAGAAGAGGCTTTTTAAATATTCCAATCTCAGGCTTACCCTTTCAGGCCATAGGCACCTGGATAACGTAACCAAAGTGGGGGATGTAACGGTCATCTCCACCCTAGGTTTTATTGTATCCCAGGGTTCCAAGAAGGATCACCAGTTCCGTTTTGTGGAGATGAAGGACGGTAATGTCGTACGCCAGAAGGTGGTGGGCATCGTCTAAACACACAAGAAGCCCTTAGTAAGGCTGGAACAAGATTTGCCGTACAATGGAGTTAGTTTCCCAGAGTGCCCTTGCGCCAATCATTGGATAAAAATATAAACTAAAAAACCACTTTGATTTTTAGTGGAGGCAAGATGAAATCGAAACTTATATTAACCTTGGGCTCTTTTCTTTTTTGGCTATTTCTTTATTTCATCTTTTTCGCAGCGCCCTCCTTGGCAGAGCTTGATGTGGTGCAGCTTGCCCAGACCCATTCGGACGATGAATTCTTCACGGTTGCCCTAGGCGAGGACTACGCCTTTTGGAGCCACTATTCAAAGGGCATCTACGTTTGGGATACATCAAACCCCATAAACGCTGGCCAGAAGATATCTGGAGATGAAAAGGTCACGGTGCTTTCCGCCTATGGAAGAAAGCTTGCCTGGATAGATGACAGTGATGACATACAGGTGTGGGACGGCACATCCATCCATGAAAAGGAGGACGATGTTGTCGACACCATATCCCTTTACGGCGACAATATTGCATTTGTGGAGGAAGACACTGAAAATTTCCTCCATAAGGATACTGAGATTTTCCTGAGAATACCGGGAGACAAAATCCAGATATCGGACAACGATTATGATGACAAGCAGCCTTCCCTTTTCGGCCAGAGCGTTGCGTGGGTTGGGGCACATGACGGCGACAACTTTGATCTTTTCTACTGGGATGGGAAAAAGGAATACAAGCTTACGGATTCTGATGGAGATGACCTTAACCCCAGTCTTGATAACGGTGCTATTGCATGGATGGAGTACGATGGTGATGACTTTGAAATTTTGTACTGGAGTGGTGGCGCAAACATACAGATTACGGACGACGATGCAGACGATGTCTCCCCTGTTCTTCGTTCTGGAAGGATAGTATGGATAAAAAAAGACGGCTCATGCAGTGACATATACATGTGGGACGGCACTCAAACAAAACGGCTTACTGACAGATGCTATGACAACATAAACTCCTTGGACTTTAACGGACACGCCCTCCTTTGGGCCGCAAGGGAAGGCTCTGAAAAGGGTGTCTATTATGCGGCCCTTCCTGAAACATCCCGAAAGTTCACCGGCTGGTGGTATGACCCGGATGAGATTGGAACAGGTGTTGCAACTGAAATAAAAGGGAACAGGATATTCCTAACCTGGTTCACCTATGATGAGGCAGGAAGAAGCACTTGGTACTCGGCAGGCGGGTCCATGTCCAACCAAGGCGGCTTTACAGGAAGCCTTTACAGGTGGAAGGGCTGGCCTTGGGGCAGCGCTTATTCGCCTCCTGTACCGGAGATAGTGGGTACAATAGTGGTGGTGTTGAACGAATTTCCATCTGAGTCCATTACCTTTACGGCAACCATTGGTAATAACGTTGTGACGAAAACCTTTAAGCCCTTCATGGTGGATTTTGCACCGGGCCCTGAAGACTCCCGTCACCTTACAGGCTGGTGGTATGATCCCTTCTACGACGGTATGGGCTTTTATTTTGATGCAAGGGGAGGAAGGATGGCCATGGTCTGGTATAACTACAGGGACGACGGAAGCGCCAGATGGTGGACTTCTGACGGAATCTTTCCAGACGGCTCTCCAACCTACAGCGACGAATTTGACGGCTGGCAGGGAGGCCAGTGCCCCGGCTGCCCTTACAGGGAGCCAAATTTTATTGAAGGAGAAGGAGGAACTATAACCATAACCTTTTTAGACGCCTTTCATGCAACTGCCACTGTGGGCACGACCACCCTTCACCTGGAAAGATTTGACTTTTAGGAACACCCATTCGAAAAGCATTATAGAAAAAAGCCAAGAAAAAGAGGAAAACAAAATGAAAAGATTTGTACTGCTTCTGGTCTATTTTTGGGTAACAAGTTTAGCCCCTGCAATGGCAGATGATTTTAGTGGAATGTGGTGGGATACTAGCAAACCTGGAACGGGTGTTTATATCGACTACAATGCCGGTGGCGCAGGTGTTTGCGGCTCCTGGTACCTATACGATGACCGGGGAAACCCCCTGTGGTTTACCTTCATTGGCAGGGCAGAAAACAATGTCTTTCAGGGAAACCTCTTCAAATACACGGGTTCACCCATGGGGCAGCCGTGGGACGGTTCTTCAGTAAGACCAGAGGCTGTTGGCACCGTAACCGTTAACTTTTCCACACCAGACAGCCTCACCATGTCCTACGAGATTGACCGTACAAGCGGGACATTGAACCTCACAAGATTTTCAAATGAAAACTGTCGCGGCTCCCTCTGGTGGGATCCAAACAAGCCTGGGCAGGGAGTTGCCCATTTCCATTTTAACGGTTCATCTGGCCAGGACCAGACTGGCATGGTCTGGTATGTTTACGATTCAAACGGAGACCCCATCTGGTACACAGGGGTGGGAGGACCTGATGCCACCAGCTTTGACGCACTGATGTTTACCGGTCCAGCCCTTGGAGAAACCTGGGACGCAAACACGGTAAAAAGTAGCAAGGCCGGAACCATAACTGCCAATTTCAATATGAATTCACTTCAAAACGGTTCCATGCCAAGGATTGACATGGACTTTAACATTGGAGGAACAACTGGCAGCCTCAATCTGGAGCCTTTTGTTTGCCCTGTGGCAGTGCCAAAAAGATAGCGCACGCATAGCCTGGAAAAGGCCCAGCAACCAGGCTGTGTCCCATGCCTAAGATCGTATTGCTAGGAGCCTGAACGAAAAAGCTACCAGGGAAAAGAGGCCATCATCTTGAAAGGCGAAACTTTCACCCTTTCTCCGGCCTTAAGAAAGGAAACCCCCTCGGGGATTATCACCACAGAGTTTGAAAAGGCTATTCGCTTGAGTCTGCTTTCTTGAACTACAGGGCTAACAAAGAGACTTCCCCCTCGAAAGTCTGTTTTTGAAAGAATGAGCTGGGTCCAGTCCGCCCTGCCCTTTAGATCGGCTGTCAAAGTGGCGCTCTTAATTGGTGGAAAGCTGCTCTCATCTCCCATAAGCCTAAGAATCGCAGGAAGGGCCACGAAGAGAAAGGCAACGTAGTTTGAAGGGGGCCCCCCAGGAAGGTTAAACACCAGCTTTTGCCCAAGCCTTCCCATGCACACACCCTTTCCAGGGCCCATTTTCACCCTTTTAAAGAGAAACTCAGCCCCAAGCGCCTCAAAGGTTGCCACCACAAGGTCCCTTTCACCGTCAAGCACCCCTCCGCTGGTGATAATGACGTCAAATTCCTCAATACAGGTGGCAAGAAGCCTTCTAAGCTCTTCAGCCTCATCCCTGCAAAGCCTCATCTGAGGCTTTATGCCAAAAAGCCTGAGCCACGAGGCTATGGTTGCACGGTTTGAAGGAAATATCTTGAAGGACTCATCAAGAGCGCCTTCTTCAGCAATCTCGCTTCCAGTTGCCACAATGACCACCTTGGGACGGCTAAAGACCTGTACCATTGAAACCCCTGCCCCAACAAGGAGCCCAACCAACCCAGGATCAAGCCTAGCGCCCTTTCTGGCAAGAACCTCTCCCTTTTTTAGATCCACCCCCCTTGAAAGGATGTTCCTTCCGGGGCTTGTTGAGGCAAGGCATGTAACCCTGTCCTCGGAAAAGGAGGTAAGCTCCTGGGGAAGAACGGCATCTGCCCCTTCAGGGATAGTGGCTCCGGTCATGATTCGAACCGCTTCTGAAGAAGTGATGGAAACAGCCTTGTCCTGACCTGCACAAAGATTATCCGTCACTTCGAGGATTATCGGATTTTCAGGCGAAGCGTTTTCGATATCAGAGGCCCTTAAGGCAAAACCGTCCTTTAAAGAGCTGTCTCTAGGGGGTGAGTCCACTAAAGAGCGTACATCTTCACTCAAAACCCTGCCAAGGGCCTTAGTAGGGTTAACGGCCTCTGTTCCAAGAACACTTACGGTTGAAACAATCCCCTGGGCCTCCTTGAATGAAATCATGACGTTAAGCGCCTATTAGATTTCAGCAGACCACTTCGTACCTGAAGGAGTATCCTTTAGGACTATTCCCTTTTTTGAAAGCTCATCCCTTATCTCATCTGCCCTCTTGAAGTCCTTCTCCTTTCTTGCCTGGTTTCTCTCCTCAATAAGTCTTTCAAGCTCAGACATCGTAAGGCCTGAGGCCTCAAGGGCCTTTAGATTTCTTTCCTGAAGGTATCTTTCAGGCTGCTCCCTTATGATTCCAAAAACCTCTGATACCTCCATCACTATCTTTACGCACCCCTCCAGAACATCTTTATAGAGGGCAGAGGGCTTCTTCCTTGCACTTTCGATTATCCTGTTCAGGTTTCTAACCGCATCAAAGAGATAACCAAGGGCCTTTGCAGTGTTAAAGTCATCAGACATGGAGGAGGTTACCTTTTCATCCAGGGTTTGGATGAAGGCAGCAGACTCCTTTACATGTTCCGGCAGAGGACGCTGCTTCTTAACTGGCATGGATATTATTTCAGCGGCCTCATGGAGTGCATTATAGCACCTGTCAAGTGCTGCGGTGGCCTCCTTCAGGCTTTCGGAAGAGTAATCAAGGGGGCTTCTGTAGTGCTTTGAAAGGAGAAAAAGCCTCAGGGCCTCTGGGTGAAAGGTCCCAAGGATGTCCTTTATGGTGATGAAATTTCCTAGGGACTTTGACATCTTCTCACCCTTTATGGTGACAAAGCCGTTATGGACCCAGTATCTTACGAACTGCTTTCCAGTTGCGGCCTCTGATTGGGCAATTTCGTTTTCATGGTGCGGAAAGGCAAGATCAAGGCCCCCTCCATGGATGTCAAAGGTTTCACCAAGGTACTTCATACTCATGGCAGAACACTCTATGTGCCAGCCAGGGCGCCCTTTGCCCCAAGGACTTTCCCAGCTTGGCTCCCCCGGTTTTGCCGCCTTCCAGAGGGCAAAATCCAAGGGGTCCTTCTTTTGCTCACCAGGCATGATCCTGGCCCCTGCCATGAGCTGCTCAAGATCACGCCCCGAAAGCTTGCCATAATCCGGAAAACGCCTTACTGAAAAGTAGACATCACCCTGGGACTCGTAGGCAAAACCCTTCTCGATTAATCTCTCGATCAAGGCCACTATTTCAGGTATGTGCTCGGTGGCCCTGGGCTCTATGTCTGCCCTTTTTACGCCAAGCGCGTCCATGTCCTCGTAGAAATGAGCTATCTCCCTTTCTGCAAGCTCTTCAGTGCCTATTCCCTCTTCCCTTGCCCGGTTTATTATCTTGTCATCTATGTCTGTAAAGTTTCTGACAAAGGTCACGTCATAGCCCGCCTTTCTAAGAAATCTCACTATGACGTCAAAGACCACCGCGCTTCTTGCATGCCCTATGTGGCACCTGTCGTAGGCGGTTATGCCGCAAACATACATGCCGATTTTACCTTCTCTTAAGGGTTTAAAAGTCTCCTTTTTCCTTGTAAGGGTGTTATAGATCTTGAGGGTCATTGGTTAGCTTCTTTCCTTTTGTTTCATTATTCGAGGTTGCCTCTGCACGGGCTTTTTACACAAAAGATGGACTTTAAGAAAGGAATTTCTTTTTGAAATCTCATACCCCTTCAACTTGACAAGGCCATGAAAATCCCCTATATCTTCTACAATATTTTTTAATATTACAAGATATTGTATAGTCTGTTGTTGGAATCTTTTGAATAAAATCCAGGAGGAGAGAAAAAATGGAGCTTGAGCTTCCCCGCACTTCCCTGCCCCTTTCCCACAATGCCCTGGTGGTTCTTGCAAGGCGCTACCTAAAAAGAGACGAGCTTGGCCAGGTCGTTGAGACCCCTGAAGACATGTTCCGCAGGGTGGCAAAGGCCATAGCAAGGCCTGATAAGAAATATGACAAAAAGGCAGACACGAAGGGCCTTGAGGAACGTTTTTATGAACTGATGACCACCTTTCAGTTTATGCCCAACAGCCCCACCCTCATGAACGCAGGGAGGGTTCTTGGGCAACTTTCTGCCTGCTTTGTGCTTCCCATTGAGGATTCCATTGAGTCCATCTTCGAGGCGGTAAAGCACACGGCCATGATTCACAAAAGCGGCGGGGGAACGGGCTTTTCCTTTTCTAAAATCAGGCCAGAGGGCGACATAGTCAAGACCACTCACGGGGTTGCAAGCGGGCCCATCTCCTTCATGACCATATTTGACGTTGCAACAGAAACCATCAAGCAAGGCGGCACAAGAAGAGGTGCCAACATGGGTATCCTCAGGATAGACCACCCTGATATTGAAAAGTTCATCAGGTGCAAGACCCAGACAGACAGGCTGAACAACTTCAACATCTCCGTTGCCCTCACCGAGCAGTTCATGGCAGCCGTCCACCACAGCGAAAGCTTTCCCCTCATTAACCCCCGCACAGGCCTTGAGGTAAAAAGGCTGCCTGCGGACCAGATATTCTCAGAGATCGTTGAAGCGGCCTGGGAAAGCGGAGAACCTGGCATAATATTCATCGACCGCATAAATAAGTACAATCCAACGCCGCACCTTGGGGAGATAGAAAGCACCAATCCGTGTGGCGAACAACCCCTTCTTGCATACGAATCCTGCAACCTCGGCTCAATAAATCTTGGAAAATTCGTAACCAGAGACGGCTCCATAGACTACAAGGGTCTCAAGAAGGTGGTATGGGATGCAGTCCATTTTCTGGACAACGTCATCGATGCAAACAAGTTTCCCCTTCGCCAGATAGAACGAATGACCAGAAAGACCAGAAAGATAGGCCTCGGGGTTATGGGCTTTGCAGACATGCTCATTGCCATGAAGATACCCTACAACTCCAAGAAGGCAGTGGAGATTGCAAAAAAGGTCATGAAGTTCATAGATGATGAATCGAAAAATGCCTCTGCAGAGCTTGCAAAGAAAAGGGGCAACTTTCCTGCCTATGAGGGGAGCATTTACGACACGCCTGAAACCCCTTACATGAGAAATGCCACCACTACAACCATTGCCCCAACAGGCACCATCAGCATCATTGCTGGGGCATCAAGCGGCATAGAGCCTCTTTTTGCCATAAGTTACATAAGAAAAGTCCTTGACGGAAGCGAACTCGTGGAGGCCCACCCGCAGTTTGTAAAGGAGATGAAGGAGCGTGGACTATATTCCTCTGAGCTAATGGAGGAGATTGCATCCACAGGCTCAATCCAGGGTTTTGACGAGATCCCTGACGATATAAAGAAAATCTATGTCACGTCCATGGACGTAACCCCTGAGGACCACATTGCCATCCAGGCTGCCTTTCAGGAATACACGGACAATGCAGTTTCAAAGACCATAAACTTCCCGCAAGACGCAACGGTTGAAGACGTTAAGAAGGCATACATGCTTGCGTGGAAAAAGGGGCTAAAGGGCCTAACCATTTACCGTTACGGAAGCAGGCCCGTGCAGGTACTGAACCTCAAAAAGAAAACAGAGAAAAAGGCAGAAGCCGAAACGATGCCAAATGGAAAGATCGCTCCAAGGCCGAGACCAAGGGTAACCCGTGGTATTACAGAAAGAGTCAGGACCGGATGTGGCAACCTCTACGTCACCATCAACTGGGATAACGATGACTTCTGCGAGGTCTTCGCACAGATGGGCAAGGCAGGAGGATGCGCGGCTTGCCAAATAGAGGCGGAAACCAGGCTCATTTCCCTGGCCCTTCGCTCAGGAGTTAGCCCCAAGGCAATTATAAAGCAGCTTTCCGGCATAAGGTGCCCCTCTCCAAGCTGGGATGAAGGGAAACAGATTCTTTCCTGCCCAGATGGAGTGGCTAAGGTGCTGGCAGAGGCGGCAAATGTGGAGATAGAACGGAAGGAACCAAACATCATGAACTGCCCGGACTGCGGTGCCACCCTGGACTTTGAAGAGGGCTGCGCCCTTTGCCGCTCTTGTGGCTATTCAAAGTGTAGCTGATAGGAAGAAGGCTATGCATGATTGGAACCTGGGAATAGGCGCGTAAGCCATAGAAAAATATTGGATAGATTACATGCAGCAACGGAATTAAGGGATTTAACATGGCTTGGTTCCGATTTTCACCCCTTAACAGGCAAATTAAAGGGCATGTATGCAATTTCCGTATCTGGGAACTGGCAAATCATATTCAGATTTGAAAATGGCCAAATATATTGTAAATCTCCCCAAAATTCGATTTATCTTGGTATTATTTAGGCTATTTCCTCATAGATTTTCATAAATGTCATCTTGTGTGCTTTAGCAAAGGCCCCTTCTAGGGGCCTTATTTTACCAGGTTAATTTGGTTAAATGGGCAACACTTCCATCCTGTAGCTCTATCCAGTCGGGTGTATTATCTACATAATGGAGTGTTATGGTCTGGTCTGTATGGACTTCTGTTGGGTGTATCCTGTCATAAAATGGGAAAAAGCTATTTAGCTCATTGTTAATGTCGTACCATTTAAGAAGCTCTGGTTTATATTCCTTGATCGTGTTTGAAACTGTAGAAGTTAGTTCCTCACCTGTTAACTCTATTTCCTTGGTATATTTATAGAATGTGAGCTTGACCGTATCTCCTTCTATTGGACTTGGAGTTGAAGTAACCCAAGTAGGATTACCATTACTGTCAAACTTGTACCAAGTGGCCCTTACGAAATTATTGATCTTTTCAATAAACAGAATAGTTCCAGTGTCCGTAATGTAGAACCCATTTGCTGTATTCGTTTGTCCGTTATATACTTTATAGAGCCTTGTTGTGATACCGTGAGTATCCAACGAAAATTTAATATCCAGTGAATAAGGACTGAGCTTGATCCTCTGGCAGTAGTTGTTAGTCTGCACTACTTCCCAAGATGCAAAAGTAAAAATGTCAAATCTGTCTACCTTTAGTGTATAAGGTAAGTGTTCATGAGGTACAAGGTCTGCTGCCCCAAAGGTCCAAACAGGCTCTTTTGTTGTATAATCAAAATCATTGAATACAAAAAGAGCCTTCCCATGTTGTGTCTCAATCGTTATCTCTGGCCCTAAAAGTCCTGGTATTTGATAGTGGCCGTTATAATTGGCCTCGTACCCAAAAGCCAAGAAAGGAAACAAAACTGTTATTAGGATAAGAAAGGTTATTAGACTGTTTTTTCTCATTGTGTTTACCTCCTTTTTTAGTTCTTCCAGCATATGAATACGTTGTAAATGAAGTGGACTATTTTAATGGACATATTAAAAAAGCTTGGGAAAAAGCTGTTTCAACTGTTTTTTCAAGTATAATAACTCATTGAAATCATGTAGACAATAAGGGGTTCATTATGAATTCATTAGGTCCTGGCACATATTGATATGGAATTTTGGATTTAGAAGATACTCTTAAATAGTGAACCAATAAAGGAAAGGTCATAATTTTCGCGAGTAACGCAGTTATTGGACAAAAGGACAATCTTAAAAGGCGGCCAGCCACCAGATCAGCCACCCCACACCAACTCCCCCTTCTCATCAAACCAATCATTGCCATCCCCACCTGCCGTCACCACATCTGAGGAAGAAAGAAAATCCTCCAAAAGGTCTGAAACATGGTCAATCTGCCCAAAGGTGCCCTGAAGGCACTGGGCCTTGCATATTTCTTCAGGCTTATTGTCAGGATGTGTAACCTTGTGTTCATCTTTGTGGGCCTTGCCATGCTTTTTAATAAAGGCGCCCCTCCCAAGGCCCTTTATGTGGTCGCCGTCCTTGAATACGTGCACCTCCTGGATAAGACCGTTGTCTGGAGCCTTTATCACAACCGTTGTATTGTCAAGAAGCCTAAGACTTGTGAGCATTGTGCTCTTTTTGAGGTCGCTAAACTCGCCGTTACACCTGCCTTCCTTGTCTGAAAGATCCACGTGGGGATCCCCCCAGATGGTTGTGGAAAGCTGGGAAAACTTATCAAATATGGTCAGGGAGGTGGAATTTTCAAAGGAGATGAGATACCTCCCTGTATCTACGTTTTTGTCATCAAGCCTTGTAAGCCCATCGGCAGTACTGTGGTAGTCGACGTAGCTTATCTCCTTCTGCTCAAGGTGAAGCTCCATGTGAAACTCTGTCTGAAATAAGGTGCCCTTCCACTTTACAAGGCCTGAGTAGTCGAGGCTAAAATCAAGCCTCCTGTAATTTTCTTCATAATATTTGACCTCATCCACCCTGGGGCCGGGACCATCCAAGGACCTTCCAAAGAGTTTTTCCACTATGAGTTTTTTAAGAAGATCATCCGGATCAATATCCTCTTTCTCCATGACTTGTGGGTTGTTTCCCCGTTGAAATGCATGCATGATATCGGAAAAGATGTTTTTCAACTTTCCCATATCAAGGCCAAGGGGCATGGGAAGACAATTACTGCTGCCCTTTAATTCGTTTCCTTTAAGTGTACCAACGCGTGTATATGTGGCTGATAGGGAAAAGGAGAGACTGGTCCTCCTGAAATAGGACGTGGAAAGCACCTTTGGATCAGTTTTTTCAGGAAGTTGAGAAAGAGAAACGCCTCTGGATTTTGATAGGACGCCCCTATCTTGATGAAAAAACTCTGAAAAGGGATTATGTTTAATGAAGTTAGAAACAACAGGGTCCTTTAAAGGTATTAAGGATGCGTTCATCTTTGCCCTCCTTGGCCAAGAATGAATTTTTTGACTTGTGCCTTATCCGTGGCACTGTTTTGATCTATTTTTTGATTAGTTCCTATTAATTTCAATCGGCTTTGAATGTTTTCAGCTAAAAAAAGTGACACACAAAAGGGGCTTGAGGCAGACAGATGCGCCCGCTGCGGCGCCTGCCTTGCCTTTTGCCCAGTTTATAAGGAAACCCTGATCGAACGCTTCTCACCCAGGGGAAAGAACTACCTTTTGCGCTCAGGCAATATAAAAAGGCGGCAAAAGCCCATAAAAGAGACTGTGACGGCATGTCTTCAGTGTGGTGCATGCACAAGTCTTTGTCCCTCAGGAAGTGATGTTTCAGCGCTCATAAGAAGAACCAGGCAGGACGAATCCTACTTCCAGTCCCTGCCCCCGTCCCTTTTTGGGGCATGGGAGAGGCTTGGCCAGGAACGAAGTCTAAAGGCTGTCTCCTTTATTGAACGTCTAAGCCCGGTGCTAAAAGACTTCACAGGAAGGATAAACCTTTTGGAAAGGCCCTTTCTCGAACACCTTGACTTTTATGCGGAAAGACACGCAGGACAAAGGGTCTTAAGCAGTTACCAGAGGGGCGTAGATAGGCCCAGAATACTTTTTTTCACAGGATGCGTTCAAAATTACGTTTACCCGGAGATTGCCTCAAAAATTGCCTCCCTTTTTTCCTGGGACATCACCATTCCAAAGGACCAGACATGCTGCGGACTTGCCGCTTACTCACAGGGGGCAATGAAACAGGCAAGAAGGTTTGCAGAGAAAAACCTCGCCTTTTTTTTGGCAACTGACTTTGACGTAATTGTTACAGGATGCGCGTCATGCGCACACATGATAAGGAAATGGCCCGTACTTTTTGACGAAGGCAGTGGAATACAGAAAGCTGCAAGGCAGGCTTCAGAAAGGGTCCTTGAGCTTAGCCAATTTGTTTTAAAATACGATTTTTCAGAAATAGACGGGCAAGCACTTGAACGGATATCCGTACAGGTCCCGTGTCATCAGCGCTTTGGCCTGTGCGCACCAGAAAGCCCCATCCTTGCCCTTAAAAAGGTACTTGGCAAAAAGGGGCAAATAAGTGACAAAGGCCTTGGATGCTGCGGGTTTGGGGGAACGTTTTCAATATTTAATCCTCAGATTTCAAAAAAGATATTTAAAAGCAATATTGCAAGCCATTTTTCAAGTGTTACCTTTAATAAAATATCAAAGGTAGTTACCACATGTTCTGGATGTCTTTTAAGGCTTAGGCAGGGATTAAAAAGAGAAAAAGGGACACCAGATGCTTGCCATCTTGTTGATATCATGGTGTCGGACAAGGAGTCTAAGGAATCTTAAGAAACAGACATGAAGGAAATCAAGGATCATTACTTTTTTAAGGCAAAAAGGGAGGGGTATCCTGCCCGTTCCGTTTACAAGCTTATTGAGGCCCAGGAACGCTTCAGGTTCATGAAGCCGGGCCAGTGCATACTGGACCTTGGAGCAGCCCCTGGCTCCTGGACAAAATATGCCTCAAGGGTTGTTGGAAAAGGGGGAACGGTCATTGCCATTGATCTTCACAGGCTCAAGGTTTCTGGGCCAAATATCCTTTTTCATAAGGACGACATCTTTGAAACGGATATCGGAGGGCGGTTCAAGGACTACATTCCCTTTGACGTTATCCTTTCGGACATGGCCCCAAAGACCACAGGCAGAAAAGACCTTGATCACTACAGGTCCATAGAGCTTGCAAGGGCAGGGCTTGAAGTCTGCTCAAGATATCTTTCAAAAAACGGCACCTATTATTGCAAGGCCTTTGACGGCGAGGACTTTCCAGCACTGAGGAAGGAGGCCCAAACACTTTTTAAAAGCGTTCGAATCTTTAAGCCCAAGAGCTCAAGGGCAGAAAGCGTAGAAAAG
>JALWYS010000151.1 GCA_027003115.1 Deltaproteobacteria bacterium | reverse complement strand
GCCTTCCCTTTTTGAAAATGGAGTAGGAACAAAGACCAAGCCTGCAAGAAACGGTCATTATTAGTGGAAGCTCAAAAATTAGCCCAAAGCCCAAAAGAAAAAGGCCCACGAAGTTAACAAACCTTCCTACGCTTATCACCGGCCTTACATGTTCAGACTGATAGCCCAGGAGAAAATTTATCCCAAAGGGAAGGGTGATAAAAAAACAAAAGGCAGCCCCTAAATAAAACAGCAGCAAGGCGGTTATTACCAGCCCAAATCCAAAGCCCTTTGAAAGACCAAAGTGAGAGACAAGGACCTGGGTAATCCGAAAAAGTATCCAGGGCATAAGCACCATAAGGGCCACTACGCATGCAATTTTCATCAGCGAGACAATGGGCTCCATTACCCCAAAAAAGGCAAGCTTCTGATCCAGGTGCAACTGGAAAAAGTAGAGTATGTCCGGGGCTATCCAATAGAAGATAAAGCTAAAAAACAGGAAGGATATGACTATTTCAAGTACAAAACGCCTGAATCCGTACAGGAACAGAGCAAGCTTTCTTGCAGCAGAATCCTCATCACCAAGAATGTCTGAGAAGCCGCCCCGGGACGCTTGCTTTTGGCCCATTTACGCTCTTAAAGCCGGTTTAGTACCGGCGTCTCACAGTATGTTTTTCCGTATGTAATCAACGGCGTTTCTAAAAAGGGCTATGCCTGCGCCTTCCTCTTTGTCAAAGAGTCTCCTGGTCCACTGGGGGTGATTGGTAAAGTGGTGAAAGGCCTCTGGATGCGGCATAAGGCCCATGAGCCTGCCTGTTGGATCGCAGATGCCTGCGATTGAAAGAATGGAACCGTTTGGATTGAGGGGATACTCCTGGGTAGGTTTTCCATTTTCGGGGTCCACGTACTGAAGGGCTATAAGATCATTGTCCTTTATGGTTGAAATCACTTCTTCGTCCAGGCCAACAAACTTTCCCTCCCCGTGCCGCACAGGCATCTCGATTCTGTCTATTCCCTTTGTATAAACGCATGGTGAAGAGGGGTTTGCCCTGCATGTTACCCATCTGTCCTCAAAACGTCCCGAGTCGTTCCAGGTAAGGCTTACAACACGGTTTTCATAGTTTCCATTTAGGCCTGGAAGCAGGCCGGTCTTCACCATGAGCTGAAAACCGTTACACACTCCCAGGATGAGCCCACCCTGATCCACAAATTCCAGGATCTGATCCATGAGGCGCTCACCTGTTCCCGCGATCCTGGCATGGCGCAACCGGTGTGCACCTGCCTGGGCGGCACCGAGATTGTCACCGTCAAGAAACCCACCTGGCAGGTTCAGAAAATGGTAGTCGGTAATTTTGTAGGTTCCATCCAGGATATCGCTTAGGTGAACTATGTCCACCTGTTCGGCCCCTGCTACCTTGCAAGCATGCGCCATCTCCCTTTCACAGTTTGTACCATAACCAGTTGTAACTATTGCCTTTACCTGGGATGCCATTTCCTACCCCGCTCATATGTAAAATTGCGAAATTTCAAAAACTGTAATGCAAACCATGAAGCTGGGCAACTCTTTCGTAGAAGGCCTTTTGAAACCATGTCAAGGACAAAACAGGGGACCTGGCCTTGAGATAAGGGGCAGTTACCGTATAAGATTTAAAAAAAGAACCTGGGAGGTAAACATGGAACAAAAGTCCATAATAATGGTAATTACCACTTGCGGAAGCAAGAAGGAAGCACATGGCCTTGCAAGGCTTCTTGTGAGTCAAAGGGTTGCCGCATGCGCCCAGGTCTCTGGGCCAATAACCAGCTTTTACTGGTGGGATGACAGGCTTGAGGAGGATGAGGAGTGGCAGGTAAAATTCAAGATGGTTGCTTCAAACTTCGAAAAGGCCGTATCCGTCATAAGGGAGAACCATTCCTATGAGCTTCCCCAGATAGTTGCGTTTGAAGCAGACAAAGTGCTTAACGAATATGCAGACTGGGTGGTTGCTGAAACAAAAGGGTGAAGTGTGCCGGCGGGGCAAAATTCCACCACCTTTTCCGTGAAAACTTGCCAACTTACCTGCAGGGGATTAATTTTGCCCCTTAAATTTACTTTTGGAGAGTCAATAAACGAATGAAAAAGGCAAAAGATCTGGCCTTTGAAAAGTGCGGAGGCCTTCTTCCAGTGATTGCCCAGGATGCATCAACTGGGGAAGTGCTCATGCTTGCCTATATGAACCAGGAGGCATGGGAAAAGACCCTTGAGACGGGCAAGGCCCACTACTGGTCACGCTCAAGACAGAAACTGTGGCTTAAGGGCGAGACCTCTGGACATGTTCAGATGGTAAAGGATGCCTATCTTGACTGCGACCTTGACACCATACTCTTAAAAGTTGAACAGATTGGTGGTGCAGCCTGCCACACTGGCCATAGGAGCTGTTTTTTCAACAAGGTTGATGGAGAGGAATTGAAAGAAACCGGAGAGCTGGTATTTGACCCCAAGGAGGTCTACAAAAAGTGAAAAGGCTCAAATTAGGAATACCCAAGGGAAGTCTTGAAAAGGCGACCATTGAACTTCTGGCCAAGTCAGGCTGGAGAATAAACGTGCACCATCGAAGTTATTTCCCGGACATAGACGACCCTGAAATCTCATGCAGCATATGCAGGGCCCAGGAGATGTCCCGCTACGTGGAAAATGGCACCCTGGATGTAGGAATTACCGGCTACGACTGGATACTGGAGAACGAGTCCGACGTCTACATCGTGACAGACCTCATCTATTCCAAGGTGAGCAGACGGCCTGCAAAGTGGGTACTGGCAGTACCTTCTGACTCCCCGTACAGGCGTCTGCAGGACCTTGAAGGGAAAAAGATTGCAACGGAACTGGTAAATTTCACAAAAAAATACTTTTCTGAAAGGGGAGTAAACGTCGATGTGGAATTTTCCTGGGGCGCTACTGAGGCAAAGGTCGTCTCTGGGCTTGCAGATGCCATTGTGGAGGTGACAGAGACAGGCACCACCATCCGAGCCCACGGCCTTGTCATTATTGAAGAGCTAATGGAGTCAAACCCCAAGCTTATTGCCAACAGGCAATCATGGCAGGATGAGTGGAAGCGCAAAAAGATCCAGCAGATAGCCCTTTTAATGAAGGGTGCACTCAGGGCTGACCGCCTTGTGGGGCTTAAGATGAACTGTCCAAAGGACAAGGTCCAAAGGGTGGTTTCCATTTTGCCAAGCCTGAACGCTCCAACGGTTTCCCCACTTTACGACCAGGACTGGTGTTCCATTGAAACGGTGATTGATGAGGGAAGCGTTAGGGAACTTGTGCCAAGGCTCCAGGAAGCAGGGGCACAGGGCATAATAGAATACTCTCTCAACAAGGTGTTATAAAATCCTTGGAACCCGGCTCTTCATGCATAAAGGATGTTGAATTTGTAACCAGTGTTTACTCCCTAAAAGAGCTTCCTGCTGAACTTCCCGTTGAAATCGCATTTGCAGGACGTTCTAACGTTGGCAAATCCTCACTCCTAAACGCCATCTTTGGAAGAAGAAAGTATGTAAAGGTGAGCAGCCGGCCAGGGTTTACCCAGTCCCTCAACTTTTTCCTCATCAACAGGCAGGCCTATTTCGTTGACCTTCCCGGTTATGGTTATGCCAAGGCCCCAAGAAAGGTCATACAAAAGTGGCAGAAGCTTATAGAAGGCTACCTTGAAGAAAGGAGCACGTTAAAGGGTGTGGTGTGCATCTTTGACATAAGAAGAGGTGTGGATGAGCTTGATATGGGGCTTATAAATTATCTTCAGTCCATAAAGGTTACGCCCTGGGTGGTATTCAACAAGGCTGATAAGCTATCAAGTAACAAGATCAGGGCCAACCTTGAAAGGGCAAGGCTTCTTCTTCTTCCAGAGCTTTCCTTGCCACCCTTTGTGGTTTCTGCAAAGACAAAGAAGGGGGTTTCCCAGTTTTTGGAACAGGTGATTTGTCCTCTTTTAGAAGAGCTTAATTCTTAAAAAAAATTGTCTTTTTCCTGTTCTTAAAGCTTAAGGCCTTGCAGTGCCCAAATCACTTTTCATTGTTCTTTCTTTTGCTCGTCCAAAAGAAAGAACCAAAGAAAACGACGCCCCGATGCCGCTTGACTCCTGCGCGTGGAAGCACCAGGCCCTGGCGGGCTGAAAGGGCCATCCTGGCCGTCAGCCCGTGGCGGCGTCCATGCCGCCACCCCTTCGGGGCCTGACCGGGCCTGTCACTTCCATGCTCGGCGCGG
>JALWYS010000150.1 GCA_027003115.1 Deltaproteobacteria bacterium | reverse complement strand
TTAAGAGTGGCCTCTGTAAAGTGAAAGTCGCAAAGTCCCTGGCGGTTCGCCCTTGTCAGGAACTCCTCATCGTAGGACCTGGCACTAAAGACTATGATTTTCATGGTTCCTGTTCCTCCCTGTTTTTCAGGCCCTTACTGCGGCCTGCGCTAAAGGCCTCAATGCACGCGAGCCTTGAATCTTTGGTACAGGGGTTACATGGGCAGCGTCTCCACCAGGTCAAGGAGCCGCTTGGAATAGCCATACTCGTTGTCATACCAGACCTGAAGCTTTACCATGTCTCCCTGTATAACCCTGGTTGAAAGTCCATGGACGATCCCTGAGCGGGTGTCATTGATGATGTCGATTGAGACTACTTCCTCTTCCGTATAACCAAGTATTCCCTTCATGGGGCCTCTTGATGCGGCTTTAAGGGCGTTGTTAACTTCTTTTTCTGAAACCTTTTTCCTTAGTACAGCGCTTATATCCGTAAGCGCCCCGTCTGGAATGGGAACCCTTACTGCCATGGCCCTGAGTCTTCCCTCAAGCTCCGGCAGCACTTTTGTGGTGGCAATGTCACTCCCAGTGGTTGTGGGAATTAGGGATACCGCGGCTGTCCTGCCCCTGATTCTCTTTTTTGCAGGCCTGTCAACGAGGCCCTGTGTGGCTGTGTAGGCGTGGATGGTGGTGACAAGGGCCTTTTCAACTCCGAAATTGTCACAAAGAACCTTTAGCGGCGGGGCAAGGGAGTTGGTAGTGCACGAGGCGTTGGAGATGACAAGATGTTTTTCAGGGTCAAAGTCCTCCTGATTTACCCCAAGGACCACCATGAAGTCAGCATCCTTTGAAGGGGCGCTTATGATTACCCGCTTGGCACCTGCCTCAAGGTGTTTTGCCGCAAGTTCTCTCTTGGTAAAACGGCCTGTACATTCGATTACAACGTCAACGTCCAGCTCTCCCCACGGGAGGTTCGAGGGATCCTTTTCAGAGAAGATACGTATTTTCTTGTCCCCAATTTGTACGAAATCATCCCCAAAGGTAACTGGAAAGGTGGCGGTGCCATGTACGGAGTCGTACTTAATGAGATAGGCAAGGTCTTCCGGGGGAACAAGGTCGTTTGCACCAACCACTTCAACCTTATCTTTTTCAGAGTCCATGTAATGTCGAAGCACAAGTCTTCCAATGCGGCCAAGTCCATTAATTGCGATTCTTTTCATTTTTTGTCTCCTCTGGGTAGTTCGTGTTGATAAGAGTTTTTCAATTTAAAAACAAAAAATTACAGCCAGCCATGAAATGGCTAACTTTTCTTTACACAGCAATTGATAACGGCTCAGTTACCTAGGTGACCGTTCTTAGCGGGATTTGTATACGTTTTTGCATGGACTGTATCCTTAGTATTTTCCCTTACAAATCTAATCCAGATGCATGACGCACCTTCCAATGGCCTCTGAGATGGTAGGATGGGGAAATACAACGTTTTTTAAAGCCGATGTCTTTAGGCCAGCCTCAAGGCATTGGGCTATTGTTCCTATGATGTCAGGGGCATGTGGGCACAGGAGTTCTCCTCCCAGGAGATATCCCTTCTTGTCGGCATAGAGGATTATGGCCCCCTTTGTTGCCCCATAAGTCTTTGAAATGGTTATTCCAGATAGCTTGAATATGGACTCGTTAAAGTCCGCGCCGGATTCTTCAAGTTCTTGCCTGGTAAGGCCCACCTGGGCATAGGGAACCGGAAGGGTTTCTATGAACCTGGGTATGTTTCTAAGCCTGAGCACGGAAGGGTTGTGACCAAGTATCCTTTTCACAACGTAAAGGGCCTGGGCCCTGGCTGCGTGGGCAAGTTTCAGCTTTCCGTTACAATCTCCAATGGCATAGTGGCCAGGAAGGTCCGTCTCAAAGTGTTCGTTCGTCTCTATGGCCCTGTCTGCCTTAATATCGTTACACGCAACAACGTCCGTGTTGGGCCTTCTTCCAGTTGCAACAAGAAGAAGATCAAAATCAAAAATCCCTTTATTGGTTTGAAGTCTAACCCCATCCGCCGTTTTGTATGCAGATACAATTTTTACGGATGGATGGAAGGTTACGCCTATTGAGGAAAGAAGTTTTGTAAGGTTTTCACGCATCAGAGGGTGGGACTTTGGAAGTATCTGTTCCCTCCTGATAAAGACGTGTGGGGTTAAGCCACAGGCTGCAAAAAAGGATGCAAACTCCAGGGCAACAGGACCTCCGCCAACAATTGCAATCCTTTCAGGAAGTTCCCTTAGGCTTAGGGCCTCGTTGCTGGTAATTATCCTTCTGCCATCAAATTCAACCCCTTGCGGGATATAAGGAGAAGAACCTGTCCCAAGTACTACGTTTTTGCCTGTAAAGCGTCTGCCATCACATTCAACCGTGTTTGGGGAAGTTACAAGGCCTTCACCTTCTGCCAGATCAACCCCCGCCTTTTCAAGCTGTTTCCGTATTACAGAGGTGGTCTGCTTGAGTATTTCCTCCTTCTGGTCCTGCAGCGTGTGGAGGTCCAGGGAAACCTTGCAGTTACCAAATACCGGGTGCCTGGTATCAACAAGAAGTTTTCCATGGTAAAGGAGGTGCTTTGAAGGGATGCAGCCCTCATGGAGGCAGGTTCCTCCAAGATGGTCAAGGCTTTTTTCTATAAGAAGGCACTTAAGCCCTGCTTTTTGTGCAATTACGGCTCCTGCGTAGTTTAATCCCCCTCCAATAAAGATGATGTCGTATTGCATAAGTGGCTCTCCTTGAATAATTGCTGAATGTATGCCCCCATTACTTCTTACTTGGGGCTTAAAAGTAATCCCTTGTTAGAAACTAAGATCAATTATTAATGATTCAAGGATTTGATTGATCTGATGTTTGAATCTAATTTCCTCACGCGCTAGGCATTTTAAAGATTCTTGGGAAGGGTTTCGAGTTTTGTTTCTTGAAATAGCCTCCTAGGTGTTTAGCTTAGATTTTGAACCTTATGAAATCTGCCAAAAAAAATAGTCCGGAGGAGGTAATCATGGCTACTGCAACGTCTTCTAATGCTCCTTCCCTTCAAGAATCCCAAGATCAAGAAATGCAGAAGTCCACAGCAGGGCCTTCAAACGAGAAAGTAGATGTAGGTGAGTTATTTTCCAAATTGAATACCTCATCTGAAGGTCTTAGTTCCACTGAGGTAGAAAAGCGTCTTTCTGTTTTTGGGCCTAACAGATTAGAGGAGAAGAGAATAAATCCCGTATTGAAATTCCTGGGTTATTTCTGGGGTCCCATCCCTTGGATGATAGAGGTGGCTGCCATTTTGTCTGCCATCTTGAGGCACTGGACCGATTTTGGGATCATATGCGCACTCCTTGTGTTCAACGCGGTTGTTGGGTTTTGGCAGGAGTACAAGGCTGGAAATGCTATAGAAGCGCTGAAAAAAAAGCTGGCATTAAAGGCGAGAGCCCTTCGAGACGGGAAATGGCAGGAAGTGGATGCGGCGACTCTTGTTCCTGGCGATATAATTCGGCTTCGTCTGGGAGATATAGTTCCTGCAGATGCAGTACTTATTGATGGAGATTATTTGAGCATTGACCAGTCTGCACTTACTGGTGAATCTTTGCCGGTTAACAAGAGTAAGGGAGAGACGGTCTATTCCGGTTCAATAGTCAAGCAGGGAGAGATGGTTGCAGTTGTGACTGCTACCGGGAAGGATACGTACTTTGGAAAGACAGCGCAACTGGTCAGTACGGCAAAGACGGTGTCTCATTTCCAAAGGGCGGTCATGAGCATAGCAGACTATCTGATTTATGTATCCCTTGGGCTTGTGGCCATATTAATCCTGTTTCAGCTTCATAGAGGGGCTCCCTGGCTAGAGCTTATCCAGTTTGCTCTGATACTTACCGTGGCTTCCATTCCTGTTGCCATGCCAGCGGTCCTTTCTGTCACCATGGCAGTGGGTGCCCTTGCGCTGTCCCGAATGCAGGCCATTGTTTCACGTCTTGAATCCATAGAAGAAATGGCCGGCATGGATATCCTTTGCTCAGACAAGACAGGAACACTAACCAAAAATCAGCTCACCCTTGGCGATCCGGTTACCATTGAAGCCCAAAATGAGCAAGAATTAATCTTATATGCCGCTTTGGCATCCAAACAGGAGGATCAGGATGCCATTGATGGTACTGTCAACTTTTTTGTGTGAATTTGTCCCATGCCAATTTTTTGAAAGAAGGCAGATTTTTTCTGACTTTTCCTATAGGGTTTGATCTCCAGTGC
>JALWYS010000149.1 GCA_027003115.1 Deltaproteobacteria bacterium | reverse complement strand
AAACCGTAATTACCATTCATGCCCCTCTCATTCGCATGACCAAAAAAGAGGTGGTGGAAACAGGCTCAAGGCTCGGAGCACCCCTTCATCTCACATGGTCCTGTTATCAGAATCAGGATGAGGCCTGTGGTGTGTGTGATTCATGCCTGCTCAGGCTCAAGGGGTTCAGGGAGGCAGGATTGACCGACCCCATTAAGTATGCGAGGTCCAAAAAACAATGACGGCAAAAAAGGATAAACAGGCGCGGAAGGTGCTTTTTGAATGTAAATGCTGTGGTCACTGCTGCCACGGGGTTGCAACAGTGTCTGTGACAGAGGCTGAACAGGAAAGGATGGCCAGATACCTTGGATTGGAGCTTGAGGCTTTCAAGAAAAAGTATCTGGTAAATGGAAAAGGGCCAACCTCCATGAAGATTGTGGATGGCCACTGCATCTTTTACGGTGATGATGGACTTTGCAAGGTACACCCAGTAAAGCCCTTTCATTGCAAGAGATGGCCCCTTCATCCAAGCATCCTTGAAGATGAAAATGCGTGGCTTGCCATAAAGGCGGACTGTCCGGGATTTTCTGAAGACATGACCTGGGAGCAGGCAAAAGAACTTGTGAGAGGAAGACCTGATGGATATTGATGAGATAAAAAAAGAGGTATTCGTAAGCTGTCCCTTTGATCTTCTTAAGAACAAGTACCTTCCACTGGTGATCAGCCAGGGAATCAATACGGAGATAGGACTGAACGCCCCCATCCTGGATTCCTTTACATTCAAGGATTTTTATGATGTGGCAACAGCCCTTAAGGAAAATGGCCTTAAGTGCACTGTTCATGCGCCATTTACGGATATTGCCTGCGGGGCCGTTGACTGCCTGATAAGGGAGACATCCCTTATGAGGCTAAAATATGCTGTTGATCTTTGCGTGCTATTTGGCGCAGAGTCCATGGTTTTTCACACGGGCTGGGAAGAAAAGATTTACGCAGACGCTAGAGATATCTGGCTTGGCTTTGCCCTTGAAACCATGGGAAGGCTCTGTGAACACGCGGACAGCTCAGGTGTGGGCATAGCCCTTGAAAACGTATTCGAAGCAGACACATATATCCATAAGAAAATTTTCGAGACCATTCCTGCTGAGTCCCTTGGGTTTTGTCTTGATGTAGGTCATGTCTATGCCTTTTCGAAGACCCCTTTAAAGACATGGATAGAGGACCTTGGGCACAGGATACGGCACCTTCATCTCCACGATAACCACGGTGGTTCTGACGAGCATCTTGCCCCAGGAAGCGGAATCGTTGACTTTGATCTTCTTTTTTCATGGCTTTCCGAACACAACATGAGGCCCATTCTTACCCTTGAGGCCCACGATGAGGGAATGGTTATCCCGGGGTTAATGGCAATAGGCGCGCTTATTGAGAAATATTTCAGGTAGAGATCATGCGTACTAAATTAGACTTAATCTGTCACTCCGTTACATTGGGGCAAATTTGTCTATTTGGTGCTATCTAGCATTTTTTTCTTTTGCTATTGACTATTTTCTTTTTTCATCACCATGACTTACATCATTGGAGCGCCTAGGGGCCATTTCCTTAGATCCACATGAAATGCTAAAGGACACGAAAAAGCTTGTTACCTTGCCGTTTTTTGTCATGAATGTTTGGTCTAGTTTTTTGACCAGGAACAAAAGTTCTTTCCCGCTTAAAAAATCGACTTTTTAAAACCATTTTGATAATTGTTTCCCTTTTAGAGGAAACGATTTATTTCCTAATGGTTAGAATTTTAGCCTGTTTGACGTAAGTCAAAGTGTATCATTTTAATCCAGTTTATCATATTAGCACCATGGGGGCCTTAAAGATGAAATGGAGCCAAGAGGCAGAAAGGACCATGAAGCGCGTACCCTTTTTCATCAGGAAGATGGTGAGAAGGAAGGTGGAGGACTACGCCTTAAAGCGTGGGATAGAGGTTATTGAAAAGCGGCACATAGAAGAGTGCAAGAACCGCTTCATGAACAACATGGATGAGGAGCTTCAGGGCTTTTCCGTTGAGACGTGCCTTGGAGCAGATGGGTGCAGCAACAGGATGCTTCCAGAAACAGACATTGCAGACAGGATAGAAAAGTTTCTAAAGGATGAGAATCTAAAGGAATTCCTAACGGAGAGGCTTTCACGCCCCCTGAAGGTACACAACGAGTTCAGGGTTTCCATCTCCTTTTGTCCAAACAGCTGCTCCCGCCCCCAGATAGTTGATGTTGGCCTTATTGGGGCAGTTGCCCCACAGGTGACTGATGCTGATTGCTCAGGTTGCAAGGCGTGTTTGAAGGCATGCAGGGAAGAGGCCATCACCCTTGGTGAAGGGGTGAAAATAGACAGTACAAGGTGTCTTTTTTGCGGACACTGCGTAGGCGTCTGCCCCACCTCGAGCCTTGAGATGGGAAGATATGGCTTTCGCATTCAGGTTGGAGGAAAGCTTGGCAGACACCCGCAGCTTGGAAGGGAACTTCCAGGAATTTTTGGCTTTAACGAGGCCCTTGAAACGGTCAAGTCAGTAACGCGTTTTTACAAAAAAAGGTGCAAAAGGGGTGAAAGGCTGGGGGAGATAATATCCAGGGACGGCCTGGACATGCTCCTTGAACACCTTGATCTCCCTAACGGGGAAAAAATAAACCAAGAGAGGTGAAAAATGTTTTGTTTTCAATGTGAACAGACTGCGCAGGGTAAGGGTTGTACAAAGATAGGAGTCTGCGGCAAACAGCCCGATGTGGCAGCGCTACAGGATCTTCTCATATATGCCGCAAAGGGGCTTTCCCAGGTGGCAGTAGAAGGCCACAAGGTTGGAATAAACGACAGGGACGTAAACGTCTTTACCTGCGAGGCCGTATTTTCAACCCTTACAAACGTGGATTTTGACCCGGATCGTTTTGTGGAGCTTCTAAGGCGCTGCGTAAGGATGCGGGATGAGCTGAAGGAAAAGGTAAAGGCAGCAGGCGGAAACACCGACTTCCCTGAAGGCCCTGCCACCTTTGAACTTGGCAGCAACAAGGAAGAGATGGTGCGTCAGGGCGAGATGCACGGCGTACTTTCAAACGGCGAGCTGGATGAGGACAGGCGTTCTCTAAGGGAGACTATTATCTACGGCCTTAAAGGCGTGTGCGCGTACACAGACCATGCCCAGATCCTTGGAAAAGAGGACGAGGACCACTACAAGACAATCCATGAGATATTTGCTGCCACCCTGAACAAGGACATGGACCTGAACGATTGGGTAGGGCTTGCCCTTAAGACAGGCGAGGCAAATCTTAAGGCCATGGAGCTTCTAGATGCGGCAAATACCGAAAACTACGGTCATCCAGTTCCTACAGAGGTCCCCCTTGGCGCCAAAAAGGGCAAGGCAATACTGGTTTCAGGCCATGACCTCAGGGATCTGGAGCTGATACTCAAGCAGACTGAAGGCAAGGGTATAAACGTCTACACCCACGGTGAGATGCTTCCCTGTCACGGATATCCTGAGCTCAAGAAGTATCCCCACTTCTACGGCCATTACGGGACCGCCTGGCAGAACCAGGCAAAGGAGTTTGATGCATTCCCTGGCCCAATTGTCATGACAACAAACTGCATCCAGAAGCCCAGGGAGTCCTACTTCGACAGGATATTCACCACGGGCCTTGTTGGTTGGCCTGGGGTTAAGCACATTGCCGATAAGGACTTCACCCCGGTCATTGAAAAGGCCCTTGAGACCCCTGGCTTTCCGGAGGATACGGACAAGGGAAGCGTAATGGTGGGTTTTGCAAGAAATACCATCATGTCTGTGGCAGACAAGGTCATTGGTGGCGTAAAGGAGGGCAAGATAAGGCACTTCTTCCTGGTTGCAGGATGCGATGGGGCAAAGCCTGGCAGGAACTACTACACGGAATTTGTTGAAAAGGTGCCAGAGGACTGTATCGTCCTTACCCTTGCGTGTGGAAAGTTCCGCTTTTTTGACAAGAAGCTCGGGGACATCGAGGGGATACCAAGGCTCCTGGACATTGGCCAGTGTAATGACGCATACTCTGCCATACAGATCGCCTCTGCCTTGGCAGATGCCTTTGGCTGCACCGTGAACGATCTTCCCCTTTCCATGGTGCTTTCCTGGTACGAGCAGAAGGCTGTGGCCATTCTCCTTACCCTCTTTGCCCTTGGGATTAAGAACATGAGGCTTGGCCCAAGCCTTCCTGCATTCATAACTCCAAACGTACTGAACGTTCTCGTGGAAAACTACAACATCATG
>JALWYS010000148.1 GCA_027003115.1 Deltaproteobacteria bacterium | reverse complement strand
CTGCCATTTTCATGTCAGCAAGATGCCTCCGGCGGGGCGGTTCCCTAAAAAAATTAGCATATGTCAAACCGGACAGTTTATTTGCTATAAAACCGGACAACTCTATTTGTTGACAACAGAGGAAAAGGCCGACCGTGAAAACGGTATGTCCTGTGGCTCCAGGACATATAAAAAACAGACGTGTGATAGCCTGCCGTCCTTGGTTGTGGTAAAAGTGACTCCATGTTTAAAAAGGCGATGTCGCCTCGGCGGCAGATCAGATACTACTGGCTAAGACTCATAAGGCTAAGGGGCAATCCATTTTTTATTGCACGTGGCATTGCCGTTGGCACTTTTGTTGGCCTAACTCCAACCATTCCCTTTCATACAGTGCTTAGCCTCTTCTTCTGCGCCATTTTTAGGGCAAATATCATTGCGGCAATAGTTGCAAACTGGATCGTAAGTAACCCCCTTACCATACCAATTGAATATTACGTCTCCTGGAAGCTGGGGGTTCTGATAACAGGAAGGCCTGTGACGTGGCAGCAGGTCCAGGCGATGCTTCATGATATCCATCAGGCAGGTTTTTTGGAGGCGGCACAGATGCTTTGTGCAAAGTTCATGCACGTGGTCTGCTGCCTGGTTGCAGGTGGCGTGGTATTGGCATTGCCCTTTGGATTCTTATCTTATTTTGGAGCAGTATATTTTTATTTTTACAGGCAGAGAAAGAAACAGGAAAAATTCCTTAAAAGGATATCGAAAAAACAGAATTGAACTACCGTTATCACAACGAAAACCCACCTACACCTAAAAGGAGCCTTGGGCAGAATTTTTTATCAGACAGGGGCGTACTTGAAAGAATTGTCTCCTTTATTCCGGAAAAGTCCCCTGGGCTTGTCATTGAAATCGGAACGGGAACAGCCAACATGACAATGCTTCTTTGCAAACGATTTAAGGATGTTGTCACCATTGAAAAGGATGACAGGCTGGTTGATTGGCTTCTTAAGACCGGGTGCCTTCCGGAAAACTGCCATTTACTGCATGAAGATGTGCTAGAGGTCTCCTTTGATTCGATTTTAAGGCCTTATGGAGAAAACAAGGCCTTTTTGGCAGGAAACCTTCCCTATAACATTTCCTCACAGATCGTTTTCAAGCTTGCCCATGAATACAGTTCCATCCCTTCTGCCCTGCTTCTTTTCCAAAAGGAGGTTGCCCAAAGGGTAGTGTCTACGCGTTCATCAAAGAGCTATGGGGTACTTAGTCTAATTGCTCAACATTTTTACAAAGTAGAGATTGTGATGGATCTGTCTCCAAATCTCTTCAGACCAAGGCCCAAGGTGGTTTCCTCCCTGGTACTCTTTAAGAGGAGAAAAGTAGGTCCGAAGGCCAAGGATTTTTCCAACTTTGTAAGCGTTGTCAAGGCGGCTTTTTCCCAGAGAAGAAAAAAAATAGTGAACAGCTTGTCTCATCAAATGAATATTTCAAAAAAAGGGCTTGAAGGGCTCCTTCTTGAGGCGGGCATAGAGCCTGACAGCAGGGCAGAGGATGTTTCTCTTGAAAATTATGTCTTCCTGTCAGATCTGTTGACATCATAGAAATCTTGTCATGGGGCCTAGGGCATCCCTTGGAATTGTAAAACTGGTAGTACAAGGTAATTTTTTTAAAGAAAATCCTTCTATTTCTTGACATTTAAAGTCTTTTCAGCGTAATCTTTTCATGAAAATGTAAATAATTGGCCATGACAGCATCAGGTAAAAGCAATCTTTCAAATAACGAGGATAAGAAGGCCCAGGGATCCCCTAGTGGTACAAAGCCCTGGAAGTCTGCGGCCATGACTCAAGAGGCCTGCGCCATTGTCGCTCACGTAGTTGACGGGGTCAGGGGCATATTTGCTTTAGCTAATGAGAAAGGGGAAGAGTCTGCCGACGCCTTCTTTGCCATTTCAAAGGAAATACTTTATTATTCCTTGCTACTTATTCAAAAGGATCCCTTGTTTGAAAGGGTATCCGACTCCCTTTCTGATCTTAATGAATTGAAAAAGGGTATCTGTGCCTATCTCTTTGAGTCCATGTTTCAAAAGGACGCATTAGGAAAGGACTTCGAGTATTTTGGCTGCATTTTTCAAAGCGAACTTGACCAGCTTGAGGCAAATTCTTTTTCTTTTGGCCCGCAAGGTCTTGAAAAGTCAAAAAATATATCTACCTTTGATGTGGCCAAGTCTATTGTTGAAGAGCATATGGGGCCCTTTTTAGGAGAAAATGGTCCAACGGATGAGTTGATAGAAGATGTTCAAAAGCTTTTAAAAGTGACCAGTCTAAAGATTTCCAAGGCCCTTCTTTCCTGACCTCGTCCCTTTTAAATTTCTAAATCATGGATTTTGATATCTGTACCTTTTTGGAAAAGCAGGGGGCTGACTCGTGCAGCCTTTCCATAAAAAGTAGTTCCGTTTCCGCATGCTCCCGTATCCTTTCAGAATTTTTCGAAAAAGGCCCAACGCAGGTACTCTGGATAGTTTCCGAAAGGGAGCTTGCTGAAAAAAGGGCCCGCGAACTTTCCTTTTTTTATAAAAACAAAGTTGGGCTTTTGCCTTCATACGAACATTTTGGTTTTCTTCCTCTTGTTCCATCCCTTGAGACCGCTTCAAGGCGCATAGGCATCCTTCACAGTCTCCTGGAGGGATGTTCCGGCTTTGTTGTCTGCAGTGCTTCGAGCCTGGTGGAAAAATACGTGCCTGGAAGCGAAATCCTCAACCACGAAGAGCTCATACTGGAAGGTGAGGAGGTTGACAGGGATGCGCTTCTAAAGTGGCTCATTGAAACCGGATACGAGCGCATACCGCAGGTGTCACTTCCTGGCCATTTTGCAGTGCGTGGCGAGATAATGGACATATTTTCTCCCGGTTTCAGCTCGCCCATAAGGCTTCTTTTCTTTGACGATCTTGTTGAAGAGATCAGGCTTTTTGACCCTAAAAGCCAGAGAACCATTGAGAAGAGGCAGGAGGTAGTGCTTCTTCCAGCTGCTGAAAGTATCCTTTCAGATGCGTTGGTGGAAAGGGCAAGAAAAGACATTGTGGGTCGTGCCTCCAGGGCTGGATGGAGCGGTGAGCAGGTGGCCCAGGTCCTTCACAGCCTTGAAAACAGGTGTCAGACAGAAGGAAGCCTTGCCTTCATGCCCTTTTTGTATGGCTCGCTGTGGTCCATCTTTGATTTTCTCAAAAAGGATGCAGTGATTGTGATGGAATCACCCCTTGCCTTGGCCGCGGCAGTTTTGGAGCATTTGAAAAGGATGGAGGATTCCTATACTGCCCAGGTGAGCCCGGGAAGGCTTCTGCCAGACATTGATTCCTTCAGGCTAGACATGTATGAACTTTGTTCAAGGTTTGAAGGTTACAGCCGCATTCTTATAAATCCGCCTGCTCTACTTTCAGAAACATCAGGTCCGGTTTCGAGATTTTTGGGGCAGTTTGATGAGGGACTAGAGGTTTCTGCAAAGGGCCTTGAATCGTCTCTTGTGACGTCCAGGACAGGCTCCAGGATGGAGCTTTTTGCCCCGTTTTTTGAAAAACTTGGAAGGTGGCTTGAGGAGGGAAAAAGGGTTTACGTGCTTAGTGATTCCGATTCCGGTTTTGAAAGGATTTCAGGCCTTTTTGAGCACTATGGCCAGGAGTTTACCCAGGTAAAGGGCCCCTTGAGTGAGATTCAGGCAAAAGGTGGTGGAGGCCTTTTCCTGACAAATGGTTACGTGGAAGAGGCCTTTTTGCTTGAGGAGGCAAGGGAGGTCTTCATTCCGGATCACACCCTTTTTAAGGTCCCGTCTGAGCCAAAGGCAGGACGGAGGGCGAGGAAGGGAAAGACCAGGGCCTTTGGCCTTGATGAGATAAGCCCGGGAGAGCTTGTTGTCCACAGGGACAAGGGCATAGGAAGGTACATTGGCCTTGTTAGAATGGATGTGGCAGGGGTGGAGGGCGAGTTTGTACACCTTGAATACCATGGTGGAGACAAGCTCTACGTACCTGTAGACAGACTGGGCCTTCTTCAAAAGTACGTCGGCCTTGAAGGAAAAGAGCCCAGGCTTGACCGCCTTGGTGGAAAATCATGGGCCCTTAGAAAGAACAAGGTAAAAAAGGCCATAAAGGAGGTAGCCCATGAACTCGTTGAGCTTTACGCCCTCAGAAAGGTTAAAAAAGGTTTGTCGTTTCATGGCCCAGACGAGATGTACAGGCAGTTTGAGGCAGCCTTTCCCTTTGAGGAGACAAGGGACCAGCTGGAGGCCATAGGGGAAATAATTAAGGACCTAAAGGCGGACTACCCCATGGACAGGCTTCTTTGCGGGGATGTGGGTTTTGGAAAGACAGAAGTAGCCATGAGGGCCGCCTTTCTTGCTGTGGAAAACGGTTATCAGGTGGCGGTTCTTGTGCCCACAACCCTTCTTGCCGAGCAGCACCAGCGAACCTTTTCGGAAAGGTTCAGGAATTTTCCGGTGACAATAGCAGGGTTAAGCCGCATGAAATCCCGGGCAGAGCAGCGAGAAATCCTTTCCATGGTGAAGGAGGGCAAGGTGGATATCCTCATTGGAACACACAGGCTGCTCCAGAGTGACGTAATCTTCAAAAGGCTCGGCCTTATAATAATAGATGAGGAGCACCGTTTTGGTGTAAGGCACAAGGAGAAGCTAAAGCTTCTAGCCAGGGACATAAACTGCCTGAGTCTAACAGCCACACCCATTCCAAGGACACTCCAGCTTTCTCTTTTGGGAATAAGGGACCTTTCCACCATAGAGATCCCACCTCGGGGGCGCATGGCCATTAAGACCTTTCTTGCTGAATATGACGACGCCATAGTTAAGGATGCAATAGAAAAAGAGGTGAAAAGGGGTGGCCAGGTCTTTTTCGTGCATAACAGGGTAAAGGGTATATACAGGGTTGCAGAACACCTGGAAGGTCTCGTGCCAGAGGCAAGGATAGATGTTGCCCACGGTCAGATGGAGCCTGCCGAGCTTGAGGAAAAGATGGTACGGTTTGTCAGGGGAGACATAGACTGTCTGGTCTGCACTACAATAATAGAGTCGGGCCTTGATATTCCATCTGCAAATACCCTCATAATAAATCGGGCGGACATGCTCGGAATTGCATATCTTTACCAGTTACGTGGCAGGGTGGGGCGAAGCAGCCGTCAGGCCTATGCCTACATGCTTGTGCCAGCCCTTCAGTCCATTACCAGGGACGCTGCCCTGCGCCTTAAGGCTATAATAGAGACCAGTGACCTTGGTGCAGGAATGAACCTTGCTATGCACGATCTCAAGATAAGGGGCGCCGGCAACCTTCTTGGGGTGGCCCAGGCAGGCCAGATATCAGAGGTGGGCTACGATCTCTACCTTGACCTGCTAAAGGAGGCCATTGAAGACATAAAGGGAAACAAGTCGGAGGAAAGGATTGAGCCGGAGGTAAATCTTGGGCTTTCAGCCTTTATCCCCGAGGAGTACGTACCGGATATCAGCCAGCGTCTTGAGATGTACAGGTGGTTTTCCCATATTGAAACAGAGGATGAAAGAGACGAGACCATGATGGAGCTTGAGGACAGGTTCGGCACTGTGCCTAGGGAGGTCAAGAATCTTCTTGATATCATGGTGATAAAGGCCCTCCTTAGGAGGCTTAACTGCATAAGGCTAGATGGGGCGGGAAAAGGGGCTCCCAGGCTCACCCTTTCCTTTGGCCCGCAGGGTCCTCCAAACAGCGAGGGGTTGATACGTCTTATTCAGAGGGATGGGCGCCTTAAACTGCTTCCTGGTGAAAGGGTGCTTTTCAAAATGAACCAAAAGGATGTAGAATCAAAGGGTCTTATCCAGGAGACTATTGGGGTATTGAAAGAATTGATTAAACTTACTAATTAAGGTCTAGGTTTCTTCCTTATCTTAAATTTTCAAGAAAGATAATTCTTGAGGCCAAAAAAGGAAAACAATGAAAAATAAATACATATCCTGGGCACTTTTTTTATCCATTCTCTTGGGGACCATGACAACCGCTGTTACAGCAAGGGCTGTAATAGTGGACCGGATTGTAGCTGTCGTAAATGGCAAGGTGATTACCCTTTCGGAGCTTGAGAAAAGGGCAGCGCCAATCCTTTCAAAGTATTTGACCCCGGATATGTCCAAGGAACAAAGGGCAGAGGTCAAGCGAAAGATATTTGCCCAGATCCTTCCTCAGATGATAGACGATTACTTGGTTGAAGAAGAGATCCGCAGGCTTGGCATCAAGGTGACTGATCAGGAAGTTGAGGATGCCATAGACAATATCTGCAGGAATAACGGCCTTACCAGGCAGGAATTTGAGGAAAAGCTCAAAAAAGATGGGGTATCGTTAAAAGAGTATAAAAAACAGATAGCCACCCAGATAGAAAGGCTCCAGCTCGTAAATGCCGAGGTCAAGTCCAAGATAGTCATCACTGATGAGATGGTCAGGGACTATCTTAGAAAGCAAAAGGGATCCACTGGATATCAGGGCCCCTTTTACATCCTTGAACACATATGCGTGGTGCCTAAGGGAGATTCTCCTTCAGATATGGAGGCTGCCAAAAAGAGGGCCAGGGACGCGCTAAAGGCCCTTGAAGAGGGGATGCCCTTTGAGGAGGCGGCAAGACGTTATTCAAGCAATGTGCCTGTTGCAAGGGAGGTTAGGCTCGGAGTCTTCAGTCTCGATGAGATGGCCCCCTATATTAAAGAGACGGTAAAAAAATTATCCCCTGGAGAACATTCTGGCGTACTAAAGACCCCCCTTGGTTTTGAAATCTTGCGGCTTGCTGGTATATCCAACTCAAAGGATGAAGATGTCGATCCTGCCACCATGGAGGAGGTCAGAAGAAGGCTTTACGATCAGGAGATAAACGAACGCTTCCAGGATTGGCTTAACGAACTGCGTTCCAAGTCAACCATCAGGATACTATTGTAGCTGGTTCAATAAAAAGGGTCAGGGAGATTCCATGTCAAAGGAAACGGTAGGCGAATACCTGAAAAAGGAACGGGAATTAAGGCAGATCTCCATACAGGAGGTGGCAGAAGGAACAAAGATATCCATCAGCCGCCTACGACTCATTGAAGAGAACAGATTTGATGATCTTCCAGCAGAGGTTTTTGTAAGGGGATTCATAAGAAACTATGCAGAATACATAGGTATTGACCCAGAAGAGGCCATATTGAGGCTGGAAGAAGACCTTAAAGGCCAGTCTGCCTCAGTTGCAAGACAGCCGGAAATGACAAGCTCCACCACCATTGATATAAGGGCCCGGGACCCGAGACGTATCATTGGTTGGATAATAGGTGTTATCCTTATCCTCCTTGTGGCTGCGGGAGTCTATTACTTTTTCTTTTCTGGACACAAAAAGACCTCCATTTTAACCATGGGGTCAAACACAACCTTTGGAACTACTGAAGGGATTCAAAGCGGCGCAAACGGATCCATGGAAATCAAATCAGGAGGGGAGGCTCCAAAAATCCTGCTGGAAGAGGAGACCAATACCACCAATGAACCACCCATCAAAAGCCCTTCTTTCACAAGGGGAAAACAGAAAAACTAGCGCCTATGCTTTTTATCTTTGATCCTTCATGTCTGAAAAGCAGCTTCTTCATTCCTTTGTGATCGAAACCAACCCAACAGGCGAAAGTGACCTTCTTGTAACCCTTTTGACCCTTGAGCTTGGGAAGATAAGGTGCATTGCCAAGGGGGCCAGAAAGAGCAAGAAAAGGTTCATGAACGTGCTTGATCCCTTTGCAAATATTGATGCCGTTGTCCGAACGCCGACCAAAACGGGCCTTTTTTTCCTGGAAAATGGCTGGCTTAAAAGGGGCCTTGAGTCGGTGCGAAAGGACTACAGCCGATTTATCCTTGCCTCTCTGTGTCTTGAGCTCGTTGACCTTTGGTGCAGGGAACATCAGGCAGAAAAAGAAATCTACCAGCTCCTTTCCTGGTACCTTGAAAGTATTGAAGTGGGAAGGGATTTTTTACTATGCACGCTAATCTTTGAAACAAGGCTTTTAAAGGCCTGTGGTTTCATGCCTTCTCTGAAGGCCTGTCATGGTTGTAAAAAGGAGTTATCGGGGAAACACTTTGGCTACGAGGCATCAACAGGCCAGGTGTTTTGTAAGGATTGTGGAAATGAAAAGCCTGGAAGGAGCCTTGGAATATCTGCCATCAAGTCCATGGATTTCTGGCTGGCCCAGCCCCTGGCCAAGGTCTTAAGGCTCCGGGTAAGCGGTGAGATAATGAGCCAGGTCTGGACATATTTGAGAAGGGTACACACCAACTGCCTTGAGAGGGAGCCAAACGCCTACCGTTTTACAAGGAACCTGCTCCCTCCTCATGAAGAGGCGGTCTAGCTGTTATGAAGTTTCTTGTCTTCCCTGTTCTTCTTGGAGATTAAAAGCGTGAAATAGGAGGGTTTGTGGCCGTCCCAATCCCTAAGTTTTTCCGTAACGGACTCTCCGTCCAGTCCCACACGTCTGACTGCCACAGTACCCTTTAAAAGTCCAAGCTCGTCAAGGCAATCAACAACCTCGTTGTAATGCCTGTAGGCCTTCATGATGACAAGGTTGTCCACGTGGTGAGCCAGCCTTTTTATTTCCTTGCCACCCTTTGCGCCTGAGACCACGGCCAGGGACTCCTCCCCCTCTGCAAGGGGGCTTTTTACCCGTGCTGCAGCCGCCTGAAAGGAGGTGATTCCCGGTATGATCTCCACCTTTGTTTCAGGCAAAAGGGATGTGACAGTTCTTTGGAGATAGGTAAAGGTAGAATAAGTACAAGGGTCTCCAAGGGTTACGAAGGCTCCATCGCTTCCGGTACCAAGAAGTTCAAGGACCTTTTGGGCAGCATTCTTCCAGGCCTCCTCAAGGACCTTCTTGTCCCGGACCATTGGAAATACCAGGGGTACGATTTGGGCATCCTCTTTAAGAAAAGGCCGTGCAATATCAAGGGCAAGGCTCTTTTTCTCCCTCTTGGATGTGGCGCTAAAGACGTATTTGACCCTCTCAAGAACCCGCTTCCCCTTGATGGTCAAAAGTTCTGGGTCTCCTGGGCCTACGCCCACAGCATAAAGGGTTCCTGAATTATTTTCTTTTTTTGAACAGGCCACAATTATCACCTGTCACCAATTTGTTTTTCATTTGTCCTGTCCCCTCCGTAAAGGGAGTAGAGGTAGCCCCTTAGCTGCTCAACTGCCTTTACAGATCTTGGCCCTGGCCGTGAAAAGAGGAACTCGTCCACAACCAGCACATGTCCGGCCTTCACTGCCCTTATGGCGTCAAAATTTGGCCTTTTTTGAGGGGAAATGTTGTTCCTGTTCATGGGGCCTTTTTGAACAATGTAGACATCTGGATCATCCACTATTATCTGTTCAAGGCTGAATCTTACAAATTTCTTGTCCTTTTTAACTATGTTTTCTGCCCCGGCCATACGTATGATGTCGTTTACTATGTTTTTTTGCCCGGCAAATAGCAGGCTGGGATAACTCACCTCAAAAACGATCCTGGGCCTTTTTTCAAGGGGATACTTCTTTTCAGCTGCTTCAAGCTGCTTTCGCATATGTTCAACAAGGTCTCTTCCTTCGTCTTCGTGTCCGCAAAGCCTGGCTACCCTCTCAATGGTGGAATAAAGGGTAGGGAAGTCCCTGGGATTAAAGATGGCCACCTTGATGCCCATCTCTTTAAGCTTCTGAACCACCATCTGGCTTCCAGGCCTTGACGAGCCTTGAAGAACAAGCTCTGGCTTAAGCGCAAGTATGAGCTCAAGATTGGGCCGCATGTGTGTGCCAATCTTGGGTTTATTCTTAACCTGGACAGGCCAGGCGTCCCTCTTGGTTACCCCAACCAGTTGATTACATGCCCCAACTGCACAGACTATCTCTGTCATTCCTCCATAGAGACTGACAATCCTTTTGGCAGGACGGTTAAGGCTTATGCGGCTTTCTGCGTCGTCAACCACGGAGACTTTCGCATGACCAGAGGAGCAAACAAACAAAAAGCAAGTTACAAAAAACAGAATGAGACATGTTTTTAAAGGGTGCATATTCATTCCCAAAAATAAAAAGCCCGAATCCACAAGGATTCGGGCGCCCTTTTCCCGTATATCCTGCCCGCGTTTGCAGACCGGGCCTTGGCCGGTGCAGCAAACATGCGTCTTGCCGCGGTATCCTGACTCGTGGATCATCCTACCACCTGAGCCTTCCCTTGACCCAAAGTCAAAGTGGCGTCGTTCAGGTTTCGTCCCCACTCACAGTGGCGGGCCCGTTCTGGATTTTCACCAGATTCCCAGCGGTCAAGACGCCTAAATATTTAAGACATTAAAGACAGCCAGTCAACGCTTGAGGAGCCTGCCCTAAAAAGCAAGGGATTTGGAGTCGCCCTAGGCTAGACTTTTACCAGTATGTTTTTGATGTACCGGGGTTCATTAATGACCCTTTTGCCTTGTGTGACTAGCTCGGAGAATACCTCCACAAGATATGGAAGGATAGTTTCGTTGAGCTCCTTTTCAGTCAACCCAGAATCATCTCCTGTGCAAAGGGGGTCTAAGAGCTCTTTAAGAAGCCCAAAGACCTCTTCTTTTCCCATTTCAGAAAGCCTTTCATAAAGTGCTTCTAATTCCTCCCTGTCCAGAGGGGAAACGTGGAAGATTGCCTTGATAATGAGGTTGGAAACAGCAGTTGCAAGGGCGCTATCCACTGAAAATTCCTCAGGTGCAAGAAAGTTGGTCTCTTGCCATTTAATTTGGGAGGGCCACTTCTCGAAGGATGGCTCAATAAACGGGATCACCTTGCTCCATGATGAGGCCTTGGATAGAAGAAATTCAAGTTTTTCCAACTCATTAAGGTGTTTTACGTTCTCTGACAGGCCTGTGCCAACGTCCAAGAGCATGGACGGGCGAAGGCTTGCCGCCTCAACCACATCCTTGAGCCTATGAGGTAATATTTTGAAAAACGGCTCAGACATGATTTTTCGTGCCTTATCTCCAAAGGGCAGAAGAAGACCTGAAGCAAACCTTGTTATCTCTTCCAAGTAGTGGCTTTTGAGTATTTCCTCAGGAGACTTTCCCGATGATTCTGAAAGCTTCTCCATTCCCAGGTTGATAAGGGAAAAGGCCTTTTCCAGAGCCATTTTCAGCCTTTCAGGATCATCCAGGTCAACAAGGTCTGCCATCAAAACCTTGTTAGCAACGCCGGTTGTCTCCCGCACTATCCTTTCCATTACAGGGTTTCCTGCCAGTATTCGCACTGCATCTTCAAGGGCTGGATAGCCGGACACATACAGGGTCGGCACAAAGGCGGGCATGTCATAGTTTACTGGAAGCCTTGCAAAGGGAGAGTTTTCCGGCTCGATTACGTGCATCTCCTCTTCTGAAATGGGCACGTAGATGTCAAGGGACTGATAGTAGTCTGGTATGCCAAAGTCACCAATGCGCCCGCATCTTAGCCTGTAAGCGGTCTCCAGGTTGTGGCTCGGCGTCTCCCACAGCATGGTTTCAAGGATGTCCCTGTATTTACCTGCATCCATTTCAACCATGTCCGTTATAAGTCTTATGAAAAGGGGGGCAAGTTTCTTTTTCTTAAAATCCATGAAATATACGTTATCCAGGGTGAAGGCTGGCAATCTGTCCTTTGCCTCCTGGATATCCATGTCATCCGGTCTTTTTACCACAGTAATAAACTCGTTGAGTATGGCAGGCAAAAGCCAAGGATCGCGGTTAAGTATCCATTTGAGCCAGTTTTTGAGCACCTGCACAGAAAGCTCAAACATGACCAGGAGCCAGGCGGCTATTTTTTCTGGCCTCAAACGGTCCTTTTGCCACCAGTCAAGGTCAAAGATGAACTGGAGCTGTTCGGCCGTTGCAAGTGACAGGATAATGGCGGAGTCTTCAATGCCTGTCGCCTTTATGGTCCAGAAAAGCTCTTCAACAGGCATGTTGGCAACGATCTCACCCGCCCGTTCAGAAGACGTTATGATCTCAAATCGTTTCTCCCAGGGTGCTGTCAAAACCAAATTCAGTTGATCTGATAGATCCAGGGTATTGATTTGGGTCTCCAAATCTGTTTTCTTTTCATTGTTTTTTTGTGGCTTCAAGTTATTTGTCATAGCTCCGATAAAGAAAAAAAGTTAAATTATTGTGAATAATAAGAGTTTTTGGGTATATTTCTTGCGGTCCCAAACGTTAATCATACTTAATTGCTTTCACAAGTGGGCTTTATAAAATGGCAGACCAGCAGACCCCCCTTAGAGTACTCATAGCCGAAGACGAAAAAAATATCGGTGACCTTCTTACCGAATTGCTCGACCGGGAAGACAGGGAGATAGTCCTTGTCCACAACGGTCTTGAGGCAGTTGGCAAGTTGAAGGAAGGACACTTTGATCTCCTTATTACGGATCTCATGATGCCAGAAGTGGACGGGATGGAGGTGCTGCATCAGGCCAAGAAACTTCACCCAGATATCATTGTTATCATAATAACAGGTTATGCTTCCCTTGAAACAGCCATTCAGGCAGTAAAAGAGGGCGCCTACGACTATCTTAGAAAGCCCTTTCGTCTTGAGGAGCTCAAGATCAGCGTTGATAACGCCTGTGAGAAAATAAGGCTTCAGCAGGAAAACCAGAGGTTAATTGAATTTGTGAAGGCATGCAGAAAGGGTGACGGTGATACCAAGGATGCAAGCACCAAGGCCACCCCAGATGAGGCAAGCCAGAAGGCCCTTTTTGGACCCGAATGGTTTTCGCCCTATATCCTTCAACACCATAAAGGCGGTCCTGACAGGGAAGAGGTTCTCACCCAGCTTGAGCGTTTGGCAAAACTCAAGGCCCAGGGTGCCATTACAGAGAAAGAGTTTCTAACCTTGAAAAAGAAACTCTTTGACCAGATTTGACCAGCCAATGCAATCTTCTGCATCTACTCCTAGCTCCCATTCAGACAGCCCCATCAGTAAGGACAAGGTCTGGCGCGTGTTGATCGTTGACGACGATCCCCAGATCATCGACATGCTCGAGTCCTTTCTCAAGTTTCAGAAGTGTTACGAGGTCTTTAAGGCCTCCAATGCCTTTGATGCCTTTAACGTATTGGACCAGACAGTGGATGTGGACGTTGTCCTTGTTGATATCAATATGCCTGGCATGAGCGGAATCGAGTTTGTCAAGAGGCTGAAGGAAAGGGACAGGACCGTGGTTGCAGCCATTATAACCGGTGACCCTTCCATGGACGTGATTATAAAGGCCATGAGGAGCGGAGCATCGGATTTCCTTTCAAAGCCGTTCAAGTTTGAGCAGTTCCAGGTGGCACTTAAGCGTCTCGTAAAGGAAAGAAGCATCCTGCTTGAAAATGCATTTCTAACAGAAGAGGTAAAGGTAAAAAAGCTTCTTGAACAGATGAACAGGAAGCTTGAGAAGAAAATGCGGGAGCAGAGTATTCTTTTTACCATAAACGAGACCCTTGCCAAGACCAAGAACACCAGCGAGCTCTATCAAACCCTTGTTGATCTTGGGGCGAGCCTGCTTGACTCATCCATGGCCATGTTATGGATTAAAGAGGAAGAGGCAGACAGCCTTGTGATGGTTGCATCTCACGGCGACGTGGACAGAGGGCTATCAGAGATACCTGTTATGGATGCGCGCCATCCTGTAGTTAAGGTCATGAAGGATGGCATCCCTGTTCTTGGCAGAAATCCCATCAAACATGAACCCCAGTCAGGAAGCACCCATGGTTCGGATGGGTGCTATCTCATGGTGCCCTTCAAGATCAGGGAGGAGATACTTGGTGTATTAGGGATATCTTCACAAGATATTGAGGCTGAAGTCGCCCACGAGTATCTTTTTCTTCTTCATATACTGTCTGAAAGGGCAAGCCTTACAGTGGAGAACATCCTCCTTTATGACAGCCTTTTTATGAATCTGCACGCCACCCTTCGTGCCCTTGTTCGAAGCCTTGAAGCCAAGGATCCTTATACAAAGCTCCATTCAGAAAGGGTAACCCAGTGGGCGGTTGAGGTGGCAAAGAAGATGAACTGTTCAGAGGAAGAGATAGAGTCCCTGACATTTGCAGGCCATCTTCACGATATCGGAAAAATCGGGATCAGGGACCAGATACTCATGAAGCCAGGCAGGCTTACGGATGAGGAGTACGAGATCATAAAGACCCACCCGGTCATTGGTGCGGAGATCGTTGGGCATCTGGGTCTTCTCCAGCTGGAAACAGCCATCATCAGGCACCATCACGAAAGATGGGATGGTAAGGGTTACCCTGATGGACTCAAAGGGGATGAGATTCCCAGGTTGAGCAGGATACTGGCGGTTGCAGACACGTATGATGCCATTACGTCAAGACGTCCATACAGAAAGGCCATGTCAGTGGAGTTCGCCTGCAAAGAAATAATAAGAAATTCAGGAAGCCAGTTTGACCCTGATGTAGTAGAGGCCTTTTCTTCCATAATGGATGAGAAGAGGAGAAAGGGTCAGGATGAATGACCCGTAAAAAGCCCCCTCCCTGTTTAGTTCCAAAACTTTTTCAAAACATTTCCCTCTCTTTTGCACCTTTACCAATTTTTTCTGAAATTTTGTTGTAGAAAGCCAAAAAATAAATATATTTGACAGTTAACCATGCCAGGACTTTTTCTAAAAGCCTGCGGCTCCTGGGCATGGCCTTTCCTACACCGGTGGGTTATCAGGAGGGTGAAAGATATGTCTTTTGACAAGGATGTGGCTGTCGCGAATCTTCTAAGGTATTTCAGGGACAGCCTTATTGGGAGAAATGCCAAGGGAATAGTACACAACATGAACAGTCCTCTCCAGGTGCTGTCCATGCACATGGAGCTTCTGGCAATGGACCTTGGGCATCTTTCCGGTCTTAAATGCGAAAACAGCCAGATCACTTCAGGCATCAGCCAGGCTGCCAACAGGCTTGAGCAGCTTGAGGACATTGTCTCCAGGATCAATGACATGGTGAAGCTGGTTGGTTCCAGGGTCTATGATGAAGAGCAACAGGAGGAAGAAGGGCCCGTAATGGTTACCCAGCTTCTTTCAGAAACAATCGAATTCTGGAAATCCGATCTCTTTTTTAAGCACAAGGTAGGCCTTGACCTTTCATTCCCTGAGACTTCGCCGGTGCTGATACTTAACGAACAGCATGTCAAGGACAGTTTCGATGGCATCCTTTTTTCAACAATAGAGCTTCTCAGGGAAACACCGGAGCCGGTCCTTGAAATAGCCCTTTCAACCAGCGATGAAAATCTAGTGTCTGTGGGTTTCTATCCAAAGGGCATCAGCTATCCTGTGGAAGAACTTGAAAAGATTTCATCCATCTCCAATGAAAACGAGCTGGCGAAGGAATTAGTCTCCCTCACCCTCAAGCCACTTCTCCTGGCAATGGCAGTGGCAAAGACAAGCCTTAAAAAGGCGGGGTCTGACATGGAAATAGTCAGAGATGGCGTTGTGGTCAAACTTAGAAACGCTTCTTGAAAAAAATGGCCAAGGAGCGCCTTTACGTGAAAATGGTATGTTTTGGAGACAGTATTACAGAGGGTTACATGGTCTCCAGGGAGGCATCCTACCCAACTCTTTTGTCAAGGCTTTTGGGTGTAAACTGTGTAAATTTGGGTGTTTCTGGTGATACCTCCTATGACGCTCTCAAAAGACTTGGTGAGCTTAATGAGCACCTTTCAACGGATGAGCAGGTGCTGGTGCTGATTGAGTTTGGCATAAATGACTTTTTTATGGCAATCCCCGCCAAGGCATGTGAAACAAATCTTGAAAAGATAATCGGGCACATTCATTCAACGGGTCACAGGCCAGTCCTTTTAGGTTTCAACATGGATTACCCAGGGGTGCCAGAATGGATAAAACTTTACAGACGCCTTTCAGAAAAATGCAACATACCCCTTTACCCAAACATATTTGAAGGCCTTTCAAAAAGGGGAGGGGACTTTCTTCCAGACGGACTTCACCCAAACGAGTCTGGCTATTCCAAAATCGCATCAGGTGTTTGCAACTTTCTTCTAAAGAAGAATCTTTTTTAAAACCACTTCCCCATGCATAAGGATCTTAGAAAGTTAATCCTTGACCAGGTGGTCTTAAACAGGAAAAGGGATCTCCTTTACTATCTTGGGCGTGCTCCTGACATGAAAGGTCTTGAAAAGACGATACCTTTCATCAGCCTCGATCATGTAAAGGAGATAAGGAGGTTGGTTGAGAAGGGGACCATACACAAAAATGTATATTTCCAGGCCTGCGATCTTTATATTCGCAACCAGGTTGAGCCTCTTCAACAGGTCTTTAACAACTGGATGAGTGGTGCAAAGGCACAGGTTAACGGAGAAGATATCCAGTTTTCAAACATAATATATTGGTGCCAGGAGCAGCATAAAAAGACATTTAGAGACACACTTGAAAGGGAGGCAAGATCCCTGTGCAGGTTTTTGTCCCCCTTTAGCCAGGCAACATGGAACAAGACCTTTAAGACTGTATCCGAAGACCTTGACTATCAGGGCTATATCGAGTTTTTGGCCCACAAGAAGGGGAGAGACAGGCTTGAAAGGCTGATACGGCTTTCCAGGGATTTTCTTTCCGAGACATCCAGGGTCTACCAGGAGCTTGTGGATACATGGTTTTACATGCTAGAGGAATCTGTTGAACCAGAAGAAAGGAGTCGGTTTGATGCCATCTATCTCCTCGGCCTTCGTTATCTTGACCATCTTTATCCCCTGTCCTGGAAGGCGGACAAAGGCACAGAGAAGGTGATGGGGTTTTTCGGACCGATTTTGAAAGACTCTAAGGCCCTTAAACTACACATGGGTCAAGGGGCCAGGGGGCAGTCATGCTGTCTTCCAGTTCAGATTCCTGGTGAGATTCATGTGATAACAGGCAGCCTTAGTGGTTGGATAGATCTGGAGGCACTCTTCCATGAGCTTGGTCACGCCTTTTTCTTTTTGAACAACGACGCAAAGATGGATGTTGCCTTAAAGGATTTTTTCATGGACTTTGCTCTTGGTGAAACCTTTGCCTTTTTGTTTCAGCTCATTTCCATGGATCAGGAATTTCTCGTAAGAGTCATGGGGCTTGATGATGAACAGGCGGGGCTTTTGAACACGCTTCAATCTGTCAAGTTTTTAACCCTAGCCAGAAGATACGGTGCAAAAAGTCTCATAGAATATGAAAATTTTTCTTTTCATGAAGGATCTGAAGCCAGCCAGAAAAGATATGCAAAGGTCATGAAGGAACAGACCGGTTTCAGGTACCATGCCGAGACATACTACTTTGATCTCATGCCAGATCTTTATAGTCTTGACTACTTCCAGGCCTTTTTAGGGGCATGGATGCTGAGAGATCTTTTAAGGAAAGAGTTTGGCAACGGGTGGTTTTTAAAGGCTGATGCATTCGGTCTCCTCAAGAAGTGGTCTTTTCATGGAAACAGGCTGGACCTTGTCTCTTTTTTAAAAACCCATACGGGCCTTGACCTTGGTTATCAAGGCCTTAACAGCTATCTATCTGGGACGCCTTTTCCTACAAGGTTCTCCGTCAAAAAAATGGCACAAAAGGTTTGACACCTATCTACCTGTTTATTAACCTGAAATTATCAACAATTTGAAGAAATGGGTATCTTATAGGCTGCTTTTTCATAGGGCCTTCACGGAGGCAGAGGAGAACAGGGAGAGGAATAAAGATGAGAAACGAGTGTATTTTGGTCGTTGATGACTCCCCTGACATACGTTTTACCATGTCAGAGGTGCTCCGGGCCAAGGGCTTTTCTGTTGAAAGTGCCAGTGATGGCCAGGAGGCCATAGAGATTCTGGACAACCGTTTTTTTGACATAGTGCTAACAGATCTTAGCATGCCCAGAAAGACGGGCATGGATGTGCTCCGTTATGTTACGCAGCACTCCCCTGAAACAATATGCATAATCATTACCGGTTTTGGGTCCATACAGGGTGCTGTAGAGGCCCTGAAAATGGGGGCATACGATTATCTTTGTAAGCCCATTAAGCCGGATGAAGTAACGATTCTAATTGATAAGGCCCTTGAGCTCAGAAATCTAAAAAGGGAGAACAAGAGCCTAAAGAAGGAACTTAAGACCAGGTATGGTTTTGAAAACATAGTTGGCAACAGCAAGGCCATGCAAGAGGTCTTTGGGCTGGTGGAAAAGGTTGCCGACACCGACAGCACCGTTCTTATCACTGGTGAAAGCGGTACGGGCAAGGAACTCATTGCCCATGCGATTCACTACGCCAGTGACAGGAAGGATGGTCCCTTCATACCTGTCAACTGTGCAGCCATTCCGGAAGAACTCCTGGAAAGCGAGCTCTTTGGCCATGAAAAAGGGGCCTTTACCCACGCCATCAAAACAAGAATTGGCAGGTTCGAGCTTGCCAACAAGGGCACCATATTTCTCGACGAGATAGGGGAGATGAGCCCATCTCTGCAGGTGAAGCTTCTCAGGGTGCTTCAGGAGAGGAAATTCGAGAGGGTGGGTGGTGTAAAGACCATATCAGTGGATATAAGGGTGGTTTCCGCAACGAACCAGGACCTTGAGATAGCTGTAAAGGAGGGTAGATTCCGAGAAGATCTCTTTTACAGGCTGAACGTCATACCCATTCATGTGCCACCGCTAAGAGAGAGAAAGAGCGACATACCCCTTCTCGCCAACCACTTTCTCAAAAAGTACTGTAGTGGTAAAAAGAGATGTGTAGAAGGTATAACGGATGAGGCCCTGGACATCCTTACCAGGTATGACTGGCCTGGTAACGTCAGGGAGCTTGAAAACATCATGGAGCGAATGGTTATTCTTGCAAATGGCAAAATGATCACCAAGGATGACCTTCCCTTTCAGATAGTTGAAAAGACAGTTGGGGCTTCCGGGCGCGCAATTTCTGGAGATCTGGAATTTCCTGAAGACGGGTTAAGCCTTAGCCAGGCGGTTTCTGAACTTGAAAAAAGGCTCATACTTATGGCCCTTGAAAGGACAGACGGCGTAAAGAACCGGGCCGCCAAACTACTTAAGATGAACAGAACTACCCTCATTGAAAAAATGAAGAAATTGGGTCTTATGCCAAAATCCAAGAAGGCAGCTTAAAAAATGGTAAAAAAAGTATTTTTTCGCTGGAATTCATTGTTTTTTTCTTTTTTTATTTTTCTGCTCTTATTGTTTGTCGTTGCAGCATATGCTCAAGGATCCAAAAAACCTCTGGTAGCCATAGAGCCCATCAAGTGTGATTCTTCTTCCCCGGCATATATTGGAAAGGCCTTGAGCCAGATGCTCATTACCAGGCTTTCGTCTGAGGACATAGACACGGTTTTGGTGGGAAAGGGAAAAACAAGTGTGGTGGAACTTGCCGATTTTATACTTTCTGGCAAGGTTTCTCGAATGGGCAATGGTTTTGGGGCCTCTTTTTGGCTCAAATCCTCCCAAAATGGCAAGACAGTAAAAACCTGGGACCTTGTGGCCTCAGATCTTGGCATGCTTGCCCAAAAAACCAGTCTTCTTTCAGCAAAAATGGCTGATGCCATAAAGCATACAGGCGAGGTACTTGTTGCCGATACAGTTTCCAATTTTGCAACCCTTGCAGGACCTGGGTCAAAAAAGATAGAGGCCAATGATGAATTTGCAATGGCGAGGCTTCATCCAGACATCCTTGTTCGCCAAAGACTTGAAAAGGACGAGGAACGTGAGATCAGGCAGCAGAAGAGGCAAGCACAACAAACAGGCAGCAGTCGTCCTTTGGCAACTGGTGAGGACGACTCTTACATGCCTTTGCCCGACGTTTATGACGCAGGTGATGACGTGCCAGAAGGTGAAATGACTGGCAATACAGTAAATAAGGCTGCAACCGTTAAAACAGAGGAGGAGGACGACAATTCCTTTTTCCCACTGCCAGATGTCTATGAACCTGACGATGATGAAAATGCCGTGGAAACTCCAAAGAAAGTGTCTGTCAAAAACGAAACGCAAATGACCAGTGCGGGAGATACTGAGGAAGGATCGTCCCCTTCATCTGGGGCTGCACAGAAGGAAAAGGGGAGCTGGTACTCTTGGCTTTGGCCCTTTGGCAGTAAGGAAAAGGAGAACCAGTTGCCAACCGTCTCCCAGGCAAAGGAGACAAGGCTTGAGAAGGAGAAGGAAGACAAGGAGCCAGTGGTGGTGAGCTCCAAGGAAAAGCTTCCTGTTCCTCCACCGCCAGAAGTGGAGTTTAGCATCCCGGAGCCGGTTCCTTTGGAAAAGGCTCTAGGACAGATAGAGAACATCAAGGTGGAGAGGAAGAAGGAAAAGGGCTGGCTTTCAAGGCTTTGGCCTTGGGGTGACTCTGACGAAGAGTTGGTGGTAAAAACCACGCCTCCGCACGTTATGGCCCAGGAGGTACAAAAGCCCGTGGAAGGCGGTGTCCACTCCTTTGATTCAGGTGCACAGATTGAGGCACTAAGGAGACAGCTTGAGATGGAAAGGGGCCATCATGCAGAAGGAGGTTCTCAACTTCCAGCAGCCTCGGTTCCCGCGCAGGCTCTACCATCTTCCCCAAAGGAGGTAACAGAAAAAAAGATAGAGGTCCCTTCAGTGGAAGCCCCTGAAAATGGGCCAGCGCAGACGCAAGGGCCAATTTGGCAGTGGAACTGATGACGAATAAGACAGCTTCATTCAGGGAGTCTTTAAAGTCTTGTTTCGTATTTGGTAAGTGGCTTTAACGGGGGTGACAAGGTGAAGACAGATCACAGACTTCTCTTGCTTGGTTCCCATGTAAAGATAACCAATCTTCCCATAAAGGAAGTAAGCATGATAGCCGAAGGCAGCCTTCCAGCCTACGGTTACAATCCCGGGGATTTTATCGAGCTTCTGGCAGGAGAGATAACAACCGAGGAAGGCAGGCTGGAAGAGTGCCTGACTTGGCTTTCTTCCTTTCTCACCCCCTCGGAACTTGCCCCGAAGATAAGCACGATATCCTACGGGGAGCCCAGGGACGTATTCCAGATATTTTACAAGAAGGGAGAGCCCACTGAGGATCCTGGCCACGGCTGGTTCATGATGCGCCAGATTTTGCCTCCAGGCGGCCGTCCTGGCCAACCGGATCATGTCGATCTGGATGGAGAAAACCAGAAAAAGGTGAGCGACAATTCGGGGATCATCATAGTGGATGACGGTGGCAATCCTCCGCGCATTGCCCAGGAGCTTAAGAAAAGGAACCCAAATGCCTGGGTCATGGCCCTTGGAATAACGCCTGCCAACTGGCAGGACTGGGCAGATGCCTTTGGAAACAAGTTCATGCTCTTTTGCCGCCTGTCAGACCTTGAGACTACGCGCATGGAGATGGACAGTGCGGTGGTCTGGGAGTCCCTGGTTGCAATGTGCATCAGGGCCCTCAAATCCGACGAGGTTGGGCTGTGGCGTCCTTCATCCATGAGGTTCAAATGCCACATCCTTGTGGAGATATTTCCCAATGCCCTGTTATACGTGGGGCCACGCCACATGATGTTCAGGCACAAGGAGGCGAGCCTTCCTGAAAGGGGGTCCAACAGACAGCGGGGCTCTGTGCCATGTTACGATACACTGGTTACGGCAATGCTTACCTTAGATGCCTTGAGACTTTCAAGGATTCCCAGTGAAAGGAGTTTCTTCTTTGACTTTTCAAAGAGGGTCCTGATGAATTGGGAGCTCCTTCGTCAAAAGGGCTACGCCTTTTCAGGGGCCCTCGAGTTTCCGGACCTTGACTTTTCTTCCAACTATCCCAAAGGGGTTCCGTGTTCCTTCCTGGAGACGGAATCAGATCCGTGCTTCTTTGAACTTCCGCCCTACAGCCTTGAGATGGAGCGTATCCTGGAAAAGGTTTCCTGCCAGTCTTGGGATGAAGAAAGAAAGGAGGCATTTCGCCAGTTCTTTACCAATGTGGAGAAGCGGAGTTCTTGCCACATCGATGACAAGGTGGACAATCTCGGCTACATCTCTGTGATCCTACAGGTTCTCAAGAATCTAAAGGAGGAGGTCAACCGCAAACAGGGCTTCAAGGATTTGAGGATGTTCAATGTTGGACATCTTCGCACCACCGACCCGGCTGAGATGGCACCGGTTGTTACCCTAAGGGGTGTAATGAACAGTTATGTCATGCGTGAGGTCTGCAAGCGTCCTTTGTGCATAGGTGTTTTTGGCCCTCCTGGTTCTGGCAAATCCTTTGCAGTGGAACAGGTGGCAAAGGTCATTGCGGAAAATTTCGATACCAATCCCTTTGAGTTTTTCGAGTTCAATCTCACCCAATTTTCCGGTCCTGAGGAGATTAACTCTGCCATTGATCTTGTGAGGGCAAGTGTTGCCAAGGGAAGGGTGCCTGTGGCCTTCTGGGATGAGTTTGACTGTCGCTACGATGACAACGAGTTTGGTTACTTGCGCTACTTTCTTCCATCCATGCAGGACGGTGTTACCTATGTTGATGGCATACCACGTTACATTGGGCGAAGTGTCTTTGTGTTTGCAGGAGGGGTGAAGGATTCCTATAGCGCCATGGAGGCCCTGCTTCATACGGATGACCATGAGGAACTCAGGAAAATAAAGGCACTTAAGATACCCGATTTTATGAGCAGGTTGAGGGTTGTAATCGATATCGATGGCATAGACATTCCAGAAGAGCTACTAAGGGATTCCGCCTCTGGCGCCGAACTTGAAAGACTAAAGCGAATACTTCTTAAAAGGGCCTTCATAATTGCCCACCAGATGGAGACCCACTGGAAAAAGGCTGCGAGAAAGACATCTGGGCTCCTCCTGAGGCTTCTTGTGGCAAAGTACAAGTTTGGCGCAAGGAGTATAGAGGCAGTCATTGAGGCGAGCCAGGCGGCAGACAGGCTGGTTTACGGGCTTCCGGAACTCATTGCACCACCTAGTGCCAGGATACATGCTGAGTGGCGTGTTGACCTTGAAAGACGAATAGACAGGGTCAGGAAAGAGTTCGGAATGAGGGGTATCTGGTAAAGGTGCTTCCTTCGTTCCGCTCTGCACATTTTCTGTTTGGGCGTTGGTATTTCTACTTTCTGATTATTGGGCTCATACTTTGCTCTTTGGTCATACCCCTTGACAGGTTTTTTTTCAATTTGGTCCTGCCACTTTCAAACAGCGATCTTGGAACCCTTTGGGCCCACAGTGCCGATCTCCTGGGAAACGGCATAGTCCTGCTGGGCCTCACTTTGTTGTTCTGTTTTTTCGTTCCCAAGGGTACGCGGTCTTACCGGCGAAAGTGTATGATTCAAACAGTTTTGGCCTTTGTGGTGGCAGGGCTTGCAGGGCAGCTTTTGAAATTCGTAATTGGCCGTCCAAGGCCTGGCACAGGTCTAGAGAGCTGGGCCCTTAGCATGTTTTCGACAAGGAACGACTTTCACTCCTTCCCGTCAGGGCATGCAGCGGGGGCACTTGTTGTTGCCCTTGTTCTTTCCCATTATTTTCCAAGGTATAAGTATCTGTTTGAGACCTCTGAGAAACTTTTTGTCTCATTTAAAAACTAAATCAGTATAGTATTTACTAGCTATTGCCAAATTTTACTAAATATTTTATAATAGCTACAGTTCATAATCAAGGAGATATCGCAATGATACGAAAGAAAACCCAACAGTTATCATTTGCACAATTCCAGGTCAAGAACTGTATCAACACCGCCCATTGGCTCCACAAGGTCAACGACATCATCGACTGGGCTCCAATTCGTAAAAAGCTCGCAGGACTCCATCCCTCCAATACAGGAAGACCTGCATATGACCCGGTCCTCATGTTCAAGATTCTCTTGCTCCAGCAGTGGTTCGGGCTCTCTGATCCCCAGGCAGAAGCCCAGGTCAATGACAGGATCTCTTTCAAGGTCTTCCTAGATATGGAGATTACCCAAACAGGTCCTGATGAAACCACAATTTGCCTTTTCAGAAAACAGCTTGGTGATCTTGCAAAAGAGCTTTTTGAGGAAATCAACAGACAGATAGAGAACAAGGGTTTTGTGGTAAAGGCTGGCACTCTGATTGATGCCACCTTTTATCCTGCTGCCACAAGACCCCCTGGAAAAGACAAGAAGCCCAGGGACCCAGAGGCCTCCTGGGGAGCAAAGGGAAAAGGCAAGAATAAGAAGCACTGCTATGGCTACAAGGCCCATATTGGAGTGGACCAGGGCTCTGGCATAATCAGAAAAGCTGAGATGACCCAGGCAAGAGTAAATGACCATGAGATATTCAATGAGCTTCTTAGCGGGGATGAAAAGGCCGTATATGCAGACAAGGCATATTATGACAAACATAGGGCCAAGGAGCTTGAAGCAAAGGGCATCAAGAACGGTCTTATGAAGAAGGCTTATAGAGGGGCACCTCTTTCTGAGAAAGACAAGAAAAGGAACAAGGAGATTTCCAAGATACGGGCCCAGGTAGAAAGGCCCTTTGCCATAATAAAGAGCAAATGGGGCCATGCCCGGGCTAGATATATAGGGCTTTTTAGAAACGAGGTTCATCTTCTCCTTATTTCCATGGCTTACAACCTGCGACGAGCCTGTTCACTGGCCACCGGATAAAGGATTTCATAGGAGTAGTGCGCCTTCTGGCAGAAATAGACGGAAATAAGCTTAGATATGACATGAAAATCATGCATACAATGCCCTAATTTGTGATAAAATCTCGTTGTGTTTGATTCATGCCATTTTTTATGAGCTTAAGCTCAAAAACGCCGAATTGAAAGCTCTTTTTAAGAGGTCTCTGTTTATGTCTTTTGCAATGTTTGTTTCTCTGGGAAGATTTGTGGGTCAGTCCAACTTTCTGACCGACATTGCAGCAGGATTCCTTTTGGCGATTATCTCTGCAGAGGTAGTTGTCAAGGGGGCACTCCCTTTACAATTCCGGGTGGGGCCCCGCCTTTTGACCATCAAGACCAATCAATGATGCCAATAACAAGGAATTAGGAGGGGCCATGTCCGTTGTCCTTCTCGGATATCACAATATGGGGTGCAGGGCGCTGAAGGTCCTCATGGATCTTGGCTTGGATGTGCCAGCAGTCTTTACCCACAAAGATAGTGAGTCTGAAAACATATGGTTTGACTCCCTTGCAGCCCTTGCAAGGAGTTACAATATCCCAGTTTACTTTCCTGAAAATGTAAATGAAAAAGAGTGGGTGGATCTTCTGAGGGACCTTTCTCCAGAGGTGATTCTATCTTGTTATTTCAGGCAGATGATCAAGGAGGAGATACTTTCCATCCCCCGCATTGCAGCCGTGAATTTGCACGGATCCCTTCTTCCAAAGTACAGGGGTCGCTGCCCAGTGAATTGGCAGCTCGTCCATGGAGAGCGGGTAAGCGGAGTAACCTTGCACCACATGGTTGTAAGGCCTGATGCAGGGGACATAGTTGGCCAGGAGGCGGTTGAGGTCTCGCCTAGGGATACGGCCCTTACCCTTTTCAAAAAGCTCGAGGATGCTGCGGAACAGGTCCTGCGAAGGTTCATTCCAATGCTCCTTGACGGTACGGCACCCCGTATCCCCCAGGACCATTCCAAGGCCACATACTTTGGAGGAAGGCGTCCTGAGGATGGAAGGATCAACTGGAAGGATTCCTGCGTAAACATTTACAACCTAATAAGGGCCGTTACCTGGCCCTATCCTGGGGCATTTTGCCAATTGGAAGATAGGAGTCTTTTTATCTGGGACGCGGAGCCCCTCGAGGACACCCACCTTGGCTTCAAGGAGGGTACGGTGCATGTTCAGGATGAAAGGGTGCTTGTACAGACAGGAAAGGGGATGCTAAGGGTGATTAGCGCCTCTTTTACAAATAAAATTGCGCCTGATGCGGGCAAAATCCCAGAAGAGCTTTTTAAAAGGCAAGTCATTTTGAGATAAGAAATACAGAAGCTATTTAGGAGCCTTTCATGAAGATACTTATACTTGGGGTCAACGGATTCATTGGAAGCCACTTTGTCAGAAGGGCAGTAGATGAGACAGACTGGGAGATATACGGCATGGATCTCGCCTGTGACAGGCTTGGGGACAGGGTGAATCATCCCCGGGTACACTTCATAGAAGGTGACATATCCATAAACAAGGAGTGGATCGAGTACCATGTAAAAAAGTGTGATGTCTGTCTTCCCCTGGTAGCAATCGCAACCCCTGCCAGCTATGTAAAGGATCCCCTTGCGGTTTTTGAGCTGGACTTTGAGCAGAACCTTAGGATCGTAAGGCAGTGCGCAAGATACGGAACAAGGGTGATATTCCCATCCACCAGCGAGGTTTACGGCATGTGCGAGGATGAGAAGTTCAACGAAGAGACAAGCAACCTGGTCTATGGGCCCATCCACAAACAGCGCTGGATATACGCCTGTGCCAAGCAAATGATGGATAGGGTGATCTGGGCCATGGGAAAGCACAAGGGCCTTCGTTTTACACTCATACGCCCCTTCAACTGGATTGGTTCCGGGCTTGACAGCCTTGCCACACCAAAGGAGGGCAGCTCAAGGGTGGTCACCCAGTTCCTTGGCCACATACTAAGGGGTGAGCCCATTACCCTCGTTGATGGCGGAAGCCAGAGGCGCTGTTTCACCTATGTGGATGATGGCCTTGACTGTCTTTTCAGGATTATACACAACAGGGATGGCTGTTGCGATTCACAGATCTTCAACATTGGGAATCCCCACAACGACTATTCCATACGCGATCTTGCCCAGATGATGATAGAGGTGGTCAAGGAGTTTCCACACCTCTCCCACCTTGCAGAAAGGGTGGAATTCCGGGAAGTCTCCTCGGAGGATTACTACGGCCCTGACTACCAGGACGTAGGCTACAGGGTCCCTGACATATCAAACGCAAAGAAGATTCTGGGCTGGGAGCCAAGGGTTGGGCTCAAGGAGGCACTAAGAAAGACCATCTCCTTCTATGTTGACTCCGGCCAGATTGGCCTAGAGGACCTTGGAAGGCCAGGGGACCTCTAAGAGACTGAAATCTGCAATATGAAACAACAGAATGCAGAGGGCGATTCATTTGAAGCATCGCCCTTCTTTTTCGTGTTGGTTCTATCCCTTCTCTTTCTTTTTACGTCCCTGCTTGTGCTTGTCCAAAGGGATATCTACGGCCTTGAGACAAGGGTGGCCCTTTTCGTAAAGGGGGTTCTAAAAGGTGAGGGCCTATTTTGCCCGATCCTTTTTGGTCGGCCCTATCCCGATTATCCACCCTTATATTTCCTGCTTTCAGCCCCTTTTTGCCTGTTAATGGGAAGGGTTTGTGCCCTTTGCATTTCCATTCCCAGTCTCCTTGGGGCAACGGCGTTGCTCGTACTTGTTTTTTCTTTTACAAGGAAATACGCAGGCGGCATCCAGGCCGCCATTTCTTCCCTGATTCTTTTTGCAACCCCTGAGTTCTTTCTAAAGGCAGAAAGGGCAACGCTTGATATGCTGCTTGCGCTTTCGGTCTTTTCTTCAAACATGCTTTTGTTCCAAGGCTTTTGGGAACAAGAGGGTAAAAACCGCATAAAAAAGGGCCTGGGATATTTGTTCATGGCCTTTTCCTACCTTGTGAAGGGGCCCGTGGGCCTTGTCCTTTGTATTATTCCCATTGCCTCTTTTCTCGCTTTAAAAAGGGATGTCAGGAAACTTGTCATCTTTTTTGTTTATGCTGCTGTCACTTGTGGGCTTGTAGCAGGTCTCCATCTACTGGCCCTTTTTTTCCAGGGAGGAGAGGAACTTGTTTTTAGGGTGCTTAACGCCCAAATCCTTTCAAGGATATCAGGCAGTGCAAACAAGCCCTTTTACTTCTACTTTTTTTACCTTTTAGTGGTATTTTCCCCCTGGTGGCTGCTTCTTGGTGGTCTTTGCGTCAAAAAAGCCAGAAGCTGTATAAAGCAAAGGTCTATCTGTTTTTCAGGAAATGATTTTAATGTCTTTGTTGTCCTCATGGCGGTAGGAACTATTCTGCCTTTTCTTTTTGCCACATCAAGGCATGGCCGCTACCTATTACCTGTATTCCCTGCCATATCCATTCTTTTTACATGTCTCTTGTGCCAAGAAGTAGATGCCAGTGAAACCATGGGACGCTTGAATATCATCACACGTCACTGGAAGAGGGTGTTCGTTTTTATATCTTTTCTGCTTGTTGCCATTTTCTTTATTAATCATGGAAAAGAGCCGTTTTCATTTTTGGCCTTGGTTCTTCTTTTTACTGGTGTCTTTTTAGCCTTGATGTACTTTTTCGCCAGGGCTCCGGGTACTTGGAGGCCAATTTTTTTATATGGCATTTTGATTTTTGTTTTTGCAGCAGGCCTTACCTGTACCCTGGAACCAGGAATTTCCAAGAAAGAGTCTGGAAGGCAGTTCGTTATGGAATCTGAAGGATCTGTAAATGCTGCGGCAGGGGTATTTCTTTTCAGATTCAAACCAGATGGGGAAGGCCTAAAGTATGCCCTCTATAGCAGGTTTTCTTCTGGGGAAATAACTTTTTTCAAGAATGAAGACATGCTCAAGTCCTTACCCAAAGGGGCCATGCTGGTTGTGTATGAAAAGGACAAAAGGAAGGTGTTAAAAGTTTTAGAAAGTCGGAAATATAAAATTATTTCAAAGGGTTACATCCACGCAAAAAAGGTCCTTTCTATTTTCATCTTCCAATGAGCGTCATAAATATGACGAAAAGGCCTTGTTTGTGGCCTGATCTTAGTTTCATTATTAAACCACTTTTTAAAAATATCCTTTAATATCAAAAAGTTAATATGAGGAAAGGTAGTTGGCACGACGGTTGCTCTTTTTTGTCCTGACAAAATCATGACAAATTTTGGAGCACCCAATGGCAAAGGAAGAAAAAAAGGAAAAATCAGAGGAAAAGGAAAAGAAGGAAAAGAAAGGCGGTTCAAAGCTCCTTCTCATAATCATCGCCCTCTTGGTTCTAATCATCATCGGAGGTGCAGGGGCCTTTTTCTTTCTCTATTCTGCACCCAGTGATGAGGAGGTGGCAAAGGAGATCAAAAAGGATGAGACTCCTCAGGAAATTGTTGCCCCTTCCCCTGATAGTATAGGCGTTGTTGTAGATTTAAAGCCGTTTTTGGTGAATCTTGCGGATCCCAAGGCCCGTCATTTCTTGAAGGCGACCATATCTTTAGAGGTCAAAGATGATGATGCCAAGGGGCTGGTGGAGAAGTTTCTCCCAAAGATCAGAAACGACATACTTTTACTCCTTAGCAGCAAGACCCTTGAGGACGTAATAACCATTGAAGGAAAGGTGCGACTCAAGGACGAGATAATGTCCAGGGTGAGCAGGATAATCGGTCCTGGAAAGCTCAAGGACGTCTATTTCAGCCAGTTTGTTGTCCAGTAAGGGGGTAAGTTAATGGCCCAGGTATTAAGTCAGGATGAAATAGATGCCCTTCTCGGGGGGCTGGATGAGGCCGTTGAGCCAGAATCTGAGGAACAATCACAATCCGGGGAGCAGGAAGGTGATGTAATACCCTACGACTTTGCCAATGCCACGGCTATGTCAAGGGTGAAGTTTCCAGGTTTTGCCATCATAAATGACCACTTTAACCGTGGCCTCAGGAGCACCCTTTCTTCCATCCTCCGGGTGATGGTCGACAGTTCAGTGGTTCCCATAGAGGTTATCCTGTTCAAGGATTTTCTCAAAAAGGTGCCAGTCCCAAGCAGTCTTCACATAATAAAAATGGAGCCCTTTCGCGGGCACGCCATGCTGGTCATGGATTCGCAGCTTGTATTTTGCATTGTTGAAATATTCCTTGGTTCAACGTCCATAGGACAGAGTCGCATAGAGGGAAGGGAATTTACCTCCATAGAGCAAAGGCTTATAAAACGCATAGTCAACTCCATTTTGAAAGACTGGAGCCGTGCCTGGTCGTCCATTCATCCAGTGGAGATCCAGTACGTTAGAAGCGAGATAAACCCACAATTTGCAAAGATAATACAGGAAGAGGATGCGGTGATCGTGTGCAAGTTCCAACTGGATATAGAGGAGATGAGTGGCGTCATATATATATGCCTTCCCGTGAGCCTCATACAGCCCATAAAAAGCAAACTCCAAAAGTCGTTCCAGATCGATGAAACAGAGGATCCAGCCTGGAGACAGGCAATGCTAAAAAATGTGCTGGATATACCCGTGAGGGTGGATGTACCGCTTGGCACCGCAGAACTTACAGGTACAGACATCCTCGACCTTGAGGTGGGAGACATAATACAGCTGGACACCAGGGTGGATGATCTTCTGACTGCCCTCATAAAAGATCAGCCCAAGTTCCTGGGGCAGCCAGGTATATACCGGGGTCAGAAGGCCCTTAAGATAGAAAAGGTACTACTAGAAGAATAAAGAAGTCAGGGGCACACTATGTTGACACAGGAAGAGTTGGACAAGCTTTTACAGGAAGAGGGAGAAGGCTCTGGAGAAAAGGCAGGCCAGGAGCAGGAAGCCGCCAAGGGCTCAAATGAATCTCAAGGTGCTGTGAGCCAAGATGAGTTGGACAAGCTCTTGGAAGGTAAAGATTCCCAGGATGAAACACCAAAATCCGAAGAATCACCAGAGGCGGGATCAGACGACATAGACTGGTCCGATGCCTTTAAGGAGGCTGCAGAAGGGGGCGATGCTGCTGCCCAGAAGGCCGTCAGCGAAGGGCTTCCAGAAGACGCCCAGGGGGCCCAAGAAGCTGGCACCGGGGAGCCTGCACCAGCAGCCGAATTCCATGAGCTAAAAAGTGACGGGGAGGTAGAGCCTGGCACGAAGCCTGAGCTCAATTTTCTCCTTGAGATTCCACTAGAGATACAAGTTGAGCTTGGAAGATCCACAATGAAGATAAAGGACCTCTTGCAGCTAGGCCAGGGCTCCATTGTCGAGCTCAACAAGATGGCAGGGGAGCCTGCGGACATCTATGTAAACCGCAAGCTCATGGCCAAGGGCGAGGTGGTGGTGGTGAATGAAAAGTTTGGCATAAAGCTTACCGAGATCATAAGCCCTCAGGAAAGGGTCAAGTCACTAGGGTAGGTTTCATGGACGTCTTTGAGCTAATAGTGAAAATGGCAGGAGCCCTGGCATTGATACTCGGGCTCATGTTCCTGGTTGCGTTCATACTCAGAAGGTTTGGCCTTGTGGCCCAAGGTGCCAGCAAGGGGCTTATAGAGGTGATTGAGAATAGGGCCATTCTTCCAAAACGCCATATTTCCCTTGTCCGTGTTGCAGGAAGTTATTTTCTCATAGGTTCAACAGAACAGGGCATCACCCTTCTCGGTTCCATGAAGGGTGAAAACCTTGAAGGATTCAATCAGGTGCTTTCAAGGGAGGTAGAAAAGGCCCAGAAGATGGAGGCCTCATGAAGAGGTGGATTTTTTTGGGAACACTGCTTGGGCTCTTCTTTTTGCTTCCACTCGATGCCTTGGCCGTTCACATACCAAGCGTAAGCATCGGTATTGAAAACACTGATGATCCCAAAAAGATTTCCGCAGCCATAGAGATTGTCCTTCTTCTTACCGTACTTTCCCTTGCCCCGTCGATTCTACTCATGATGACGTCTTTTACCAGGCTCATCATTGTCTTTGGCTTTCTGCGCCAGGCCATTGGTACCCAGCAAATGCCTCCCAACCAGGTAATTATTGGTCTGTCCCTTTTTCTCACCTTTTTCATCATGCAGCCTGTATGGAGTACTGCCAATGAAAGAGGCATACAGCCCTATTTAAACGATGAGATAAACTTCAAGCAGGCACTTAAGAATGTTGAAGGCCCAATCAGACGCTTCATGTTCAAGAACACCAGGGAAGAAGACCTCGCCCTTTTTGCCCGTTTTGCAAAGATAGAGGACCCAAAGGACGAAAGTGAGATACCAACATCCGTTCTGGTTCCCTCCTTCATGATAAGTGAGCTCAAAACTGCCTTTGAGATAGGTTTCGTGCTCTATATCCCGTTTCTCATCATAGACATGGTGGTCTCCTCTGTTCTTCTTTCCATGGGAATGATGATGCTACCGCCTGTTCTCATTTCCTTGCCCTTTAAGCTCCTTCTTTTTGTTCTCGTTGACGGCTGGCATTTGCTGACAGGCTCCTTGTTAAAGAGTTTCTTTTAGGGAGGTATGAGATGACCCAGGATATGGTAGTTGGCCTTGCAAGAAACGCTGTTGAGATAACCCTGCTTATTAGCCTGCCAATGCTGGGCCTTGGGCTTGTAGTGGGCCTTCTCGTAAGCATCTTCCAGGCGGTGACACAGATCCAGGAGATGACCCTCACCTTTGTTCCCAAGATCATTGCGGTCCTTATAGGGCTACTTGTTGCATTTCCCTGGATGATGAACAAGATGGTGGACTACACAAGGGACATCATAGTCAACATACCAAACTTCATCAGGTAGACGGGCCATGGGAAATGACGCCCTTGCCTGGATCCTTCTCCATTACAAGGTATTTATTCTGGTTCTGGTTAGGATTTCAACAATTCTTTTCCTCATGCCTGTGTTCAATTCAAGGACCATTGCCATGCCAGTAAAGGCGGCCATGGCCCTTGTGCTTTCATGGTTGGTTGCGCCGGTAGTCCACGTATCCGGGGCCCTTTTCCCTGCCACCTCCTTTGGGTTTTTCCTCCTTACAGTCCAGGAGCTCATTATTGGCCTGATACTCTCCCTTCTTCTTAGGATGGTGTTTGCTGGCCTACAGATAGCTGGCCAGATGGTTGGTGTACAGATGGGGCTTAGTATTGCCAATATAATGGATCCGCAGACAGGGGTGCAGTCTGTAATAGTTTCCCAGTTTGCCTACATGATTGCCCTTTTGCTTTTTCTCGTGGCAAACGGACACCACGCAGTCATAAGGACGCTTTTTGAAAGCTTTGAGATACTTCCCCCTGGTAGTCTTATTTTTTCAAAGCCCCTCTACGAGATAATCATGACCATGGGGCATGAGATGTTTGTACTTTCCATAAAGCTCATGGCCCCTGTCATGGCCATACTCTTTCTCTCCCAGGTGGCTCTGGGCATACTTGCAAAACTTGTCCCCCAGATAAACATGCTGATAGTTAGCTTCAACGTAAACGTTGCCCTGGGCCTTTTCTTTTTTGGCCTCACGCTCCAGTACTTCTGGCCTGTACTTGCCCGCTCCCTAAACAGGGCGGTGGAGCTTATGCCCCTCGCCCTTAGGGCCATGGGAGGTTGAAGTGGCACAGGAATCCTTCCAGGAAAGGACAGAGCAGGCCACCCCGAAACGACGGGAGGAGGCCAGAAAAAAAGGTCAGGTACCAAAGAGCAGAGAGCTCGCCTCGGTTGCCGTCCTTCTTTCAGGCCTTTTTACCCTTTACTGGGGAAGTGGCTTTTTCATGTCACGAATGGACAGGATGCTTGCCTATTATCTTGAAAACCTTCACAGCCATACAATAACTCTTACATCCATGCGCTCCATGGGCCTTTTGGGCCTTGCACAGATGGCATCCATCATGGCGCCCCTCCTTCTCGTAATCACCGTGGTGGCCATACTGTCAAATTTCCTGCAGGTGGGGCCGCTTTTGACCCTTGAACCCCTGATTCCACAATTTTCCAGGATAAGCCCTCTTCAGGGCATCAAGCGGCTTTTTTCCCTCCAGGCCCTCATGGAGTTCCTGAAATCACTTTTTAAGCTCATCGTTGTTTGCTGGATTGTCTATTCCACTGTTTCAAAGGGCCTTGACAAGATGGTTCCCCTTCTTGACATGACGCCTTATCACATCGCCTCCTTTATAGGCATGGTGAGTTACGAGATATTCTGGAAATCCTGTTTGGCAATGATATTGCTTTCTATCCTTGATTACATGTTCCAGCGCTACGACCATGAGAAGAATCTTAAGATGACCAAGCAGGAAGTAAAGGAAGAGTTCAAGCAAACAGAGGGAGATCCTCAGGTAAAAAGTAGAATAAGAAGCATACAGCGGGAGATGGCAAGAAAGCGCATGATGCAGGAGGTGCCTGAGGCGGATGTTGTAATCACCAACCCGACCCATCTTGCCGTTGCCTTGAAATACGAGCCGGGTGACATGGATGCCCCCATGGTTGTGGCCAAGGGCGCAGGCCATCTGGCTGAAAAAATAAGACAAATAGCCAGAAAGCATTCAGTGCCAGTGATCGAGAACAAGCCCGTTGCCCAAAGCCTGTACAAACTGGTGGATATCGGGCAGGTGATCCCCGAGAGCCTCTTTAAGGCCGTGGCCGAGATATTTGCCTACGTTTACAGGCTAAAGGGTAAAAAGGCGGCATCAGGAAGGAGCTAGGAGGAAATATTGTGGCAGCCATAGATGCAGTAAGATCCATTTGGACAGGGATGGAAGTTGACAAGAGCAACATTTTGGCGGCTGTAGGCTTGGTTGGCATTCTCCTTCTTATGATTCTGCCCCTTCCAGCCCCGGCCCTGGATCTTTTCCTGGCACTTAACATCACCATCTCGCTTCTTATTTTTCTCATGTCCATCTACATCCTAAAGCCCCTTGATTTTCCAGTGTTTCCCTCCCTTCTTCTCATAACCACGCTTTTCAGACTCTCCCTGAATATTGCCTCCACGAGGCTCATCCTGCTTCATGGGCATGAGGGAGTTGATGCTGCAGGAAAGATAATCATGGGCTTTGGCCACTTTGTTGTTGGAGGCAACTTTGTGGTCGGGGCAATCGTCTTCTTTATCCTCGTTATCATCAACTTCGTTGTCATCACTAAGGGTGCTGGAAGGATTGCAGAGGTTGCAGCACGCTTCACCCTGGATGCAATGCCAGGAAAGCAGATGGCCATAGATGCAGACTTAAATGCCGGACTCATTGACGAGGCAGAGGCCAAAAGGCGCAGGGAGGAGATTGCAAAGGAGTCTGAATTTTACGGGGCCATGGACGGTGCCAGCAAGTTTGTAAGAGGCGAGGCCATTGCCGGTCTAATCATAATGGCCATAAACGTGGTGGGAGGCTTTGTAATAGGAGTGCTTCAGCAGGGAATGGAAGTCTCAGCCGCTGCCCAAAGCTACACCCTTCTTACCATTGGTGACGGGCTTGTTTCCCAGATTCCAGCCCTCATAATCTCAACTGCTGCAGGCGTGCTTGTCAGCAGGGCCGCCTCTACTGCAAGCATGGGAAAGGAGTTCCTGCGCCAGTTTTCAACCCATCCCCAGGCCCTTGCAGTAACAAGCGTCATCGTCTTTCTTTTTAGCTTCATACCGGGCCTTCCAACTGTGCCCTTTGTGATCCTTTCCTCTGCAATAGCATTTCTGGCTTACACGGCCTTCAAGGAAGAGAAAAGGGTGAAGGAGGAAATTGCCGGAAGGGGTACAGAGGAAGAGACAAGACCTGAGGAAGAAGTATCTGAGCCCGAGGAGGTTGAACGGCTTCTGCAGCTCGACATCCTTGAGCTTGAGGTGGGCTATGGCCTGATTCCCCTTGTGGATGAAGAGCAGGGAGGAGATCTGCTAGACAGGATAAAGTCCATAAGACGTCAGTTTGCCCAGGAGATGGGAATAATCGTTCCCCCTCTTCACGTGAGAGACAATCTTCAGCTTCAGCCTGGCCAGTACCGTTTTCTTATAAAGGGGATCGATGTTGCAAAGGGTAACCTGATGATTGGCCATTTTCTCGCAATGAATCCAGGGGATGTGAGAAAGGAGATAGAGGGTATCCCAACAACGGAGCCAGCCTTTGGCCTTCCCGCCATCTGGATAACCGAGGAGCAAAAGGAGGAGGCTCAGCTTGCCGGATACACAGTAGTTGACCTTTCAACCGTCATTGCAACACATCTTGCAGAGGTCATAAAGAAAAACGCTGCGGACCTTCTTGGAAGGCAGGAGGTACAGAGGCTGCTTGATGCCCTTTCAAAAACAAGCCCAAAGGCGGTGGAAGAGGTAACCAATGTCCTCAATCTGGGAATCATCCAGAAGGTTCTCCAGAACCTGGTCAGAGAGGGCATTTCAATCAGGGACCTTCTTACCATAACAGAGGCCCTTGCCGATTACGGCGAGATGACAAAGGACCCAGAGATCCTTACCGAGTACGTCCGTCAGAGGCTTGGAAGGGCCATTGTCAAGCCGTTTCTTGATGAAAACGACACCCTCAGGGTGCTCACCCTGGATTCGCAAATAGAGGAGACCCTTCGTAACAGTTTGCAGCAGACAGAACACGGGGCCTATCTCACTCTTGATCCAGCGTCCGCCCAGAAGATCATAAATGCGGTCAAAAAGGCCCTTGAGGAGGCAGAGGGCATGGGGCTGACCCCGGTGATCCTTACGAACCCGACACTGAGAAGGCACCTTAGGCGTCTTGTGGAACGCTTTATACCAGACGTTAACGTGATTTCACATTCAGAAATTCCAGGCAATATCCAGCTGGAATCCGTGGGGGTTATCTCCCTTGAATAGGCAGGAGGCTCATCATGCAGCTTAGACGTTTTAGTGCAAAAAATGCTTCAGAGGCACTTTTAAAGGTCAAGGAAAGCCTTGGGCCTGATGCCATAATCCTTGGCACAAAAAACAGGTCAAGAATTGATGAAAAGACAGGCCGCACCATAAATTACGTAGAAGTGGTGGCTGCAATTGATAGAGGGGCCAAGGAATCGTCCAGTGTAGGAAAGGGCAGGGCTCCAAGGATATTTCAATCAAGGCCAAAGGCCCAGGATGCTGAGGCCAGGCTTCTTAAGGAAATAGATGAACTTAAAACCGAAATCAAACAGATGCACAAGGCGCTTAGAGAACTCAATGAGAGAGAATCAGCCCTCAATGCCACAGGAAGTGACAGTCCAGACGACATATTGCGCCTTTCAGACAGCATAGCCTCCTGCCTGGGACTAGACAAAAGGGGACAGAACATTGTACACAAGCTGCTTTCGTCATGCCCGGAAGATGAGCTTTGTAGCTTGAACAGAGTGGTGCTAAGGCTTCGAAGCTTCATTTCATCAAACATAAAGCCAGGGCCTGTGGCAGAAGATGTAAAGGAAAGGTGTTGGTGGGCCTTTGTGGGGCCAACCGGTGTCGGAAAAACGACTACCCTTGCCAAAATTGCTGCAAGGCTAAAATTCCTCTGCAAGCGCCAAGGGGTCTTCATTTGCGTTGATGGCTACAGGATGGGAGCAAGGGAACAGCTTGAAAAGTACGCCAATTTAATGTCGATCCCACTGGAAATTGCAAGAACGAACAAGGACCTTGTGAGGCTTTTTGGCGAATACAAAGACATGGATTTCATCTTTGTGGATACAACTGGCCGAAATCCCTTCTCTTCTTCCCATAAGACTGAACTCGAAAGACTCTTTGATTCTGTCCCAGGACTTATGGCACAGGTCATGCTTAGTGCAACTAGTAAGAGAGAGGACCTTATGGGAGCCATCAGTTTCTACAGACAATTCCCCTTTGCGGGCTGGACCCTGACAAAGACAGACGAGACCAGGTCCCTGGCCTCCTCCGTTTTTCCTCTCATAGAGGCTGATCTTCCGGTTTCTTATGTAACAAACGGTCAAAGGGTGCCAGAGGACATAATGCATGTACACGGGTCAGAGATTGCTGAACTTTCACTTGAGCCCTTGAAGGGCCTTGAAAGGCTCTTGGAAGTTCCAGTTGTTCAAGTTAGAGACCACAAAAAGGCGGTTTCGGAGACCATATGAATCAGGCGGCTACTCTAAAGCAATGGAAGGCATTCTGTTCCCTGGACGGGACGGGTCTTAACGGAGGGAACGGAAATTACAATGCAACGGTGTCAAATCCTCGGGTACTCTGCTTCAGTAGCGGAAAGGGAGGAGTCGGCAAAACAAGCATCGTTACAAATCTTGCCATTGCAATATCCAAAATGGGCAAAAATGTCCTGGTTCTGGATGCAGACCTTGGCCTTGCCAACGTGGATGTCATGCTTGGCATAACGCCAAAGTATTCCATCCAACACGTTTTTTCAGGGGAACGAAGCCTTTCGGACATCATCATGAGGGGGCCTGGCGGTATTAGACTTCTTCCGGCAAGCTCAGGCATCCAGGAGCTTTGTCATCTAAATGAAAGCGAAAAGCTCTTTCTTTTGAACGAATTTGACACCCTTGAAGACCCTGTGGATGTAATGCTTATAGACAATGCTGCCGGAATTTCTGACACTGTCATGTATTTTAACATGGCATCCCAAAGCAGGGTAATTATTTTGACGCCAGAGCCCACTTCCATCACCGATGCCTATGCCCTCATAAAGGTGCTTTCTACCAGGTACATGGTAAAGGAATTTTCAATAATCGTTAATTGGACCAGCAGCAGGCAAGAGGCCTACAAGATATTCAGGCAACTTACCGCAGTTGCAGACAGGTTCCTTGGGTTTTTGTCCTTCAATTTCTTGGGCCACATACCAAAGGATATGTCCATTCCAAAATCGGTACGGCAGCAAAAGCCTGCCCTTGAGCTCTTTCCAGAATCCAGGGCATGCAAGGGGTTCAGGCAGCTTGCAGAAAACATATTGAATCAGCAAGTAAAAACCAGTGACGGAAACATAAAATTTTTTTGGAAAAATCTGTTGAGGCTATAGATATGGCAAAGACGAATGCAGCTCCTAAGCTCAAAGATTATACAGAGGAGTTCTTTGGTGAGGGAAGGCATCTAACCCCTGAGAAGAGGGAGGAGTTGATAGTCAAGTACTCTCCCCTTGTTAACTATGTGGCCAACAGGCTTGCCGGAAGGCTTCCACCGCACATTCTTCCGGAAGACCTCATAGGCCCTGGTGTAATTGGACTTATTGATGCCATTGAGAAATTTGACCCTTCCAAAAAGATAAAATTCAAGACATACGCTGAATTTCGCATAAGGGGTGCAATGCTCGACGAGCTCAGGCATCTCGACTGGGTTCCCCGCTCTGTCCGGAAAAAGGCCACAGAGCTTGAGCAGGTGATAGAGAGGCTGGAAAAGAGGCTTGAACGGGTTCCTGAAGATGAGGAAATCGCACAGGAGATGGGAATAAGCCTTGATGAATACTACAAGCTTCTTGATAAGACCAGGGGCGTTACCTTTCTTGACATAGACGCCATCAGACGCCGCATGCCCGACGCCACCGATGAAGATCTTTTCGACCTGATAGCTGATGATGGACAAAGTGACCCCTTTGAAAGACTGAACATGCTTGAGATCAAGGAGATCGTGGTTGACTGCATAAAGAAGTTGCCTGAGAAGGAAAAACTCGTTGTCTCCCTCTACTACTTCGAGGATCTGACCATGAAAGAGATAGGCGAGATAATGGGATATACGGAAAGCCGCATATCCCAAATGCATACCAAGGCGGTAATGACTATCAGGACCAGACTGGCAGAGATTTTTGACAAGAATGAGCTGTCCCAGATACGTGAGATTTTTTGATTAGGCCCATTTATGAAATTGTCCGAAAAGTTCGATGAATTAGTAAAATCAACGTGAGTCAGGAGGTGTGCTCTAAATGGCCATAAACTATGATATGAAAATTCTTATTGTGGATGATTTTGCCACAATGCGACGTATAGTAAAAAATATTCTTATACAGCTTGGTTTTAAAAATTTTATTGAGGCAGACGACGGCTCTGTTGCTTGGGATATCCTCCAGAAGGAACCGGTGGACTTCATAGTCTCCGACTGGAACATGCCCAAAATGCCTGGGATCGAGCTTCTTAAGAAGGTTCGGGCAGACGAAAAGCTAAAGGATATCCCCTTCCTGATGGTTACAGCCGAGGCCCAGAAGGAGAATATAATCGAGGCTGTAAAGGCAAAGGTGAGCAACTACATTGTGAAACCCTTTACACCCGAGACCCTTGGTGAGAAGATAGAAAAGATCTTTGTGTAATTATGATGCATGGCACAGGCTCTTGAAGAGTATAAGATAGATGTCCTTGAAAAGCTTGGAGAACTAGGTCGGCAGATGGAAGAGGTAAACGGAAAGGAAAAGAGCCTTAAGACTGCCACTGATGAATCCGGGGTTGAAGATCAAGAGCTCTCACTGAATGTGGAAAAGCCTGCCGATGAGACCTCAATTGATGCCTTGGGCAAGGAGAATGTTGAAGAGGCGGTCACAGAAGATCCGTTAACTTCCAAGGATACCGAACCGGAGAAAGCTGAATCTGTCAAAGTAAAAGAGCCTGAAGCAGAAAAGGGCCAACAACCAGTCACAGAGGACGAGGTTGGAATAAATCTTGACGATGATGAGCTTTGGGATGACGGAGAGGTTGAGGAAATTCCTCTTTTTGAGGAAGAACTTCTGAGCGAGATAAGCCAGGAAGAGGAGAAGGAAAAACAGGCTAACAATGAGAGCAAGCCTTCAGAGCCTTTGGTTGAGGGTGTCTCTGAAGGGTCGGAAGGTTTATCAGATGAGCTTAGTGAAGAACTTTTAGCAGATGAGGGCCAAGGATCAGAGGAGGCGGAAAAGAAACAGGAGGATATCGAGGACAACCAAGTCGATGAGGTAGAGGATTTATCCCCAAAAGAGGCACCAGGGCTCGCATCAAGGCTTCTTCCCTGGATAGTCACAGGCTTTTCGTCCATTCTTATAATACTTGCAGTTCTTACCATTTATCTCATGTGGAGTGGTCCTGCTAACCAGCAGGCAAAGGTTCTTGAAAGTTCCCAGCCAGTCTCAACTCAAAAAATCGTAAAAAGGGCAGAAAAAAAAGTAAATATTCAGAGTCCTACCGGGGCACGGCAAGGATTTGAGGCCATAGACCTAGCTCCCTTCATAATCCCTGGAAAAAGTGGCGGGGAGCTTGTGTTTTTCAAGCTCCAGGTTGAGCTTATTGTCCAGGACGCCTTAACAAAGCAGGAGCTTATGAGAAGGCAGGCCTGGCTCAGGGACATAATTTATCAGGAGCTAAAGGGCCTTGACATCTCAAGGGGAATCCAAGGTGACATTCTTGATCGTTACAGGGCACCGCTTTTGAAAAGACTCAACATGGAATTTTCACCCCTTAAAATAAAGGATATTCGATTGATGGGCTATCTTTTGAGGTAGGTTTATGCCCGAGGATTACGTCCATGATATCGTTCCTCTCAGCCAAGTGGCACCAATAAGGCCGCATCCATCAAATATCAGGCATGAAAGGAGGAGAAGGCGTGGAGGGCAAGGATCTCGGGACGGTGGCGGAAAGAAAAGGAAACGTGAAGCCTCTTCACTATCTGGCAAGGACAGGATTACCATTGAACACGCAGTGGAAAAGGATATGAAAGGGGAGGCTGCCCAAAAAAGGAGTCAGGACAAGGCTTCAGCCCACGAATCTGAACATCAAGTTCGGCATATAGATATAAGGATCTGAGCAAAAATGGAGAACATTCAGTTCCTTGTCATAGTTTCCATCTGTTGCGATCTGCTACTCTTTGTCCTTATTGGCTGGCTGTTTTTCAAGGTCAGGCAGCTTGGTCCCAGAAGGCTTGAGCTTCTCATAAGCCAACTTAAGGAGAGTCAGGAACTAGTGAGACGGCTTGACAAAATAGTGGAGGAAAAGGCGAGACTTTCAAGTGAACTCAAGTCCCGGCTGCTCCAAAAAAGTCCGGGAGGTGAAAACACCTTTCTGATAAATCGGGACAAGGTGCTTGCTCTTCATGAGAAGGGGTTTGAGGCGGCCCAGATAGCCGAGATGGCAGGTCTTACCACTGGAGAGGTGGAACTTATCCTTTCAATAAACAGTGTGGCATCTTAAATTCGCCTTAAAAGGAAGTGCTTTCAGGCTACGTCTGTGTTTCCTGATCCACATTTACCACGGTGCAGGTCATAGTGTGCTTTATTGCGTCAATGGCCTGAAGCCTCTGCATGACTATCTGTGAGAGGGAATCGTGGGAATCTGTTTCCACCTGGGCAATGATGTCATAAGGGCCCATGATGACATCCAGGTGCTTGATCTCATCCATCTCCTTAAGCTGTTTTAAAACATCCGCGGTTTTTCCTATCTTGGTGTTGATCAGGATATAGGCCTTCAAGGGCATTGGCATTCCTCCTTTCTCTCAGTTAGTGAGTTCTTTCTTTGGTGTTTTTCAAGGATCATTTGTGCGAAAAGATCAAGCCCAAACCTGGCAAGGAGAAGGCCCCCGGCAACGGTAAGAGGGTGGGTGAAAAAACGCCTTCCCAAGCCTTTTTTCTTATTTCTCCGTTGAACAGCTGCCTGCACAGGCAAGACATCCTCCCTGGAACAGTTTCTTCTTGACCCAGCGCATGCCATATTTTAAAAGCTCTTTTTCATCCTTTGAGATGAGCTCGATCACCTCCGGGTCCTCCATGTATCTTTCAAGGTTCGGTCCCTCAAGAAAATTTTCTCTAAAAGAGTCTATATCGTAACATCCCATGTAAAATATATCTATCTGGTCCGCATTCAAGGTTTCGATCCCAGACTCGGTCTTTGCCTGGAGCAGCTCACCAAAGATGTCATTCATCTCGTTGTATTCGTCTATGCCTTCGTTTTCCTTCCACTCCCTTACGGTCCACTCCTTGCCATCCCTGAAACCGTGACAGTCTGGTTCTCTGACAATGTAATAGAATTCCTCAACCGTCTCCGAGTCCTTGCTCCTTTTTGCCATTCTTGCAAGGGGATAGGTGCGGCAGGCCCCTGGCCTTGCGTCATAGACAGTGCATCCCTTTCCCTCCTCAAGGAAAGGGCACTTAAGATATGGCCCGTCCATCTTAAGCACTACAACCGGCAGTCCTGATCCAAAACCCACGTGAACCGAGGTGTATTTTTTGAGGAAATCCCCGGACTTCATGCCAAGCCTGTTCTTGAGTCTCAGGATATCGTAGGGCATTAGCACGAGATTGATGTCGTAACAGCACCTGGTAAAGCACTTCTTTTCAGGCGTACAAGAAAAGCAGAAGGTGCTGTCGTCGGTAAGCTGTTTTGAGTCGTCAAGATATGATTCAGGTCCCTGGGACATATGTCTAGCTCCTTTTTTTAGATGGTTCTTGCTTATAAAATAGAAAGAAACACGGTACTGAGCCTGAAGGTCAAATTACCCTCAAGGCCACCCCTAAGATAAATATCATCTTGAATTCGAGTCAACATCTGCGTCATGATAACCTCAAATCCCATATTTACATAGCCGTCTAGAGAGGCTTGGTTTGTAAGAAACAGGGGCCTTCCATCCGGCCCTTTATAGGTCTTTAGCCTCCAGTTTGTCTGGGATATGTTGCTGTAGAGCCTTTCAAGGCGCTTTGCATCTATCTGGCAACCTGTGAGAAAGGGTCCGCGCCCGGTGTTGTAGGCCTCGTCTATTCCCCTTTTAAGGCCAAGGATTAGTATAAGCACCCTGTCCCCTATGGGAGGTTTGGGACTGAAGGCGGTCTTTAAAAGCTCGTGAGAGAGCATAATCTGCAGCTGGTAAGGAATGGAATAAGAACTTTTTTCGCCAAATATGGCCCTTATCTTCTCTACTCTTACGCGAAGGTCTGACTCATAACAGGGGTTTCTGGCATAGAGCCGTTTTGCCAGGGACCTTACGGCTTGGTAGTGTTTCTCGATGTGATGGTTTATGATCTTGACATCAGGGCTGTAAATATTGGTGCACCTGTCCCTGAAATCAGAGCATCCGCAAAGCAGGCAGAACGAGGCTGCAGCAAGTATGAGGGCCTTAAACGCATGATTCATACGAAGTGGCTTAGTACGTAGTTTGATATGTATCGGCCCCTTTCTGTGAGTTTTAGCCTGGTTTTCCTGTCATCCATCTCCATGAGGCCGTTTTGGCACATCCCCTCAATAAGGCCCTTGTAATGGGAAAGGGGATCTATTCCAAAGAGACTTTTTAGGGATACAAGCTCAATCCCTTTTGTCATCCTAAGAGACATGACAAATGTTTCCCTGAATCTGGTAATTCTGTCAAGACGCTCCTTTTCGGAAACAGGTAGCTCCTTAGCCTCTGTCCGTTTAACGTAATCGTTGATGTCAGTGGTATTAAAGTACCTGATTCCATTAATATAAGATACTGCACCGCAGCCAAGTCCGAGATAGTCTCCGCACTTCCAGTAGTTTACGTTATGTCTGCATTCAAAGCCGTCTCTGGCAAAGTTTGAGATTTCGTACTGCTTAATGCCCCTTGCCTCAAGAAATGTTTCAAGAAATTTTGTAAGCCCAAGCCTTTCATCCTGGCCTGGAAGCGTTACCTTGCCCTTTTTAACCATCTGGTAGAGCCTGGTTTCCTTTTCCACAGTAAGCTCGTATGCCGAAATATGGGTCGGGCCAAGGCTGACGACCTCTTTAAGAGTTTTTTCAAGAAGCCTCACGTCCTGTCCAGGAAGGCTGTAGATTATATCCACTGAGAGGTTTTTAAATCCGAATTCCCTTATCTTCCGAACAGCCCTTTTGGCATCTGAGACAGAATGTATCCTTCCAAGGGTCAAAAGTCCCTTCTCCGTAAGGTCCTGGATGCCAAGGCTTATTCTGTTTACCCCTGCCTTCCTCAGCGCATGTAGTAAGGGCGTATGAACAGACTCTGGGTTACACTCAAAGCTTATTTCAAGGCCGTTTCCAGATGAGACGGGAAGTATTGAAAGCAGTTGGTCAATGAGCCCAGGGATGGAATCAGCAGGCAGAAGGGAAGGGGTTCCACCTCCAAAATAGATGGTATCAAAGGAAAGTCCATCTGTTAAGCCTGTCTCTACTGTAAGCGCTGCCTCCTTCTTCAGGCAGGAAACATATTGGCGTATCAGATGTAGCCTTCCTTCAAAGGAGACAAAGGAGCAGTAGTTACACCTTTTCCTGCAAAAGGGTATGTGAATATACAGCCCAGCCAATTCCTACGACTTCTTGTTCTGACACAGAAGAAACTTTTCTACGCTTTCTGCCCTTGAGCTCTTGGGCTTAAAGATTCGAACGCTTTTAAAAAGTGTTTGGGCCTCCTTCCTCAGTGCTG
>JALWYS010000147.1 GCA_027003115.1 Deltaproteobacteria bacterium | reverse complement strand
CTTTTAGGCCACTGGCCCATCCAGATTCGCCTGATCCCTCCCCATGCACCCTTTCTACAAAACGGAGACCTTCTCGTGGTTGCCGACTGTGCGGCCGTTGCCTGTCCAGATTTTCATGAAAGGTTCGTGGGTGGCAAGATCATCCTAATGGGTTGTCCCAAGTTTGATGATCAGCAGGAATATGTTGAAAAATTCAGGGAAATATTTATAAAAAATAATATAGCGTCTCTTTCAACAGTGATAATGGAGGTGCCTTGCTGCTCCACCATGCTCGGGATATTGAAGCACGCCCTGAAGGAGGCAGGCAAGGATCATGACATAAATTACACGGTTGTGGGAATTAAGGGACCAATCCTGAAGGAGGCGGTTGAAAAACCTTGAGTGATTTTTTAGTCGGGAACCAATTTACTTTTAAATAAAATAATATTAAATTAAAATTTAATAAATCAAAAAAAGGAGAAAGGAGAAGGAGCAATGAAGAAGAGTTTTTGCTATGCAAGTTCAGTTGCGGTCTTCTTTGTTGTCAGTCTGTTTGCAGGCGCCCTTTATGCGGGAAACGCCTGTATTGACTGTCACAAGAAGGTTTCACCTGGACAGGTGAAGGATTGGTCTGTTAGCAAGCACGCGGAAAACGAAGTGACTTGCGATGTTTGTCATGGGACCGCCCACAAAAGCGCAAAAGATGTAGACAAGGTAGTGCTTCCTGATGAGCACAAGTGTGCCGAGTGTCACGAGGAACAGTTCAACTCCTTCAAGAAGGGTAAGCACCAGTTTGGATGGACCTCCCTTAATGCCCTGCCTGTAACCCATGTTGAGCCGGATGAGCTCATGGAAGGCGGAAAGGGCTGCGGCGGCTGCCATAACATGGGCATCAAGACTGAGGCACAGAAAAAGGAGCAGCATGCCAAGGGTTACCGCTACCAGAACAACTCCTGTGACGAGTGCCATACTCGCCATTCCTTTTCAAAGAAAGAGGCCCAGAATCCCAGGGCATGCCAGCAGTGTCACATGGGTTACGATCATCCCCAGTGGGAGATGTGGTCGCATTCAAAGCACGGAGAGCGTTACTTTGCAAAGGTACAGGGCGATCTTCCAAAGGATGCCCAGGCCCCCACTTGCCAGTTCTGTCACCTGCCAAACGGAACACATGAGAACAGGACAGCCTGGGGATTTCTTGGCGTACGCCTGCCCATCAAGGACAAGGAGTGGGCTGACGCCCAGTTGGCACTTCTCAAGGCACTTGGCGTGATAAATCCTGAGACAGGAAAGCCAACTGCACGCCTTGACGCTGTAAAGGCCGTTCAGATGGCAAGGCTTGACCAAGAGTCCTGGCAGAGTGAAAGGGAAAAGATGGTAAAAAGATGCACCACCTGCCACTCTGAAAAATATGTACGCTCCCAGTTGGAGATGGGTGATGAGATGATCAAGAAGACCACCATTATGCTGGCTGAGGCCATCAATATTGTGGCAGACCTCTACAAGGACGGTATCTTGAAAAAACGTCAGACCCAGGCCTTTGCCTATCCTGATTTTCTCTATTTCATGAGGACGGATTACAGCAAGCCTGGCAGTGATAGCTACAAGGGCGCTTCGGAAAATATGTCGTATATTGAGCAGGTCCTGTTCCAGATGTACATGAAGCACAGGATGCGCGCATATCAAGGATTTTTCCATGTAAATCCAGACTATGCCTACTGGTACGGCTGGGCCCAGATGACCAAGGACCTTGGCGAGATCAGGGAACTTGCAAACCAGATGAGGGCAAGCCACAAAAAGTAGCCAGTATCGGCTGAAAACGCCATAAAAAAAGGGGCCTTACGGCCCCTTTTTATTTTATTGGCCTTCCTTTTCTTGCCAATCTGTCCAGGGCCACCTAATATGGTGCGGTTTTTATAACGCTGTTATTTTGCAAACGCAGGCACGCATAATTTCAAATGACCCTTCTCATCTCCTTCATAGAACTCTCCCTCGGCTTTGTCCTGCTCATGGGCGGGGCCGAGCTTTTGACACATCACTGCATCATCCTTGCAAGAGGTCTTGGAGTGAGACCCATCATCATAGGCCTTACCGTTGTGGCCTTTGGTACGTCAGCCCCGGAGTTTTTCGTAACGGTGATGGCAAACGTGCGTGGCCAGGCTGACCTGGCAGTTGGAAACATCATTGGCAGTAACATCGCAAACATTGGGTTGATTCTTGGAATAGCCGCCATGGTAAGGCCCTTTGAAGTCCCTAGAAGGATTGCGAGGGTGGAGCTCCCTTTTCTGGTTCTTTCGGTTATCCTCATAGGCCTTGCTGCTTGGAAGGGAGAACTTACAAGGCCGGCTGCCCTTATACTTTTGGCATCCTTTGGGGCCTATCTCTATTTCCTGGTGAACAAGCGGAGCTCGTACACCCTGGCATCCGAACCCTTGGAGGCAGAGGAGAAAGGCCCCCCCAGGTACCTTTTTAGGACTAGTCTGATTCTTCTAAGTTTTTCAGGCCTTGTTGGAGGCTCTCATCTGTTTATCCAGGGGGCCACATCCATTGCCAGATATTTCAACTGCCCAGAGCTAATAATAGGGCTTAGCCTCACAGCAGTTGGAACCTCGCTTCCAGAGCTTGCAAGCACAATCTCGGCCCTTAGAAGGAGGCAGGCAGGGCTAATAATAGGAAACGTGCTCGGAAGCAACTTTGCCAACAGCTGCGGCATTCTTGGGTCTGCTGCACTCATCAAGCCGCTGGCAATAAACCCCCATGTGCTGCTTACGGATTTTCCTGCCATGGCGGCCTTCAGCCTTGTTTTGATTCCCATATTCCGTAATGGACGCATATCCAGGATGGAGGGGATCGTGCTTCTTGGGGCTTACCTTGCCTATGTTTCCATTATTTATTTGAAAATCTGAAAAAACTCATTATAAATCCAGATTCAGGCATGAGTGCTGGTTTTGATCCTTTGTATTCATCTTTTTCGGAGGGGAGCCGAAAAAGAGTCTATAAGGGAAGTCAAAATTATGACAGTCCAAAGGGAGGGACAAACCATGCAAAAAAAACTCGTTACCATTTTGATCCTGTTCTTTGCCGTACGTGCATTTCACTGCGAAAGCGTCCTTGCTGCTGGGTTTCAGCTATTTAACGAGATATCTGCAAGGACAGCGGGCCTTGGAGCCGCAATGACAGCCAGAACGGACGTGGTTGAAAGCGCCTGGTTCAATCCGGCTGTCTCAGCCATGTTGGATGGCCCAAAGTTCATGACAGGTATGGCAGCTGTCATTCCGCAGATGAAGCTTGACTCTGATAATGGCCATTGGGACATGAAGGACAAGGTCTATCCCCTTCCCCACGTTTACGGCGCCATGCCCCTTGGGGACAAGTTCGGGCTTTCCATGGCCATAAATGTCCCGTACGGGCTCACCACCGAGTGGCATAATAACTGGCCAGGGAAATTTTATGCCGTTTACACGGAGCTTCGCTGTCTTTTCATCTCTCCTGCAGTTGCCATAAAGCCCCTTGACTGGATATCCTTTTCGGCAGGCCCAAATTTCGTGTACGCCACTGCAGACATGAGAAAGGCAGTAACTCCCCGTGTTCCCGGGCTCAAGACCAACATGAACGGTGAGGACTGGGCCTACGGATACACCGTCTCCATGATTGCAAAACCTATAAAAGATTGGAGCTTTGGTGTCACCTACCACTCCCAGGTGGATATTGGGCTCAGGGGCACTGCCCGCTACACCATGGCGTTGCCGCCTTTTCAAAAATCGGATATGTGGCTGGACGTAAGCCTGCCCAGAACCGTTTCCCTTGGTGTTGCCACGACCGCCATAAAGAACTTTACGTTTTCCATGGACATAGTATGGACAGACTGGTCCTCCTATGAAAGTCTGGATTTTGAATACGAAAAGGCACCTGGCACAGCAAAACCAGGCGTGGTAAGAATTCCAAGAAACTGGGAAGATGCCTGGGCCTTCAAGTTTGGGGCAGAATACAACTACAACCAGATGTGGCAGTTCAGGGCTGCCTATGCCTATGATAAGTCGCCAATCAAGAACAAGTACAGGGAGCCGACCCTCCCCACCAACGATCGCCACGTATTCAGCGTGGGGCTCGGTTGGAACTACAAGCACATGGGTATAGATGCCTCTTACACTTACGTTTTGGTGGAAAACGGAGGGACCTCCCCAATGACCCCTACCCTTGACGGCACCTACAAGGGACAGGCCCACGTCATCGGCACATCCTTTAGATGGAGCTTTTAGAGGAAGCAAGAAAAAGGGGGCTTCCCCTCACAATACCT
>JALWYS010000146.1 GCA_027003115.1 Deltaproteobacteria bacterium | reverse complement strand
ACTATTCCATAGTGGATCTTGCAACTGGCACCATGACCATGGTCAACCCCAAGAAGAAGGAATATTCAGTTACCAGCCTGGACAGCATGGTCAAACAGATGCAGAGGGGAATGGACAAGCTAAAGGCACATCTCAAGGGTCTTTCACCTGAGCAAAGGGCAATGATGGAAAAGATGATGGGGATATCCCAAGGCCCATCGTCAAAACTCGTGCTCAAAAAACTGGGTGACAGGAAAAGGATCGCAGGATACGAGGCAACCCACTACGTAATCACACAAAACGGCAAAAAAATTGGCGAGTATTGGGTGTCAAAGGCCCTAAGAGACAGGATGCTCAAGGAGATAGACGGAGAAAAGATAGAAAGGTTCGAAAAGGCCATGAACAACATTTCAAGCCAATTAAACGTATTTGGAAACTCAAGCCTGACCCAACTCATGGAAATGGAGCAAAAGCTCCAGAAGGAGGGCGAAATAGTAAAACAGATACACTACCCCAACAACATGAACATGAACAAACAGGGAAGTATCCAGGAGGTTGTTTCCGTAAAGGAAGAAGGCATTCCTGCATCCGCCTTTGAAGTGCCAAAGGACTATAAGAAAACCAAGCTTAACAGCGAGGGGTAAAACATAAAAGGCTGGCCTCCATGAAGAGCGCAATCAGGTCCCTGGCCATTATATTTGCCTTCCTCTTCCTACTTTCGGGCTGCAATCAGTCTGGGCATCAGAAGAAAGGGGCGGCCAGGGGATCTGCCATAAAGATCACCTACAGGCTCAAGTGGCTTTTTAACGCAAGCACTGCCGGGGATCTTTGGGCAAGGGACAAAGGGCTTTTCAAGAAAAACGGCCTTGACGTAACGGTTAAGGAAGGCGGTGCAGAACAAGACGCCATCGAAGAACTTGAGCTAGGCCGCGCCCAGTTTGGAGTGGCCTCGGCCGACCAGGTGCTAAGGGCCGTCTCAAGGGGTGCAGATGTCCTTGTACTTGCCCAGATATTTCAGGTAAATCCCCTTCAGTGGATATACATGAAGTCCAGGGTGGACCTCGAAGGCCACAGCAGGGAGCAGCTTCGAAGGGATCTCACTCGTTTAACCGTTGGTATAACCTATGGGGGAAACGACGAGGCCATCTTCATGGCTCTTGCAAAGAGTCTGGGCCTTGATCCAGACCATCTTCACATCTATGCCATAACCTACGACTATGCACCCTTCTGGAAGAAAGAGGTTGACCTTTGGCCCTGTTACAGAAACACCCAGGGCATCACACTTTCTGAAAAGATGGAAGCCATGGGGGACAGGCCTGGATTCCTGAACCCTTCTGACTACGGCATAAACTTTGTGGCAAACTCCCTCATCACATCCAGGAAATTTGCCTCAAGACATCCAGAAATCGTAAAGACGTTTACGCAGTGTATCCTCACCGGCTGGAAGGAGGCCCTTAAGGACAGCAACAGGCAGGAAATGGCAAGGATCCTTTCACGCTATGAAAAGACCTTGTCCATAAAGACCATTATCCGCCAGATCGAGGCCACAAAGGAACTTGTCACTGCAGAGGGCAGGCGCCAGATCGGCTTCATAGACATGCCTGCGTGGCATCAGACCGAAAAGGTCATGTTTGAGCAAGGTCTAATAAAGAGGCAGGTGGACGTGGACGGGCTTTTTGGCAAAATAAAAAAGGAGGGGCATTAAAACCCCTCCCTTTAAAACCGTATAAAGGTAAAAGACTATTAACGGCCCCTTGATGCCCTTTTTGCCGCCTTTAGCGGGTTAATGGCCTTTCCAGAGGCATCTTGCCTTATCTCAGGCTTTACGTGGCTTGCAAAGTTGCAAACGCCCCTTTTCCACTTCATCTCCGGATGGGGAAAGACAGCGCAGAAACGCCCTGCGGCAGTCTCTACGATCTTGTTGCAACCCTCGCACTTTTCAACGATCTGGAAACAGGCGCCACCTAGAAAGGTGCAGCCCTTTTTCCCCATAAACTTACATTCATCTCCTGGTCTATTGGTGGTACACTGCATATTTCTTACTCCATAGGTTATTTTTGCAGCAAATATAAAGCCAGCCATTTGCTTTTGCAATATAAATAATGTTAAAGGACCTAAGCGCCCATGAACTGGATAACACTTTTGCTCACAGGTATGGCAGTTGGAATCGGGGCATCCTTTACCGGCCTTGGTGGAGGATTCCTGGTGGTTCCCCTCCTTTTACTCCTTGGCTACAGCGCCCAGAAGGCTGTTGGGACAAGCTTCATGGCCATTTTGGTAATAAGCGCATCGGCCCTTTTTGCCCACGGAAGGCTTGACAACGTGGATTTCAAAACAGGTGTCATCCTTGGACTTGGGGGTGTGGCAGGCGCCCAGCTTGGAGCGCTTTTGCTGGAGCAAGTATCCACCCTGCAGTTTAAGAAAATCTTTGCAGTGGTCCTTATGGGGCTTTCTGCATACCTGTTTTTCAAGTAGGAGCCATGAACCCCATAGAGCTTCTGAGATTCGTGGCTAAAAAAAATCAGAAGGAACAGGTCTTCATTGCCGGAGGCCCTGTCCGGGACTGGCTCCTTAAAAAACCAGTTAGGGACATAGACCTTGTCTTTAGCCATGGCGCCGTTACCGCTGCAAAAAAACTTGCCAACGCCTCTGGAGGGGCATTTGTGATGCTGGATGAGGCCTTTCAGGTTGCACGGGTAGTGGTTGGAGATTTCTCCTATGATTTCAGCCAGTTCAGGGGGGATGCGACAACCATCCAAGAAGATCTCTCGCACAGGGACTTCACCATAAACGCCATGGCCGTGCCCCTTCATAAGGCCCTTGACCACCTTTCCATGAAGGAAAACGCAGGTCTTTACTGTTCCAGGGATTTTGTTGCCTCTGCCACCATTGACCCTTTTAACGGAAAAGGGGACCTGGAAGAGGGCCTCATAAGGGCCATTTCAAGGGAAAACCTTGCGGAAGACCCCCTCAGGATGCTCAGGGCCTTCAGGTTCAGGGCAGTGCTTCGCTTTGTGATTGAGCCGCAAACACTTTCGTGGATATCGGAAATGGCCACCTCCACTTTGAAATCCGCACCGGAACGCATAGACCTTGAATTTGACAAGATTATGGCATCAGGGGTTTCCGGTACCATCCTTAGGGAACTTTACGGATGCTCGCTCTTAAGGGCCATAATTCCTGAAACCGCCGAAATGGAAGGGGTTGAGCAGCCAGGGTTTCACCACCTGGACGTTCTTGGCCACCTTTTCGAGGCGGTCTCTTCAATGGACAAACTTGTTGATAATCCGTGCATAAAATTTCGCGATTGCGAGCCCTTCAGGCAGTGGCTAAAGGCGAATAGCCAGCGGGTGCCCTGGCTGAAGTGGGCTGCATTCATGCACGACTTTGGAAAGCCTGCCAGAAAGGGCCAGAAGGAAAACGGAAGGGTAACCTTTTACGAACACGACAAGGAAGGGGCCCAGATGGCAAGAGACGTTGCCAAAAGACTTCGCTGGTCAAAGGAGAAACAAAGGTTTGTCTCCATGCTGGTAAGGCTCCACATGCGCCCCTTTCATCTGCTCAATGACCTTAGAAAATCGGGCCCGTCAAAAAGGGCCATGAGAAGGCTTCTTGATGAGATCGGGCCTGATTATCCGGCCCTTTTCCTCCTTGCCATGTCAGACAGCATGGCTGGGTGCGGCCCCATGAAACCCAAGGAGCTGGATGATGAGATAGGCCTTCTTTTCAGTAAGATTCACAACTTTTACCTAAAGAGCCTTAAACCCGTTGAAGAAAATCCGCCACTTCTAAGAGGCCAGGACGTCATGAAGGCGCTCCAGGTGGGCCCTGGGCCGATCGTTGGCAAGGCCCTGAGGGCCGTAAGGGAGGCGCAGGTGGAAGGCACCGTCTCAACCAGGGAAGAGGCCATTGATTTTATCAAGAAACAATTTAAAAAGGGTTGAAAAATCAACTGGTTGGCCAGCAAACACAAAGAGACGCCTTTCTTGCCTTGAGGGGCTTCATTTGCTATCTTTCATATTGGAAGTCCGGTTTCTTCACCGAATCCTGCAACCAGACGGAGAGGTACCGAAGCGGTCATAACGGGGACGACTCGAAATCGTCTGTACGCCCAAAAGGCGTACCGTGGGTTCGAATCCCACCCTCTCCGCCATTTATTTTGTTGACTGTTCTGGACTTGAAAGTGTATAAGAGTGAACCTATTTTGAATATGTTTTTGGAGAGGTGCCCGAGCGGCCGAAGGGGCACGATTGGAAATCGTGTGTGCGTTAACAGCGCACCGAGGGTTCGAATCCCTCCCTCTC
>JALWYS010000145.1 GCA_027003115.1 Deltaproteobacteria bacterium | reverse complement strand
CATCAATTATTGACAAAGTAATCTAATGCGTCTAATTGTCTTGCATGTTGGTCAATAATTTTAAGCTCTTAATAAAAATGGCAACCGCCTGGGCTTACAATTTCATATTTAAGGAGCCTTGCAGGCTCTTGCATGTTGGCCCTTTTATGGCAAGACCGAAGGCCTGTCTGCCCATATGAAAAAGAAACTTCTTGTCATAGAAGATGAATCTGCAGTAGCAAAACAGCTCAGGTGGGGCCTCAACAAGGAGTATAACGTTTCCATTGCCTGTGACGTAACCGAAGCCGAACGGTGTCTCAAAGCCGATTCCTTTCCTGTTGCCACCCTTGACCTTGGGCTTCCGCCCTTCCCGGACAACCCTAGTCAGGGGCTTTCCCTGCTTGAACGCATGCATGAAATCTCTCCCAATACCAGGGTCATAGTGATAACCGGAAACGACGACCATGAAACTGCCATGAAGGCCGTAAGGCTCGGGGCAGCTGATTTCTGTTCAAAGCCAATTGATCTCAAGTTGCTAAAGGTAATCCTTGAACGCACCTTCAAACTCCAGGAACTTGAGGAGGCAAACAGGCAACTAAGGCACAAGGTCCTTGAGGGCGATAACTTGTGTGGCATATTGGGCATGTCAGAACCCATGAAAAGGGTCTTTGAGGCCATTCGCATTGCCGCGGATACGGATTTTCCCGTCCTCATAACAGGCAGCACTGGAACGGGAAAGGAAATGGCTGCAAAGGCCATCCACAACCTTAGCAAGCGCTCAAACAAGCCCCTTGTCATCATAAACTGCGGGGCCATTCCTGAAAGCCTTATGGAAAGCGAGCTTTTTGGCCATGAAAAGGGGGCCTTTACAGGGGCAACATCCACACTAATCGGAAGGCTTGAGCAGGCAGACGGAGGAACCGTCTTTCTCGATGAAGTAGGGGAGCTCCCCCTTGCCATGCAGGTAAAACTGCTACGATTCTTGCAAGAATCTACCATTGAACGCCTTGGTGGACGAAAGACCATAAAACTTGACGTAAGGGTCCTGGCAGCTACCAATAAAGACCTTGAAAAGGCAGTGGAAAAGGGGGAATTTCGGAAGGACCTTTATTACAGGCTGAATGTCTTAAATATCAGCCTTCCTGATCTGAAGGACCGGCATGAAGACGTGATCCTTCTCGCCCACAGGTTCCTTGCAGATGAGGCAAAGAAACTAAAAAGGGCTCGTATCGGATTTTCCTCGGATGCATTGTCTGCCCTTTCATCCCACAACTGGCCTGGAAACGTGAGGGAGCTTCAAAATCGCATACGGCGCCGCCATTGCCACAGCAAAAAACAATACAGTAACGGCCCAAGACCTTGGTCTTGCCCATGATTTAAAGGAAGAATCAGCAGGCAGTAAGCTTGTGACCATCAAGGAAGCCAGAAGCCAGGCAGAGAAAAGGGCAATCCAAATGGCCCTGGCAGCCACTGGAAACAACATAAGCAAGGCGGCAAAACTCCTTGAAGTAAGCAGGCCCACGCTCCATGACCTCTTAAAGAAACACGGACTTGCCATCAAAAAATGACAAGGCTTACGGTCAAAGCAAAGGCCCTGGTGGGAGAGGCCAGATGGCTGCCCTATGTGCTGCCATTTGCGGTCTTCATGCTTTTTACCGCACCTGTGGAATTCTTTCATTCCTTATCGCCCTTCCTCTACGTTTTGAAAACCGTCACTGTGGGAATACTATTATGGATTTTGCGCCACAGATACAAGTCAGACCTGGCCTGCCGCCTTTCCGTTTTTGAGGTACTTGTTTCAATTGCCCTTGGCCTTGCTGTTTTGCTCATTTGGATCATGGGAGACGGCCTCCTTCCCTTTGTGGGAAAAAATTCGGGTTTTAACCCTTTTGCTTACGCCGGATCAGGCCTTGGCGCTGGTTTATTGATCTTTTTCCGCCTCTCAGGGGCTGCACTGGTGGTGCCCGTAATGGAGGAGCTTTTCTGGCGCTCCTTTCTCATGCGCTATCTAATTAACCCAGACTTTGATTCCGTGCCCATGGGAACCTTCACATGGTTTTCTTTCATCTCTGTGGCCGTTGTCTTTGGTCTTGAACACCACAGGGTCGTTGAAGGTATTATTGCGGGTATGATCTACGGCCTGATAGTGGTTTGGCAAAAAAGGCTTACAGGTGCCGTTATTGCCCATGCGACAACCAACCTGAGCCTTGGTATTTATGTGCTCTTAACAGGAAGCTGGCAGTTCTGGTAAAAGGATTTCAAGAGTGAGGAAAATAAAAAGGCCCTGCAGGCATAAACACTGCAGGGCCTTTTCCTATTACTATAATTTTTGAGTTTCCACCTATCCGGTTATTTTCTTTTTGGCCTTTCTACCAAAAAGTCCGATGCAGCCAAGTCCAGTACCCATAAGTAAAATGGTGGAGGGTAAAGGAACAGGGGCAGTATTATCAATATATGCCCATGACTGATATGACGAATCAACAGTATTTCCGGCATAGACGGTTAGATCCAGGGTATTTCCGGCATACCCGGTTAAATCATAAGTAAATAGCTGCCAGCCTGTCCAGTCTAAGTCTCCAGTTGTATCGATATCAGCTGCATTGATAGAAAGCACAGGAGAGCCGTTTATTTGAATCTCAAATCCAGGCTCATCATAGCCTGTATAATCCCAAGTATAAAAATTATACCAGAGGGACAAAGTACTCATTCCTGTTACGTCTACCGTCTGTGAAATCCAGTTGTTTGTATAACCCTCCGTCCCCTCTTCATTTGTAAAATCATTATAGCCATCGTTGTCAAAGTCCACAGTGCCTATCCAGGCGGCGAAGTTTCCTTCATATACAACATCACTTTGCACGCCTGCCTGCCCTCCTGAAGTCCAGCCACTGAGATCTCCTGTTTCAAAACCTGCATTAAAAATCGAGGCATTGGCACTTTTAACTAATCCAAAAACCAACATCACAGCACATAGCATCAACAAAAATTTCTTCACCTTTTTTCCTCCTTTTTCCTTTTTATTTTAATAACAAACCACTTTTATTTTCTGCAACCATCATGCCACCAACACAACATATTGATTTTAATGATTTTTGGGAACCTGAACGTCGCCTGACGCCCCACCATTGTAAAATTATCCGACACCACTCACGTACGCCAGAGCTCTATCTTCTCAAAAACCAACTGAGAAACTTGAGTTAATGAAAGCAATACTTTCCGAAAAGCGCTTTTGGCAAAAGGCCCATCTAAAGATGGTTAAAAGAATCGGTTGCTGGACATGTTAAATTTTCCGACACACTACCAACCCTCAGAGTGGTAACTCCACCACAAATCCAGCCCCTCCTCCACTCCTATTTTCTGCATGTATTCTTCCCCCTAGGGCAGTCACCAGCCTTTTTACCTGCCAAAGCCCGACTCCACTGCCACTTTCCTTGGTGGTGGTAAAAGGATCAAAGAGTCCCTCCGGAAGAAGATCTTCTGGTATTCCAGGTCCATTGTCCTTGATTTCCAAAATGGCCTTTTCACCGTTCTTGTTTCTATGCGCACTGATGCTTACCCGTGTAGCGTCTCCTCCTGCCTCAAAGGAATTTAACAGTAGATTTTCAAGGATGATTGACAGGAGAGCCGGATCGCTTTTGACAGGTATGGGTCCCTGGACGTCAAGCCTGATATCAAGGCGTGGAAGTCTGCTCGAAAACCCTTCGCACCACTTCTTTAAAAATTCTGATAGATCCATTTCCTGGAACTTGGGCCTGATTTCGTCTTTTAATGTCCTTAGACGTTCCTGGACCCTGTTCATTCTCCTAAGGCAATCGTCTATAAGCTCCAGCATGTCCTGCTGAAAATCCGGATCATGCAAGTTTTCAGGGGCGTTTTCCCGTAAAAGGGCAAGCATGCTCGAGGCATTTTTTATGTCATGAAGCACAAAGGCAGACAAACGGTCCCAGGTCTGCTCCTGCCGAAGCCTTGACAATTTTTCCGACATACGTGCGGCAAGGATGGCCGAGGCCGCCTGGCTGCCAAGGGCGCTAAGCAGGTCAAAATCATCCTGACCGTAACTTCCCCCTGTAAACTCAGGGCCAAGCCCAACGATGCCAACAAGCTCGGTTCCGGCAATGAGGGGACACAAAAGTTCAAGCCCAAGGGCTTTCAGAAAAGGTTCCTTTTCAATGGTATTATCCTCTTCCTGTCCATGTGGCTGGTTTCCATTAATCAATAGAAAGGGATGTGATTCCAGATACTTTACAATGGGACTGTCGGGAGAGATAAGTGCCGCATCTGACAAATTTTGCGTATCTTTTCCGCTTGCACGCACCAGGTGATAGCCGCGATCCTTGTCCCCAAGCCAGATAATAATATTGTCGGTGTAAAGGCTTTCTTCCAGCACC
>JALWYS010000144.1 GCA_027003115.1 Deltaproteobacteria bacterium | reverse complement strand
ACGTGATCGATCCCCAAAGCGGTGACGACGTAAATTCCACCAACCAGGCCTGGTTGGTGGAATTTACGTCGTCACCGCTTTGGGGATCGATCACGTTGTTTGAGTCTGCATCCTGAAGGGGAATGAAGTACTTAAAGACCACATAGGCGTCAGTGGAATCAGTGTCGTTGTCTGCAGTGACAGAAGAAAATTGTACGTCCAGGACGTTATTAGGCGGATTTGCCGGATTGTTTACCGGAGGAGATGAGACCACCGTGCCGCCGGATGGGGAAGTGGCGTTCACTTCAAGAAATGCCATGTTATTTGGAAGGTCATCTATCACGTCTAGGTTCGTAATGGTCTGCCCCGGGGCAAGCTTCACCTCAATGCGGTAAAGTCTTGGGAAATTGGGCCCTGTTGCAGTCTCATCCTCTGGACCAACATACTGTTTTTCAAGCTTTATGAGGGTGGGGGTGACTGTGGCAGAACTTGTCCAGCTTGAAGAATCCGTGGCGCTATCTGAAAGAATGGTTGGATCTGTTGCATGATCATCCACCGGGGTTGCGCCGAATTGAAAACCGGCCCTTGCCTTTATATCAAGGCCATGATTGAGATCGGCCTTCTGGCTGATACTGACCGGGAGCTCTATGGCCGCTGGAGGTTGATCTGGAACAAAGGAGCCAAAGGGAAGTTGGATAGTGACAAGCTTGTCGCCGGCCGTGCCGCAAACCTGGAGAGGATCGCCAGACGTATCCACTGCAAATGGGTGCTGAACGCAGCCTGTTCCTCCACCATCATTGGGAAAGGTCTGGGTGACAGTAGTGACAGAGACCCCAAGGTAGGTGGCATCCCCCGTAACGTCGATTCCGTCAGCCTCCTGGGTGCCTGCCGCCCCATCTACACCGTTTACTGGAAGCACAACATCTATGAAGGGGCCGTATCCAGTCTTAGTGGCATTTACGTTGTCAAAGGACAGGGTGAGGTTGAGATTCTGCCCAATAAATGGGCTGTCAGGAACTTCTATGGAAACCGATGGCTCGGGTGCTGCCCATGAAATGGACGCACTGCACAAAAAGGCAAAGGCACAAAGAACAAACCTTGAAAGAAAACCCCTGCCAACTTTAAGGGTTAATTGAATAATTACAATAAAAAGGACCAGAATTGACCAAAAAAGCTTAAAAAAAAACAACCTCCCCATAATCTCCCCCAATAAATGCGCTTTTTAAAACCCTTTGGGTCATCTTGTTAACACTAAAATAATTGAAGAACAAGGGGAAAATTTCCAATTTTTTTCCGTTTTTTAACTGAAAAAAATGCCTCAGGCACAAAAGAAAGATAGAAAGCCGCACACATTCCTCATTATGATCTGAAAAGAACCGCAGCAAAGAAGCCGTCCATACCGTACTGGCCGGGAAGCGTCCTGAAAAAACCGCCTTTGACAACCTCATCAGGAAGCCAGGGCACCGCCTCTTTGACAGATATAGGGGAAAAATCCAAATGGGTATGAAGAAAGGACTGGATTACGCCTTCTGTCTCCTCATGCTCCATGGTGCAGACAGAATAGACGAGAATACCCCTTCTTTTGAGGCAACTTGCCCATCTTTCCAGCAGTGAAAGCTGCCTTTCTGAAAGGGTCCTAATGTCATCTGGTGTACGGTTCCACTTGATATCAGGGTGTCTTCTTATGACCCCAAGGCCGGAACAGGGAGCGTCAATAAAAATTCTGTCAAACTGCTTTTTGTGAATGAACCCTTTTCTCGTTTGAGGCAATTGACATGTCCTTATGGAGGTTATTCCAAGGCGATTTGCATTTTCAACAAGGATCTTAAGGCGGCTCTTGTTTGTGTCACATGCCAGGATATATCCCTCATCCTCCATGAGCTCAGCAATGTGCGTGCTCTTTCCACCCACCCCGGCACATACGTCAAGGACCTGTTGCCCTTTCCTCGCATCAAGAAGAAGGGACACCAGCTGCGCTGCCTCGTCCTGCACTTGGAAAAGCCCCTGTTCAAAGCCAGGGAGCTCTTCTACCCTTCCCCTCAAATCCCTCAACCTGATTCCATGGGGAGAAAGTGAAGTCTTTTCCGCAGATATTCCGCTTTTTTTTAACAGTTCCAAAAAGGAGTCCCTTTCCATCTTGAGGGCATTGATCCTGATGGTAAGGGGCGGCTGGATGTTGTTTTGAAGACAGATGGAAACACAGCCATCCACCCCCCAGGCCATGAGCCATCTCTTGACCATCCAGTGGGGATGGGAGGTGAGGTTTGAAAGACAGTTTGCCTTGCTCCCCTTGCACCTTTGTAGAAGCTCCTCCTTGGTGGAAGGCACGATCTTCTTGGAAGTGGCAAGCCTTCTAAGGCTTGCATTTACCAGGCCTGAGGCCCAGGGCGCACCCATACTGCGGGTAAGCTTTACTGACTCGTCAACTGCTGAAAAAAAAGGGATCCGGGAAAGGAAGATTATCTGAAAGCCACCAGTTAACAAGATGGCCTGGACCTCAAAGGGAAGTCTTGAAAATCTCTTTATGTACCGCTCAAGATGCCACCTAATCAGCCTTAGCCAGCGCACACTTCCCACGAGGATGTGCCAGAAGAGGGCCTTGTCCTTTTCCTGTAACCTTTTACCCTTAAGAAGGGAATCTCCAAGCCTTTGGATTTCAGGCCGCGCCCCTGGCTTTTTTGAAAGCCAGAGCGCTAGGGCATTTGCTGCAAGTAGCCTGGGATTGGATGTGCCTTTCCCCTTCTTGAGCCTTACCCCTTTAGATGAAGCCAAGGCGTCAGCCAAGCCTCGTTCCGGGCGCTACCTTTCTGCCCCTTAGAAAATCGGAAACGGGTATGCGCTTTCTGCCAGGCCACTGGATTTCCTTTATAAGAAGGGCTCCGCCAGGGCAGGAAACAAGAAGACCCTTTTCATCGGCCCTGATTATCGTTCCTGGCTCTTGCCCCGGGTTTTCCTTGGGAAGAAGCTCTGGACTAAAGAGTCTCACCCTCTGGTCTTCCATAATTGCCCAGGCTCCAGGTCTTGGATCAAAGGCCCTGAGCTGGCAGTGGATCTTTTGCGCCGGAGCATTCCAGTCTATTTTTAGCTGCTCCTTTTTGATGGGAGGTGCATAAGTTACCCCCTCTTTAGGCTGGGCCTCCTCCTTGAGCATTCCCTTTTCAAGAAGATCAAGGGCCTCCATGAGGGCCTCTGCCCCAAGGGTGGCCATCTTACTGCTTAGCTCTCCAAAGGTGGTTTCAGGACCTATGGGAAGAGAGCGTTTAAGAAGCATTGGGCCGGTATCCATTCCAGCATCCATCTTCATAATGGTGATGCCAGTCTCCTCATCCCCGTTCAAGATGGCCCACTGCATGGGCGCAGCCCCTCTGTAACGGGGTAGCAGGGAGCCGTGGATGTTTATGGGCATAATCCTTGGTATGTCAAGCACCCTTTGGGGAAGAATCTGCCCAAAGGCGCAGACCACGAAAAGGTCCGGCTCAAGCCCTTTTAGAATCTCAACAAACTCGGGGCTTCCCACCTTCTCTGGCTGAAAAACCGGTATATTGGCCTTCTGGGCCTCCATCTTTACAGGTGAGGGCAAGAGCTTTCTGCCCCTACCCCTTGGCCTGTCCGGCTGGGTCACCACGCCGATCACCTCGTCGGGCCCTGCAATAAGGGCCTTCAAGGCCGGAACGGCAAATTCAGGCGTTCCCATGAAAACTATTTTGTAACGCTTCTGACTATTTTTCATTATTTTCACCAAGGTCAAGTTCTGCCACTATTTTGGGCCATTTTTTCCTGAACATGGCCTTCTTGAGAGAGCTCAACCTGTCCACAAAACATATTCCGTCAAGGTGGTCTATTTCATGTTGCACGCACCTTGCAGCAAGTCCCTGGCCCTCGTAACGGATCTCCTTGCCGTGCCTGTCAAAACCCTTTACCTCCACAAGAGACGCCCTCTTGAGTTTGGCGGAATACTTGGGAACGCTGAGACAGCCTTCCTCTGCCACCTCGCTTCCTTCCTGGGCAGTGATTACAGGATTAATGATAACGATGGGATTCGGGGGCTCCTCGCTACCAGATACATCCATGACGAAAAGCCTTATGGCCTCACCCACCTGATTTGCAGCAAGGCCCACGCCCTTGGCCCTGTACATGAGCTCAATCATGTCGTCTATGAACTTTTGAAGGGCCCCGTTTATTTCCCTAACTGGCTCAGCCTTTTTCTTCAGTATCTCGTGTGGATAAACATAGATTTTCATGAGCGTAAGATTACCTTTTCCCTGAAAATCTTAAACACTATGGTTGAACTTTACAAGTAAAGGCAAACCTGGCCAAATTTTAAGCGATTTTACCAACATCAATAAATGTCAAAAATCTAGCCAATATCTCTACATAAAAATCAAAAAAACATCTCCATTACGCGTATCATCAAGTTAAGAAATATTATTAGCTTGTAAACTACCCTATATTAAGGGC
>JALWYS010000143.1 GCA_027003115.1 Deltaproteobacteria bacterium | reverse complement strand
TCAATGCGGACACCCCTTTGACTCTTGCGGAAACTGCATCCGTCTTTGGTGAAATGCTAGTGTTCCAGGACATCCTTAAGGGACTAAAGGACCCAAAGGAGAAACTTGGATTTACAGCGGCAAAGATAGAGTCCATATTTGCAACGGTCTTTCGCCAGATAGCCATGAACCGCTTTGAGGATGCAATCCACAACCACCGCCGGGACAAGGGGGAACTTGCCCCTGAGACGTACTCCGACTACTGGATTGACACCCAGAAACAGATGTTTGGAAAGAGCGTCACCCTTACGGATAATTACAGGATATGGTGGTCCTACATTTCCCATTTCCTGCATGTGCCTGGCTACGTATACTCATATGCATTTGGAGAGCTTCTCGTCCTTTCCCTTTACGGCCTTTATATGGAGGAGGGAGAGCCCTTTGTCCAGAAATACCTTGAGCTTTTAAAGGCAGGAGGCTCAAAGGACCCTTACGAAATGCTAAGGCCCTTTGGCATAGACCTTGAGGATAAGTCATTCTGGCAAAGGGGACTTGACATCATAGACGAAATGGTTAAAGGGGCAGAGGAACTTGCAGAAAAGGCCGGGGCCTGAAAAAATCAAGGGGCTTCTTGGCCCGCTTCTAACGCAGAGCAGGCGCAGTAAGATTTCAGAGGTCCTTTCAAGACGCACAAGGTACATCACCCTCGTCCTCGATGACCTTTACCATCAGCACAACATGAGTGCAGTCGTCAGAAGCTGCGAGGCCTTTGGCATCCAGGACCTTCACGTGATAGAGGTGGAAAACCGCTTTAGTCCCAGCCACGGTGTTGCCATGGGGGCCCAGCAGTGGATAAGCATCGTTCGACACCATTCTGTCAGCTCTTGCATAGACGTGTTAAAAACCCAGGGCTACAGGATACTTGCTGCTGACCCGCCAGAAAGGGCGGCCGAGACCAAGGGAAAACAAATCTTTGCCCTTGAGGAAATCGACCTGAAAGATGGACCAGTGGCCATTGCCCTCGGAAAGGAGCTTGACGGGCTTGATCCGGAACTTCGAAAGCGGTGTGATGGTGTCACATACATTCCACTTATGGGTTTTACAGAAAGCCTTAATGTATCTGTAACTGCAGCGCTTTTTTTGTTTGAACTAAGGAGAAAACTTGAAAGGCTTCCAAGAAGCACCTGGAGGCTTGAGGCCAAGGAGATGGAAAGGCTCGAGGCCCTTTGGTATGTAAAGTCCTTAAAGCGAGGGGAGAAGATACTGGAAGACCTATTAAAACGGGAGCAGGCTGCTAAAAAGAAGGGGGCCATGTAAAGGCCCCCTGTTCTGCCTAATAAGGTTTATATTTCCTGTAGAACAACAAACTTAAGGGCCCTTGTGGTACACTTGGTTACACAGGCGGGTTTAAGGCCCTGATCCACCCTGTCCACGCAGTAATCACACTTCACCGCCTTACCAGTGGCAGGATTTACCTGTGGAATGTTCCACGGACAGGCTCCAGCGCATGCCATACATCCTATGCAAAGATCCTGGTCTATGTAAACGATGCCATCCTCCCTCTTTTTCATTGCCCCTGTGGGACAAATGGGTACACAGTAGGGATCTTCGCAATGGTAGCAGGAGCGAAAGAGAAACTCTGTCTTGGGAACACCCTTGACTGACTTTAAAGGCTCATGTGATATCTCACAAAGGATGGGTCCAACTGGCAAGTCTTTGTTGGCCTTACAGTGAACCTCACATCCATGACAGCCAATACACCGTTTAGCATTTAGATAGAGCATATATTTGTTCACAGTTCCACCCTCCTTCTTGGATTCCTGGAGCTTCGGCGCACAGTTACAAACTTTTCGCAAAGGCACAGACCGCCTCCTGCCTCATCCATGTGCAGCAGCAACCCCTCTTGGAGTTTCTGGTCACTCATTCCTGCATGGTAGGCACGACTTTGAAGCGGAATCTGCCTTCCAAAACCGTGAACCGTGTAAACCGCCTCGGGATGTATGAACTCTGTAACATGTGCACGGATTGTTCCAATCTGGCTGTCACCAATGACATCTACCCAGTCTCCCTCGTTAATACCAAGCCTTGTTGCAATGCGCTTGTTGATCCAGAGGCTGTTTTCAGGAAGAAGCTCATGCAAAAAGGGATTGTTGATGGTATGGCTGTGGGCATGAACCGGGCTTCTTCCAAAGACCAGTCTGAACCGCCCCTTGGGAGGCTTCTTTGGGGACTCATAGGGTTTGAACGAAGGGATGCCCATGTCCTCGAGGGTTTCGTTTATGATCTCTATCTTTCCAGAGGCCGTCTTGAACCTGCCTTCCAGGTTATCCCTGTCATACAAGATTGGTTTGTCTGTCAGGGACACAAAGCCCTTTTCCTGGAAGTCCTCTATGGTGTAGCCGGTGGGCTCAAGCTGCCATTTCCACATGTCTTCTGCAGTCTGGAAGGGGAAGAGATCACCAAATCCCAATCTATCTGCCAGCATCTTTAGAATCTCCCAGGAAGGCTTGGTGTTGAATCTTGGGTCCACGGCCCTGTCCCTATAGATGAATCTTGGTTTCAGGCCCTTCTGGGTGGCTATGGGGGTCTCCCTTTCAAGGTACATGGATTCGGGAAGTATTACGTCACTGTACCAGCCAAATTCACTGTAGTGGGTGTCAATGGATACCAGGAGCTCGCAGTTATCCAGGGCCTCCTTCTGGGCAGCAACGTCCGGAAAACAACTGAACGGATCGTGCCTGTAGCAAATGAGTCCCTTTATTGGATAGGGCTCACCGGTTGACATGGCCTCGTAATAAAGGTGAAAAAGCCCTGGCCCCTTGTCAAAGTGCTTATATTTCCAGCCAACTCCGTCTGCCCTCTTTTCTTCAGGCTTGGGAATGTTTGAGCTGAAGGACCTGAGCCCCTTTACGCCGCAATCTCCCGGCGTCTTTGGGAACATCTGACCGCCTTCTGTCTCTATGTTACCCATTAGAACATTCAGAATATGCAGACATCTGCTTGCATAAAAGGAATCCTTATACCTCGAAAGCATCCAGCCAGGATGAAAGATGACCTTTGGCCTCTGTCCACCTATTTCATTAACAAAGTCCTTTAGTTTCTTGACCTTTATTCCACACTCCTTTGCCGCCCAGTCTGCGGTGTAGGGCTCAACGAACTCTGCCATCTTGTCGAAGCCCACGGTGTATTTTTCCACAAACTCCTTGTCGTAGGCCTCCTGCTTGATAACCTCGTTGATCATCCCTAGGGCTAGGGCATAGTCTGTCCCTGGCCTTACCTGGAAAAACCTGGTGGCCTTGATACCGGTAAGGGTCTGGCGGACATCCACGTATGTCAGACTCCCACCATTATCAAGCATGTCCATGACCTGATTTGCCTCTGCAACCCTCAGAGAGGCTAGCAGGTTTCTGCCAAAGCATATCAGGTGTTTGGCATTTGCAATGTCATAAATAAAGCCCTTTCTTCCTAGCCCGTAAACGGACTTGCTTGCATGGTGAACATTTCTGCCACATGCACTGTCGTGGTTGGTAAAATTTGGTGAGCCAAGTGCAAAACAGAATGCCTTGATGAGATCCTGCCATGGCCCTCCCCTGCAGCTCATGACAATGGCCTTGGCACCGTACTTCTCCTTGATCTTTTCTATCTTGTCGGCCACATAATCAAGGGCCGTGTACCAACTAACCGGCTCCCACTTGCCAGCACCCCTTCCACCGCTTCTGATAAGCGGCTGCTGGGGCCTTTCAGGATCCTTCTGCAGTGCTACTCCTGCTGACCCTTTGGCACAAAGACTTCCCTTCAAGATGTGTGGATTCCCCTCAATCCATCGGACTTTTCCGTCCTCCACTTCCACCTTGATGGGACACCTGACGGAACACATTCCACACATGCTCCAAACTGTCTTTTTCATAAACGCCTCCCTTTTTGAATTGAGAACATTGAGAAAAAACCAAGGCAAAAATTTTAATTTTTAAATTATCTATTCATTTCTTTTTTTAGTCAAGTAAATTAATTCTCATTGTTACGAGCAAATAAATTGTCCTCCATTTTAACACATAACTTGTCCGGATTTATATGGGAGTTTAGGAGGTATCTGAGGTGGTCCCCTTTTTTCGACAATGTGTATTGTTCGCCTTCGCTGTTTGAAGTAACAAGAAAACAGTGAAAGGAGAAAAGCAAATGGCAAAGAAAAAGTACAGTTCAAAGTTCAAGGCCAACCCTCTGTGTCAATGTAAGTGAGACACCTACTTGTTGCTAAATTAGTGTAGGGCGGGTAGGAGATTATCATGAAAGATGTAAAGAGAATTCACGACATTTCAGGACAGAGGGTTTCTGGTGAGGATCTTTCAGCTGATCACGATAGGCCTGATCCCGAGGTTTTGGAGAAGAAGCCAAGACGTAAATTCACTGCAGCATATAAGCTTCGGATCCTGAAGGAATTTGATGCCTGTTTAAAGCCAGGA
>JALWYS010000142.1 GCA_027003115.1 Deltaproteobacteria bacterium | reverse complement strand
AATGTGCGTTTGACTTCCTGACTCAATGTCTATTCCTGTAAGCAGGGACGTTAAAATCCTTCAAATTCCTTCAGGGGCCGACCCCTGCCGGCCCCATAAAAAACGTAAATCAGCACCCTAAGGCAGACTCACTTTCAAGGCCGGCCAGACTGCAAGACCGGCAGCAGAGTTTATTAGCTCCCCTGTCTTTTTGTTGAGGGCGGTTGCTCCTAGGGCCGTACGAATGGTAACCTTTCCTTTACCTGACATGCCTCTCCATTTTTTCTCACCGCCAACTATGACGAAATCGCCATCCAATGCACCCATCTCTCCCTTTGCAGTGAGCTTTGCATAAGCGACCCTGTTTTTTCCCTTGGAGATCATGCAGTCTGCATTAATGATGGCCTGCTTGGTATCGAGGTTGATGTATTCTGTTCCAGGGCACATAAAAACGGCCGCATCAAGCTCACCCTTGCCTTGGTCAATGTACATGATTCCATCGAATGCCCCCACGACCTTCACCTTGTTGGGAGCTACCTTGAAAACCTGACCCTTGCCCTGCCATGGAGCAAGTATCTTTAAGGTGGCCTGCCCTCCAAAGGCAGAAACCGCAGTTAGACAAATGAGAAAAAACAGTGACAAAACAACTCTTGTAGCAAACATCTTCATGAAATTCTCTTCTCCTTTCTTTTTTGTATCTTTAGATAATAACCGACCCGATAAATAATCAAACAAAAAATATTTAAAAAATCCGGTTAATTTCAGCCCAAATTCTTGCAGGAGCTTACCGGTTTAGTCCCAATGCCTGCCGTGCCCTTTCCATCCACTCCCGGCGCTCTTCCTGTGGCATGAAGATTATGAACTCTCCCATGGCCCTTTGTACTCCCATGAAATCAATCAAAAAATTGTAAACCGCATTTGCTGCATCAAGTTCAGCACTGAGATACTGGTTCTGCGCATCCAGAAGATCAATAATGGTCTTTATCCCGTGGATGTAGGAGTCGGTTACCAGGTCCAGGTTTTTCCTGGCGGCACTAGCAGCTTCCCTGGTAAGACTTATGGAAGGATATGAGGCCCGGGTGCGGTTGATGGCAGAAAGCACACGCTGTACGATGATCTCGGCAACGGCGTTTCTGTCGATCTGGAGCTTTGACACCTCCTGTTCCAGCCTTCCCGCCTTTGCAGCTGTCTTTCCACCCTCAAAAAGGGGAATTCGAGCGAACACGCCAACATTCCAGTCCGTGTCATCAAAGGAGGTCCCCCCCCTTCTTCCATGACCATCGTCGGCAAAATACTGATCCACCTTCCACTCTACTGTAAAGTCAGGCAGCCAAAGCTCTCTTCTTGCACCAGAGGCAAGCCTGGCCTTGGCCTTAATGGCTTCGTCAAAACCCTTTAGCTCTGGTCTTACGGATAACGCCTCCCTTGCGGCAAATCTCTTGAATTTCCTCAAAAGCAAGGGGTTATCCATGAGTTTAAGGTAGAATCTGTCCCCCATTATAAAAAGCGGATCACTAAGGCTTGCCTCCTCTGGCACAAAGGCCTCGTCCAGTGGCCTGTGAAGTATCCTGTTCAGGGCCTCCATGGCGTCCATGGTATCTGATTCACGGTACAAGACCTCGCGCCGGTCGTTTGCAAACTTTGACTCCCACCTGTACACCTCATCGGGGCCTGCTGCGCCTGTACGCACCTTTATCTTTGCCCGCTCAAGATTCGCCTTGGTAAGCTTCAGGTTCTCTTTGTAGATCCTTTCGATTGTTTGTGCGCGCAACACGTTCAAGTAGGCAACAGAGGCATCATAGGTAACATCGAGGCGGACCTTTTCCTTTCGCAGCTGCCTTGCCCTTTGAAGATGAGATTCTGCCGTGTATTTGGCCCACTTCTTCTCTGAATAAAGAAGAACCGTTCCCTCGGCAGTGCCAGTCCAGGCCCTTTCCGGGTTAAGGCCTGATGCCGCCTTGGAACGATCCTGATCAATGGCCCTGTAGCCCGTCCCAATGTCTATCCTGGGAAGAAGCTCGGCCATCTTCTCCCTTACCGCATGTTCTCCAGCCTTGACGTTGACCCTGGCAGACTGAAGGTGCAGGTTTGCAGAGATGGCCTCTTTCACGGCTCTAGCAATGTTGAGATGCCTGCCGCCTGTCTCCTTTTCGTTTAACACCGTGGCCTTTGTAAGAAGAACCAGGTTAGGATACACACCAAGCCTTCTGGCAGTGGCCATGTTGATTATGAGATCGCTTTCATTTGAAAAATCCACGCGAAGCCCGGATGGCACCTTGCCATGAAGCACATCAAGAAGTGCCACGGAAGTCCTCCTGGCAAGTATTTCCTGTTTGTCCTTGGGAACAAGACTTGCCAGAAGGCCCAGCTCCACCTGTTTTTTCCTCCAAAGGCCAAAGCCTGCAACATCCCTTTCAATAAGTCCCTGGGCGAGCCTTCCCTGCTGCTCGTCATCCATGTGCCAAAGTGGCCCAACGAAAACGGCATCTATTCCCTTTGGAAGCCTTTTTAGTACCTCGTCCGCAGAGGAGCCGGCAGCCAAGGCATCCATTTTCAGCCCATGCCGTGCTCCAAACTCCTTCACCTTCTCCTTCAGCCATGGCATGGAAGACAGCTCCCGCTCATCAAAAAGAACCGTGCAGCGCTTAAAGGGGGCGATCTCTTTAAAGGTTGAAAGGTCTTCATCAAGGGAATAGAGCATATTGAGGTAGATAAAGTTTGGGATTTTCTTCGCTTTGTTTCCCGTTAATTTGAATCTCCTTTCCAGGGCAAAATGAGAGACAAAGGGAGCAATAACCGGTTTTGGAAGCCTCTTGAAGGAAAGGGCCTGGGTTGAGGAGACCACTCCCAGGGCAAATATCACGTCTGGCCCGCCAGGTGAAAAAAGGCGTTTTAGTGCCCTTTTGGCTCTCTCACTGGAATCCTGGCCAGACAAGGTCCACTTTGGCGAAAAAGCCACCTTGTAATAGGGAGGCAAAGTGCTTTTTAGCTGCCTTTTATAGATCCGTAAAAGCTCCTTGTCCTTCTCCGTGGAGCCGTCTGTCACAAAGCCCACCCGTACAAGCCTTGGTTTATCAAGGGTGATGTTGCACTGCCTCTTGGCAGAATTTTCTGCAAAGGCCAGTGCAGAAAATCCAAGAAATATCATAAGTGAAATGGATATCTTCAATAACCTGGACATATTCTCAAACTCCACAGGTCTCATCTTATCCTGAAAAAGGTTGCGTAAAGAACCGGCACAAACACCAGGGTAAGTATGGTGGCAAAGCCCAGTCCAAAGACAATGGTAACTGCCATGGATACGAAAAAGGCATCCTTGAAAAGGGGAATCATGCCCATCATGGTGGTAAGGGCGGCCATCATGACAGGCTGCATCCTTGAAACCCCCGACTCTATGATGGCATCCATGCCCTTCATGCCGGACCGCACGTTTATGTCTATCTGGTCGATAAGGACAAGGGCGTTCTTTATTAGCATGCCTGAAAGGCTCATGAGCCCCAATAGCGCCATGAAGCCGAAGGGCTGATGAAGGAGCAGAAGTCCGGCGGTCACACCAATAAGGGCAAGGGGGACAGTGAGCCAGATTATTAAGGGCTGCCTGAATGCGTTGAACATGCAGATTACAATGAGGACCATCATGCCAAAATAGATGGGAATATTTGCAGCAAGCTGCTTCTGGGAGTCTGAAGAGTCCTCAAGCTCCCCTCCCCAGGCAATGGAATAGCCTGGCTTACCCTTTAGCGGAATTATGTCGTCATACTTAATGGGTATGGTAGAGGCAGTCCACTTTTCGTCCTTTTCAAGGGGTTTGCCACTGTATGCGGAAAGATCAACGCCTAAGGCCTGCTCAATCCTTGGCTTGACCCGTGCCATGAGCTCGGCTGGAAGTTCCTGCCTGGGGTCTGCGTGTATTTTTATCATCTGCCTCCGGTGCCACCTGGATACTCTGGCGTTTTCCCACCTTGTCTCAATGCCGTTAAGAACCTGGAGGATGGGGACATACTTTCCTGCCATGGGGCTGAAAAGCTGTATCTCGCTAAGATCTTCTATGGCATCTCGTTCCTCATCAGGGGCCCTGGCAATGATGGGAAGAAGATTTACTCCTTCCCGGTAAACGCCCACTGTCCTTCCGGAAAAGTTGGCCTCTATTGCCTTGGCTACCATGGGCCGGGTTATCCCCAGGGCCATTGCCCTGTCCTCGGCTATGATGGGTACGGGAACCTTTACCTTTTCTCCCCATTCGGTCCTAACGGCCTTGGCGTTTTCCTGCCGCATGATTTCCAGGGCCTTGTCGGCAAGGGCCCTCAGCTCCTCCGGATCGTCTCCGTAAATCCTAAGCTGTATCTTCCCGCCATTTGCAGGGCCAAGGTTGAACTTTTTCACGTTTATGAGAGCATCTGGAAACATGGCCTCCAGATCCTTTTGAAACCTGGGCTGCATCTCGTCGATCTTTTTGTAGTCATCAACAGAAACAAGGATGCTTGAATACTGATTGGCTGCCTCCACTGGCACCCCGTATGTCAGGAGAAAACGCGGATGGCCCCCTCCTATGGCAGAGGCCACCTGGGTGACTCCTTCCTGCTTCATGAGATATTTTTCTATCTTTTTTACCTGGCGTGATGTCTCATCTATGTGAATGCCTTCCCTGAAGAAACACTCCACCATGAACTGGGGCCTTGTGGAAGCTGGAAAGAAGAGCTGCTTCACAAAGCCAAAACCGAACACGGAAAGCGCAAAAAGGCCCACCACTATGCCTATGGTTACCCACCTCTGGCCTATGGCAAGCCTTAGAAGGTTCCTGTAAATGGTGTAAAATTTTCCACTGTAGGCATCACCGGAATCCCCTTCCTTTTTCTCTTTTTTGCCCATGACAAACTGCTTTGTCACAAGGGGAGTGGTGGTTACGGCGGTAAGCCAGGAAAGGGAAAGGGAGATGAGAATCACATAGTAGAGGGACTGGCAATACTCACCTGTTGAATTTGACATGCCTCCAATGGATGCAAAGGCCATAATGGCAACGGCGGTTGCCGCAAGAAGGGGCATGGCATTTTGCCCAACAACATCCTTGGCTGCCTGAAGGCCGTCCATTCCCTGCTGCATCTTGACCTTCATGCCATCCACCACCACTATGGCGTTATCAACCAGCATACCAAGGGCAATAATCAGGGCACCAAGGGAGATACGCTCAAGGGTTATGTGGTAATAGCCCATTACAACGAAGGTTGCAGCAATGGTCAGAATGAGGATGAAGCCAATGATGACTCCTGAACGAACCCCCATGAACACGGCAAGGACCACAATGACAATAGCCACGGACTCAAGCAGGTTTGTAACAAAGCCGTTTACCGCCTTTGTGACGCTCTTTGACTGCATTGCTATTTCCACAAGGTCCATACCCACGGGTATCTGGCCCTTTAGCTCTTCCAGTCGCTTTAGCACGGCATTGCCCATGGTTACGGCATTACCGCCAAGCACCGTGGAAATGGCAATGCCGATGCCTTCCTTGCCATTTACCCTCAGTATCTTGCTTGAAGGCTCCACGTAGCCGCGTTTTATGGTGGCAACGTCCTTTAGATATATGAGTCGGCCCTTTTTGGAGGCGATAAAAAGGTTTCCAAAGTCCTTTTCCGACTTGAACTCACCAGTAGGATTTATGGCCAGATACTGGGTGCCAAACCTTATGCGGCCCGAATCAACCGCCAAATTTTTGGCCCTCAAGGCGTCGAAGATCTGCTGTCTGGAGATGCCAAGGGCAGCCATCTTGGACCTTGACATCTCAACATAAACGGCCTCAGGGCGAACGCCGAAAAGCTCGATTTTTTTGACGTCCTTAACCACCAAGAGCTCTCTCTGAAGGAGCTCCGCCACCTCCTTTAGCTCTGCAAAGGTGTATCCATCCCCAACCAGGGCGAAATAGACACCAAAGACGTCGCCAAAGGCGTCATTTACCGTAATTGGCCCGGCACCTGGAGGAAGCTCACCCTGATGATCTGCCATGCGCCTTCTGAGTTCGTCCCACACCTGGGGAAGGTCGTTCTTTCTGTATTTGTCCTTTATGTACACGTGCACCAGGGACATGCCGCGGCTTGAATAAGATACCACCCTTTTAAGCTGCCCCATCTCCTGACAGGCCTTTTCTATGACCTCTGTGACTTCCCCCTGGACCTCCTCGGCAGATGCACCAGGATATGGCGTAAGGATTACCGCCTCCTTGATGGCAAATTCTGGATCCTCAAGGCGTGGCAGACCCTTGTAGGCAAAATAGCCAAGAAAGAGCATGACCACTGTGAGAGTCCAAGTGATGACGTTCTTTTTTATTGCGAATTCGGCAATGTTCATGCTCAGATTTCCTCTCGCTGCTTCTCCCAGGGTCTTACCTTCATTCCTTCGCTGAGCTTGGTCACTCCAGCAATCACAATGATCTCCCCTGGCTTTAGTCCGGAGGTTATCTTAATGCAGCAAGAGTCTTTCAGGCTTCCTATCTGGACGAAACGCTTGTGCACCACCCCTGCCTTCTCATCAAAGACCCATACATAGGGCCTGTTGCCAGGTGCATCAAGGACAGCCAGAGCAGGAACTATAATGTTTGCACCCTTGGAATTCTTGAATTCCGCAAGGACTGTGGCCGTCATTCCAGGAAGTATATCCGCCTCTTCTGGCTGATCCATTTCAAAGACCACCTCGTAGGTCTGGGTGGCAGGGTCCGCCTGGGTGGAGTATTCCTTGACAGAAAGGGAAAACTTTTTCCCAGGAATGGCCTGAAATGTGGCAAAGGACTTACCAGCACTCCTTTCCCTTATGGCAGCCATTACTAGCTCGGGAATACTTACCACTATTTCTATCTTGGATATATCCTGGAGAAAGACTATGGGCTCCTTGGCCTTGACCTTGTAGTAGTTTTCAACGTATCTCTTTGCGATGAGTCCGTCGAAGGGGGCCCTCAAAGTGGTGTCACAAAGGGCATTTTTGGCATCCTCCAGTTTTGCCTTGGCAACATCCCTTGCCGCCAGATACTTGTCAAAGTCTGCCTTTGAAACCTGTTTCTTGGCGTAAAGCTCCTGATAACGTCTGAACTGTTGTTCCGCCTCCCTGTAACGCGCAAGGGCCTGTTTTACCGCAGTTATAAAATCACGTGTGTCTATCTGGGCAATAAGATCCCCTTCATTTACAAATTGTCCTTCCTCAACTGGAAGCTCAACCAGGGGACCTGAAACCTCAAAAGACAGTATGGCCCTTTTGCTTGCCCGTACAACCCCTGGAAAACCATGGGTGAGAATCTCGGAGGTGTCCTTTACTGTCAGAATCTTTACGGGCCTGACCACCTCTGGTTTCTTCTCCGGTTCCTTTTCTCCGCATCCCCAAAAGGAGAAGAGCATTACAATAACCAAGAAGAAGAAATGAAAATTGAATGGTCTTCTTTCACCAAATTCCATTATAAAATCCTCTATTGATATCTTCTTGCCCATTTTTACCCCCACAAAGGCATAACAGACGACCGTAAAAAACATTTCTTAAGCATTCCTCATGCCTAAATTCGCTACAGAGAAAGACCAACACCAATTACTGGTTCTTATGAAGCAGAATAGTTGACAAGCGCAGGAATACAAGGAGTCGGTATATAAAGGAACCAGAACGGTTGTTAATGACCCTGCCAGTAACGCGTCTACCACTCCCTCCCCGTAATCTTTGGTCAAGCTGATTGTTCCCTTAGGAATAGTTTTATGATCGTTTGATGATGTAGTCTATTATTGGAGTTATACCTTGTCAACAAGGTGTACAAGCTGGAAAAGAAAAAGGCAGGAACTTGTCCTGCCTTTTTTTTAGAATTTGATAAAGGTTATCCCTGGAGAACTAAGGAATCACGAACCGCTGGAGATTGATGGTGGTTGTACCAACAGTTGCAGTTGCATGATCTGCGTCTGTAAAGTTGATGGTAATTGTTCCACCCTCTCCAGGTATTATCTGAGGTGGTGAAACAAACGCACATCCAACACACTGACCATTCATCCATCCATCCAGTGCCCCTGAATAGGTGGCTGCACCGTCTGCAAAGGCCCCAGTGGAGGTCCACCAGCGTGGGCTGTGATCGTCACGATAATTGTACCATACCATGGCCATCTTACCACCACGGGCATCAAGGTAAAAACCCATACCGTTGTAATTGGGATCATACCACCATCCCGTAATGTTTCTTGAATCCTTGTCGCCAGGGGCGAAATCCTTCATAAAGGCGCTATAGTTGTTGGTGACTACAGTGTCATTCACGGTTGCAGTAAAACTTATGGAATCGTTACTGCCCTTATTGAATACCAGTGTAACGGATCCTACCACTTCACTCGTGGGCATTGAGTAAGGCTCTGTTCCCCAGGCCCAGCCTGTCCACTTCCTGAGCTCGCCAACGTAGGTATTTTCATTTGCCATGATTCCTCCGGAGGTATACCAAGTGGTCCTGCCGCTTTCGTCGAATACGAACCAGGCGAGGAATACCTTGTTGGTTTCCTGGATGGCAACGGCAAGTCCCGTACCTTGCTGTGAACTGTCGTACCACCAGCCTGTAAAACGCTCTCTGGTATCAGCCATGGGATTAGCTTGGGCACCGGTTGTAAAGGTTGCATCGTTTCCCGTGGCCGATCCGGCAGAATTCTGAGCCACTATCCTAAAGTGGTAGGTGGTTGACGGGTCAAGACCAGTTATGCTTGCGTTCACGTCCATGTCAGATGTACCGTTACCACCGGCAAACCAAGGAGTTGCCGAACCGTAACCGGTATCTGGCCCGTACTCGAAACGGAATCTCGTTTCAGCCCCCTGCGGATTTATGGTACCACTCAATACAGCCGTGTTTTCAGTAACACCTGATGCGGAACCGGTTGCTGCCGTTGGCGGGGCCACTGCGATGGATGTGGTCGTAAAGGTTGCATCGTTTCCCGTGACCGATCCGGCAGAATTCTGAGCCACTATCCTAAAGTGGTAGGTGGTTGACGGGTCAAGACCAGTTATGCTTGCGTTCACGTCCATGTCAGAGGTACTGTTACCACCGGCAAACCAAGGAGTTGCCGAACCGTAACTGGTATCTGGCCCGTACTCGAAACGGAATCTCGTTTCAGCCCCCTGCGGATTTATGGTACCACTCAATACAGCCGTGTTTTCAGTAACACCTGATGCGGAACCGGTTGCTGCCGTTGGCATGCTCACACTAATTGCCGTTGTGGTAAAAGTCCTGTCAGAGCCGAGGGAAGTTCCGGACGGGTTTTGGGCAACGAGCCTGTAGTGGTAGGTGGTGCCAGGGGTGAGGTTTGCAAGGGTCTCGTCCACGTTCTGGGTCTTGACAAATGACCCCGCGTCCCTGTGAGCCGTTTCATGACCATAGCTCGTGGAGGTCCCCCATTCAAAATAATAGGTTGTCGCCTGGCCGTTCGGATTCACAGTACCGCGAATCTTTCCGCTTGTCTGGGTGATATTCTGGGCCGGAAGGGTTGACACAGTGGGTTTTTGAGGGATATCAAAGGCACAATACATAATATCATAATCGCTTCCCACCTTGGAACGCCACAAGATTGCACCATTGTAAAGGGACGGTTCCTTATCATGCACTTCATTATTCGTGACACGTGATATGGTATTCCTCTTGCTGTCCCAGTAGTAAATCTCCCAATCGTGGCCATCCCAGCCCTGCCACGCTATCTTGCCATCGTAGAGAGACGGATAAAAGTCGTTATTATCGTTGTTCGTAACCTGGATTATATGTGTGCCGTCATAGTAGTAAATCTCCCAGTCGTGACCATCCCAGCCCTGCCATGCTATCTTGCCATCGTAGAAGCTTGGAAATTCATCATCATATCCGTTGTTTGTAAGTTTCTTATAATGTGAAGCGTTGCCGTAATAAATTTCGTAATCATGCCCGTCCCAGCCGTGCCATGCCACTTTGTCTCCGTAAAGGGATGGAGAATGGTCATTAAGATGATTATTGGTAATAGCCTCTTCGCTTCCATCGTTTAAGACGATTTCGTAATCGGAGCCGTCATATTGGGCATAAGCTATTTTGTTGCCGTAAAGGGACGGTTCCATGCCAGACGCCACCTCTTTTGTCGTGTTTTCATCCCACAGGCTGACAATGTCAAATTGCAAATGAATGGGTATGCCGCCGGGATGGATATATCTATCTATGTGGGACCAGTATGCAACCTTTTTACCGTATGAAGACAAGGAACGGATACCAGAATCGCTCACAACTTTTTGGGCGGTGGATACGTCCTTACTCGTATCCCACGTGTATATGCCGTCACCAGCCTTGTACCAGAAGGCGTAGCCATTGCTCAGGGATGGAAACCTGTCATCCTTGGTATCGTCCGTAACCGGGAGGATTACAGGAACAATTGACGGATTGATTACCGGGTAATTTGGTTTTATGTACTGCCCTATATCTATCCCAATATCTACCCCAGGAATCTGAAATCCTGGTGCCGCCCAGGTCAAGGTCACTACGTTAAAAAACGACATAAAAAATGCCAAAATTACAAAACCAAAAATCCTTTTCACTACTGCTTTCATAAAAACCTCCTTTCTTTATTTATTCCACTTGATGTCTCGTTTGTAAGTACCTTTCAAAATCAAAAAGGTTCTATGGAAAAAATTACTTGATCTTGAAAAGGTTTTTGCTTTCGAAATAATTATTCAAAAAGAACTATCCGAAATGGTTTCTCGTAAAGAATTTATCAGAAATTGGGAAAAATCAAAATCGGAGCAGTCCTTTTCTAAATGGTGGTGGCCGCGATCTTGTGGGAACTAAGCATCCTGCTTACGGAGAGGGCGAGCTCTGTAGGGTTAAAGGGCTTTTTTATGAGTTCGGGCATGGCCTGTTGGTTTCCAGCCAAGTGAGAGTCGGATATCTCTGACATGGAAGTATAGCCACTACAAAAAAGAATCCTTGCAGAGGGATCGAAGCCCTTTATCTCCTTCGCAGCTTGCAATCCATCCATTTCCGGCATCAAAACGTCCATGATTACCAGATCTATATTCGGGAACATGGCCTTGTACAGGGCAACTGCCTCTTTACCGTTTTCTGCCACAACCAGATTGTAGCCGTAGGGCCTTAAAATCTCAGACGCAAGGAGCCTTAGCATTTCCTCATCATCCACTATCATGATGGTTTGGGTGCCCATAAGTGGCACATTTTCGCCTTCTTTCTCCTTTTCCCCATCTCTTTCCTCTGTGACTGGAAAATAGAGTTCAAAAGTGGTTCCCAAACCAATTTTGGTTTTTACGTCAATGGCGCCGCCAATGCTCTCCATAATTCCATAAACCATGGCAAGCCCAAGGCCTGAACCCTTACCGACCTCCTTGGTTGTAAAAAAGGGGTCGAAAATCCTTTCAAGCACATCAGAGGATATACCGCTTCCAGTATCGGTAACGGTAAGTTCCAGAAAATTTTCGCCCTTTGCCCTCTTTTTTACTACAAAGGGCAGGTCCTTGAAGGCAAGTGGCCTTAGCTGAATGGTAATTTTTCCACCCCCTGGCATGGCATCCCTGGCATTGATGCACAGGTTCATCACAATCTGCTGGAACTGGCTGTGACTACAGCCTACAGAAGGGCAGTTGTCTGGATACTTCAGATCTATTGTTATATTTTTTGGGAAAGAGCTCTTCATAAGGGCTAGGGCCTCCTGCAAGACATCAACAGGGCTACAAACAGCATCATCCTTTGGTGTTGTGTCCCTGCTGAAGACCAGCATCTTTTTTACAAGGTCTGCTGCCCTCAAGCTTGATTTTTCGATTATTTCGGTAAAACGTGAAAGTTCGGGGTTGTTTCTGGTCTTTTCCTTCATCAAGGTAGTAAATCCCAGTATGCCCGTAAGGATATTGTTGAAATCGTGGGCTATGCCCCCGGCCATGGTGCCTATGGACTCCAGCTTCTGGGCTTGAAGAAGCTTTCTTTCAAGTTCCTTTTGGTGGGTAAGATCAGTTATGAGTGCAAGACATCCCTGCATTGCACCTTCATCTTCATCCATGATGGGAACGCTGCTGAAGAGCACAGGAACCCCCTCTCCATTTTCAGTGGATTTAAGCTCCATCTCTTCCCTTGCCTGCTCCCCCTTGTAATTGGCCATCATGAGAGATACAAGCTTCTTCTTGTCTTCATCATCTGCTACAAGTTCATTAATGTTTGCACCAATCAGCTCCTGCCTGGCCACTAGCTCCTTCATTTTACGGTTTGCAAATATTATGGAACCGCCTTCGTTCATCACCAGGATCCCTTCATTTATATTTTCCACTATCTGTCTATATTTCTTTTCAGAGGCCTCAATGCGGCTGTATAGATTTGCATTCTCAATGGCCATGGCAATATGATTGGCAAAACTTATCAGGAACTCCTTGTCTATCTCTTTTATGAAGTTCTTATCAGTCACATTATCCCCAACCATTATGCCAACAACTTCGCCACGTACAGTCAGGGGCACAATTACAAATGCCTTTGGCCTGAAAGCCAATAGGAGGGGGTTTTGCCTGTTGAGGCTAATGGCATCTGTATCTTCAACAAGTATTGGTTTCTTTTTCCTGGCTGCCCGTGCAATGATATTATTCTTCTTGTCAATGGGGATGCGATAACTCTTTAGCTTATCAAGGGTCTCCTGATCCACACCTGTGGCATGTATAAGACTCAAACTTTTTCTTTCCTTGTCCACCAGAAAGACTCCCGCCCTGTCAAGACGGGCAATGTCCATCATCCTGTTCAAGACTTTATCCAGAAGCCTTGTAAGGTCCAGGGTAGACAATATGGCCTTACTGGTCTCGTTAAGTGCAGAAAGCTGACCTATTTTGTCTTTTAGTTCCTTATTAAGGGCGTTTATCTTCTCATATTTTTTTTGCAGAACCTCCTTATCACGTTCAAGCTCCCTTATGGACTCCTTTGCTATCCTCCATGGAGCTATCAACTGGAATAGCTTTTCCCTGAAAAAGGATCGTTCTTTCCATGATAGATGGTATTCACAGTAAGGGTCTCCATTGAAAAAACATTTCGTTTCCTTAACTTTGCAAGACTTGCCACCCCATACAGTTGGAATGGCGCTGTATATCCCCTTGTTGAATAGACAAAAGTCACGGGTTAGCTCGACATCCTTGCGCCAATGGAGCCTTAATAAGGCTCTTTCTTTCTTTATATCTATAAGTTCAACAGTTTTTGTCCTGTTAAACTTGTCATTTATCTTTTGTACATTTTGTAATATCTTGTTGGGCTGTCCAAATGCATAGATGAGAATCCTCTGGACATAACCGAAACGTTTTTTTATCACAGAATCATAGGCTATCTTGTATGCAAGGAAATCATCCCTAAGTATCTTCTTGGCATTATCGTACAACCTTGTGACAACCGCTGCTGAGACCCAATTGTTGGCATCACTCAGATATTGCCTTATATCGTCAACACCAGGTAATTCCCCGTCCAGACCCACAAAGAGTTTGTCAATGTCATCAGGCCTCTTTTCAGCCACGTATCTGATAATGGCTTCTGTATTTAAGCAGCTGTTGGTCTTTTCCATCTTTGGCAAGCCTCAGGCTTAATATAATGGCTGGAATAACTAAAAACGGTCAAAAATATCAATTTTGGGTCTTCCAGATTTTTATTTTAACTATTATATTAAAAATGATTCTTTAATTAAAGAATCACGGTTAACTGCCTTACTTGGCAGTGCCATCCAATCAACTGGAGGTATGGAGATGACTTAGCAAATCATAAATCAATTCCCTTAAAAAATTAGAAACAGGCGCTCAACCATAGGAGAAGAGGAGGAGAAGATGAGACGTCCTGTCCTTATTAAGAATCTGGGAATCAGCCAGTTTTTCCAGCTTCCTTTCAATGTTTGTCTGGCAAAAAGTATGCCCATGTCTGCACTAAGACTCTATCTTTATTTTTGGGGCATGATCTACATGGTGTTCTGTTTTCATATTTTTGCAAGTATAGCCACCTGTCTTTCCCTCATCAACAGGATCAAAAAATTGCCTGCACCCCTTGTGCCAGATATTCTTAAATCTCTCTTCGGCGTATTCGAACATTATTTTGAAAAACTTGTCATGGCCTACAAAGAGCTGGAATATGTCAGAAACTATCTTGAGCAAAAACTGATAGTTTCCAACAAGCATCTTCTGGACAAACTGGCTGCAGAGGGAAAGGGCGCCCTGCTTGTCACAGGCCACTTTGGAGCAGTCGAATACCTTCCCCTTTCCCTTGCCATGCAAGGGTATAAGGTCTCCATGATTTGCAAATTCAAGACAAAGGAGCTTAAACAGGCCCTTATGGAAAAGGCTGCCACAGTTGGTGTCCAGCTTATTGACGCAAGCGAGCCGGGGGTGGCCTTCAAAGCAGTTCGCGCTATAAAGGAAGGAAGGTTCCTGATTACTGAGTGTGACGAATTTTCCCAGTGGAGATTTCACAGATCAAGGCGGGTTTCGGTGTTTGGCATGATGCTGCCCCAGGATAGGACCCTGGATTTTTTCTTTAAAAAGGTGAAGGCCCCGACGTTTTTGACCCTTATGAAACGGGAAAATGGACGCA
>JALWYS010000141.1 GCA_027003115.1 Deltaproteobacteria bacterium | reverse complement strand
TTGGGCACGCTGAAGCTCGGCACATCGTTATTCAGCCCGTCTCCGTCTCCGCCTTCGAAGTGGACGAAAAACTTGCCCCATTTGGCAAAGTCCGCATCCACATTCAGGTCAATGGTATAGGAGATGTCCTGAGTGGAACGGACATTGTCTAAACTGTTTGCATCTCCAAAGGTCCCCATGAGAATTCCTGTTACCCCTCCACTCAGGCTGAATCTCTTGTACCACTCTTCTTCTCCCTTTCCTTGGGCCTGCTCCTCGCCCATAAGTATCTCGGGTTGTTCCTGGCCCTTGGATTCCTGCTTTTTGATCCTGGCAAGCTCTTCTTCAACGCTTTGTAGCCTTCTGTTAAGCTCCCTGTTTTGTCTTGCAAGCTCTTTGACCAGCTTTTCAAGCTCCTGCTCCCTGGTTACACTTCCATCAGCAAGGGCAAGACCAGCCTGAAATATCATCCAAAAGAATACGGTAAAGATGGCAATTTTTTTCATGTTTTTCCTCCTTTCTCCCTATGGCCTTAAAAACCTAAAAATCCCCCATGGCCTGCTTTATGTGCTCGATGATTATATCATTTGTCACTTCATAAAGGCCAAGGCCTTTGTACAGCCGTACGCCTTCAACTGTGGTCTCAGGGCAAGAGACACGCTTGCCTGCCTTTTCAAGCTCAACGGCCCAGGATACGTTTCCTTCCTCATCTGGCTCTTTACCCATGATGTCATTCATCACATGATCTCCAGCAACGAGCATAAAGGGAATTATGCGCACGTCTTTGCCCGGGTACCTCTTGGCCCGTTTAAGGGCGTCAGTGCGGTCTGGAATCCCCTCAACGCTTCCGAGAAAGCAGTTTGGGTAGTGGACACTTAGCAAGCGGTCAAAGGCGAGATAAACCGCTGTGGATGGTGCAGAGTAGGTATTTGGGGAACCGTGACCTGCAAATACGTTGCATCCCTGCTCAGGGGTTAAAAAGTCCTTTGATATGCCTTCAAGAAGCCTGTGCGCATCCTCCCACGTGGCCATGACAGGTTCTCCTATGGCTATCTGCATTCCTGGCATATTTGCCTGGTTTATCATGTGCATGTACTCTTCTCCTGGAAAGATGTGTAGGGACTGGACAACGGCCTTGGTGTAGCCTTCTGCATGAAGGGATGCAAGCACTTGTGGTAGGCTGTATAGGGTCTTGTTCACACCGTTCTTTTTGTAAATCCTGTTCATCTTGTTACGGATTATCTGGGATGTAAATGCCCAGCGCACCTCATGGCCAGGAAAGGCGGCCTTTACCTTCTTGTCAATAAAGTCAAAGGTCTTTTGTGCCTTGGTGCTTGTACCAAAGGCGGTCAGTACAATGGCTGGCTTAAGATCCTTTTTTTCTGGCTTCAGAAATCTCAGAACATGCTGTCCTGCCAGAGCTGGCCCAGAAAAAACGGAAAGAAACAGGGTTACAAAAATCACACAGAAAAACCGGTTCATAATCTCCCTCCTTGATTTTTTTGGGGGGACTTCATAAGAAGGCTGCCTGAAAAACAAAAAAACCCGTATCCTGCATTCAACAGGATACGGGTGCCCGCTTTCCCGCAACCTTTTCTCAAGGGGCCAGGTCCCCGCTGGGCCCTTGAGTTCCTTCAGCCTCGTGCAGGTATCCTGACTTGCGGATCCACCTACTCCCTGAGCCTTCCCATCACACCAAGATGACAGTGGCACCTTTCAGGTTTCGTCCCCGCTTACAGTGGCGGGCCCGTTCTGGATTTTCACCAGATTCCCTGCCACGGGCTGAACAATACTGCTTTTCAATTAATAAATTAGACTATTTGGGGTTGTCAACCTTATTCATTGTCTCTTGGCGCCCATGATTCCAATGGGCATAGAGCATGCAGGCCAAGTTGAACCGAGGAACTGCTATAAAAGACCCATGACTTTTACTCAGAAAAAATTTTGAGCAATTAAATTTCCCTCTGAAAAATAAAAAGTTTAAATAAATTGATATAATAGGACCTTTTTTGTGAAATTTGTTCAATTTTTGGTTGACCATTTGTGTTTTTTGAGATAAAAAATAAAGAAAATTTGTAAAAAGAAGTTATGGTCAGTCTTTGTGAAAGGAGAAGGTAAAATGGCAAGGAGAGGAGTAATATCCGTAATCACAATTTTATTTACTTTTGTTCTTACTGGAGCAGCTCTTGCTGCAATACCGAACAACTTTGTCAGTACCAACGAGGATACAAATATAGTGGATCTAAATATTTTGGGTGATGGGCTGCAAACCGGTTGGGCATTTGGTGTCTACGATTTTGGCGCGTCTCCTGATAGTGGCATAGACTTGTTAAGTGGGTGTGCCAAATATCCGTGTTTACAGAGTGCTAGTTTTGAGGTTACTCAAGACGGAAGAGATAATCTGTTGACGGTAACAGCCGGTCCGTCAACTGGCCAATCTCTTAATATAGGATCAAGTCCTAATTTTAGTTTCTATTTTAAATATCCAGATAATAATTCATACAGCTACGAAACTGATTTTAATATTTTCCCAGTCGGTGGAGGTATTTATTATTTTATAAGTAATGAGGGAGGTGGAGGGTTAACTGGCGTTGATCTGGCTCCTGTACCAATTCCCGGAACCTCTGCTTTGTTACTGTCCGGACTTGTAGGGCTTGTTGCTCTTGGAAGCCGTAAGGGTAACAAAGGGCAATAATCAAGTTTAGAAAAACAAAAGGATAAAAAAGGCGCAGGTCTTCATGATTTGCGCCTTTCTTTTTTCTTAAATAGCCTTAGATGGTATCTCCTTACAATTTATGCCCATAAAAACCTATACGGGAAATGGGCTTCAATGGCTACATAAGCGCAAATTTTTTATCTTAAGGTACGACAATTCATACTTTGAGACAATATCTTTCGCCATATGGTGCTCAAGGCCCGACAGCCCTTTGGCAAAGACATATTGTATGATTTTTTAGGGAGTGAAAAGTTCAACTGGAGAAGACTGCTCCTTCTTCTGGCTGCCATTGTGGTCTCTTTTAAGATGATCTTGCAGAGAGAAACAGACAGGAGGTTCTGATTATTGATGACTCGGTAATAGAACGTCCAAGATCCAAGAAGGTGAGCTTCTATCCAGGGTCTGTAATCATGCCAATGGCAAATTCGTCAAGGGGTTCAGGATGCTCACTGTCGGCGGGTCTGACATGGTAAGTTTTCTGTCCCTGGATTTGCCATGTCTTCCTCTCAAAAAGAGAAAAAAATCGTTCTATTATATCCAAGCTCCATAATTATCTTCCTGTGATCTGTATGGTCAAGAATATCACTGAGATCCATTATAGCTTTTGCGGCATGCGTCTTTCTCTGAAAGCCCTCTACGTGTCAGGTCCAGGATTATTTCTCCATGCAGCATTTCTTGTATTTTTTGCCACTTCCGCATGGGCAGGGATCATTTCTGCCAATTTTTTTGCCTGCCACCCGTCTTCGCTGCCCGCCTGCTGTAAAGTGACGGTTGCTGCAGTGCAGGTAAATCTTTCTAAGATGCCTGTGTCTCTTTCTGAGTTCTTTCCAGAGGCCCGGAAACTGTCTGTTCACAGCAGCCTGGATGGTGGTGAAAGGTATTATGGAAAAGTCATCGTAGATTTCCCCCCATTGTTTTTTCTTGTAATCCGCTTCTACTGTCCCGATAATGGAGGCCTCGCGGCTGTCTTCATTTCCTTCCTTGAGGAAACTCAATGTTGCGCTGGTGCAGGGACATCCCGGTTTGAGACAATACTGGTCAATAATTCTTAAGGTCTGACCGTCCAGGTCCAGTGAGAGTATATCGGCATATGGTAATATCTCATGATACGCGGTCTTAAACCCCCCGACTTCAATAGCTTGATAATCAAAAAGGGCATCTATCTCTGACGGTTTGGCCTTTTTGGTAATACTGTTTTTGTGCTTGAAATAGATCTGAAAAAGAAAATCAAAGTCTTCCTTTTCCATCTGCTTAAGGAGCCTGTCTTCAAATGACCTGTTTTCTGGAGGAGGGTTTTTCTCTTTATCACAGACAAGTCCACCGTCCATCACGTCAATATCCACAGTATGTGTTAGCGGGAATCCTTCCTTTGCTTCTTCATGATGCATGTGGATGAAATCTATAGTTACTATCCCGCATTCGCATGTTGGATTGGGACAGATTCTGAAGGAGCATTCGTATCTTATGGTCTGATCTTTTTCTTTTATTTCTGCAGATACCAGTCCGGTTTTACTGTCTCTTGAAAATATCATTTCTCTAAATATTTAATCTCGCATGATTTTTTATGATTCCACGACAACCAGTAATTATAAAATATGTATGAACAGAAAAAGTCAACCAGAATTAGAAAGCGCCCGAAGCTTACGAAGAGGAGGGGGTGGGAGCGCGCTATCCCTCGCTCAGGTGGTAGTGTAAAATATTTTGTGTGAATTTTAAAAGGTAGAAAAAAGGCACTTTTCCTTGTAAGGGTTTTGATAGCCAAAAATCAAACCGAAAGGAGAAGTGCCTTGAAACTGGAAATCAGCG
>JALWYS010000140.1 GCA_027003115.1 Deltaproteobacteria bacterium | reverse complement strand
GGTAAGGGATGATGCAGAGGGCATGAAGACAATGGCAGACCTTGGCGACAACATGGCCTGGCTTCTCAAAAAAATGGGCAATGAAGGCTGAAAAAAGAGTGACCATACTAAACAGACTTGGCCTACATGCACGGCCCGCCTCGCGTTTTGCCCAGACGGCAAGCACATTTGAGTCTGACATCTGGGTGGAAAAGGACGGAGTGAGCGTTGACGGTAAAAGTATACTCGAGGTGCTCACAGTATCCTGCCCATCCGGGACGGAAATCACCATAAGGGCAGAGGGGCCAGACGCCAGGGAGGCGGTAGAAACACTGACTGGCCTTGTCACAGAAAGATTTGGAGAAATCGATTAGCAACGAAATCCTTCATATTCAATTGGAGATACGGTGGAAACCTTAAAGGCAATAGCGGCATCGCCTGGAATCGCCATAGGCCCGGTCTTTTTGCTAAATGCAAAGCACATAAAGACCATAAAGAGAAAGATAGACAAGGAAGATGTAAAGACAGAAAAAGAAAGGTTTGAAAGGGCGGTTTCCAGGGTTGAAAAACAACTTAGAAAGCTCATATCCGAACTTCCTGAAGAGATCAAGGAACACAGCAACATCCTAAAGTCCCATATCCTTATGCTCAGGGACAAGATGGTCTATGATAAGGGGATTGGCTTCATAGAAGAGAAGAGAGTTAATGCAGAGTGGGCCCTTGAACTTGTGCTTAATGAAATAAAAGGCCTCTTCTCAAGGGTCAAGGATGAATACATCAGGGAAAGGCTGGAAGACATAGGCTTTGTGGTAAACAAGGTAAAGGCCGTCCTCGCTGGCACTGAAACGAGGCTTGATTTTTCTTCGGTAGAAGAGCCTGTGATCATAGTGGCAAGGAACCTGTCTCCGGCAGACACCCTTCACATCAGCAAGGAAAAGGTCCTGGGCTTTGTAACAGAGCTTGGAAGCAGGACATCGCATACGGCAATCCTCGCAAGATCCCTTGGGATTCCTGCAGTTGTAGGGCTTGAAGGAGTCACATCCAGGTGTCTTTCAGGGGAAACCATGATTGTGGACGGCCTAAAAGGTCAGGTGATTATCGAGCCAGATGAAGCCACCCTTTCTGAATATAGGCAGCGCCAGGAAAACTACCTCAAGTACCGGTTAGAGGTCATCCACAACAGCAACCTGCCTGCAGAAACAACAGATGGCTACCGCATAAAGGTCATGGCCAACATGGAGCTTGTGGAAGAGATCCCAATAGTCATCCAGCATGGGGCAGAGGGTGTAGGGCTTTTCAGGACGGAGTTTCTCTACATGACGTCCAAGACCCTGCCCACAGAAGATCAGCTCTTTCTTGCCTACAAGGAGGTGGTAGAAAGGCTAAAACCCCACCCTGTAACCATCAGGACCCTTGACATAGGGGGAGACAAGCTTGCCTCAGACCTTTGCTGCGAAGAGGAAATAAACCCTGCCTTGGGGCTTAGGGCCATAAGGTTCTGCCTGCATGAAAAGGGCCTTTTCAGGGCGCAGCTGCGGGCCATCCTCAGGGCAAGCGTCTTCGGTGACCTCCGACTCCTTTTTCCAATGGTCTCTGGAAAGGGCGAAATGATACAGGTAAAGAGGCTTCTTGGCCAGATAATGGACGAACTTGAAAAAGAGGGGAAGGACTTTAACAGGGACATAAAGACAGGCATCATGATAGAGGTGCCAACAGCCGTCCTCACAGCAGACATACTTGCCCGGGAAGCAGATTTTTTCAGCATCGGAACCAACGATCTCATCCAGTACTCCCTTGCCATAGATAGGGTCAACGAGGCGGTATGCCACCTTTATGAGCCCCTTCACCCCGGAGTACTCAGGATGATAAAGATGACCGTGGATTCAGGGCACAGGGAGAACATAGAGGTTGGCATGTGTGGCGAGATGGCTGGAGAGCCCCTTTACGTGCCAATTCTTCTTGGCATGGGGCTTGACGAACTTAGCATGAACGCCATGGCCATACCAAAGATAAAAAAGATCATAAGACAGAGTAACCAGGAGGAATGCGCAAGCTTCGTCTCTGAACTCCTTGGACTGGAATCCGCCAATCAGGTGAAGGACAAGGTGGTGGAGTTTTTCAGGGAAAATTACCCGCCAGACATGGAAACCACCGACTTTCTGGAATTTGACCTAAGCCTTACATGAAAAACAAGGAAACTCGAACATGAAAAACATTCTGGTAACAGGCGGCTGCGGTTTCATTGGCACAAACTTCGTGCGTCTTCTGCTGAGGGAGCGGGATTATAACGTCATAAACCTTGATGCCCTGACCTACGCCGGAAATCTCGAAAATCTGAAGGAAGTGGAGGATAATCCACGATACAGGTTTGTTCGAGGCAGGATAGAGGATGCGGAGCTTGTTTCAACACTCATGAAGGAGGTGGATGCAGTTGTAAACTTTGCAGCTGAAAGCCATGTTGACCGCTCCATAAAGAGTGCAAGGCCCTTTATTGTAACAAACGTCCTTGGCACCCAGGTACTTCTTGACTGTTTCAGAAAGGCAGGCTGCAAGGGGCCTTTTCTGCACGTATCAACGGATGAGGTGTACGGAAGCCTTTCTGAAGACGCCCCCCCTTTTAAAGAGAACAACCACCTTTTGCCCAACAGCCCCTATTCCGCCTCAAAGGCCTCTGCAGACCTTCTTTGCAGGGCTGCATGGAAGACCTTTGGCCTTCCCGTTGTAATCACAAGGTGCTCAAACAACTATGGCCCTTTTCAGTTTCCTGAAAAACTCATACCCCTCATGATAATAAACTGCCTTGAGGGAAGATCCCTTCCAATCTATGGAGATGGAAAAAACATCCGTGATTGGATCTACGTTGAAGACCACTGCCGGGGGGTGCTTACCGCACTTGAAAAGGGAAGCGCAGGCTCCATCTACAACCTTGGAGGAAACTGTGAGCTTACAAACCTTGAGGTGGTAGAGACAATACTTCGGCTTCTTAAAAGGCCCAGAGACCTCATAGAATTTGTGACCGACCGCCCAGGCCATGACAGGCGCTACGCCATGGACATAAGTTATGCCCAGAAGGAGCTATCGTGGGAACCAGAAACCGATTTTGAAACTGGCATGGAAAGGACGGTTAGGTGGTACCTCAATAACAGAAAGTGGTGGGAAAGGATCCTTTCAGGCCAGTATCGCTCCTACTATGAAGAACACTACGGAAAGAAATTATGAAAAACCGTGTCGTTGTCACAGGGGCTTGTGGGATGCTTGGAAAGGACGTGGTAAAGGTCCTTGAAGAACAGGGCCTAGATGTTACGGCCCTTTCCAGAAAGGAGCTTGACATAACAGAAAAAGGTCGGTGCGCTTCCCTTCTAAAGGATATCAGGCCGGAGATCGTGATAAACTGCGCTGCCTTTACCAAGGTGGATCTTTGTGAGGAGGAAAGCACACTTGCCTTTAACGTAAACGCCAAAGGCCCCAAAAACCTTGCAGATGTGTGCACGAAGATAGGCACAAGACTTGTTCACATAAGCACCGATTACGTCTTTGACGGAACTTCAAGAAGGCCCTACAGGGAAGACGACCAGCCAAGTCCCATAAACGTCTACGGAAAATCAAAACTTCAGGGTGAGGAGGCCGTAAGGGGGTCCGGCGCAGACCACCTCATAGTCAGGACCTCATGGCTTTTTGGAAAAAACGGGCCCAACTTTATAAGGACAATGCTCAAGCTTTCAAGAGAAAAAGAGCTTCTTCAGGTGGTTGACGATCAAAGGGGGCGTCCAACCTACACAATGGACCTTGCCCGCGGCATAGTGCTTCTTATTGAAAGGGGTGCCTTTGGAACCGTAAACCTTGCAAACAGTGGCTCCTGCTCCTGGTATGAGCTTTGTTGCTTTGTCCTTGAGCAGGCAGGAATAAAAAACGTAAATGTTGTCCCTGTCTCATCTGAGGCCTTTAAAAGGCCTGCAAAAAGACCCAAGTACTCGGTGCTTGACCTTTCACGCTTTAAGGCCATTACAGGCTGCTTTCCCCGTCCGTGGAAGCAGGCTGTTAAAGGCTACCTTGAGGAAATGGGTTTAGCCTTAGGCCCGGATGCTACCAGGAACAAAGACTAGATGTTAAACCGCCTTGTCACAAAGATGGTTCTAAGGGAGGTGGCCCTGCCCTTTTTCTTTTCTCTAGCAGCCATGAGCCTCCTTTTTCTAATTGGCAAGCTTTTTACCCACCTGGAGCCGCTTCTTGCAGCAGGAATCAGTCTTACACAATTTTTGAAGCTAAATCTCCTCATGCTACCCATCTTCCTCTACATCCTGATCCCCATCTGTACCCTTTTGGGGGTACTTGTGGCGTTCATAAGGCTTTCAAGAGACAGCGAGATAATCGCACTGTTTGCATGCGGTGTAAGCCCCTGGAAACTCCTTTTTCCTGTCCTTCTGGTAAGCCTATCCGCCTTTTTGGCCGGTCTTTTCATATCAGGTCTTGTGGTTCCAAAGGCTAAGAGACAAACAAGCCGCTTCATGGATGACATAACGGAGAAG
>JALWYS010000139.1 GCA_027003115.1 Deltaproteobacteria bacterium | reverse complement strand
AAGCAGGGGTCCGTGGTAAACAGGATCAAACTTGTAGGGAAGACCCTTTGTGATTATGTACGAAAACCATGCATGTATTGCCTCGTCATGATCATATGGCCTGATATCAAGGCCATAGAGGCGATAGATGCATGCGAGCACAAGCAAAATGGCCAGTACTGCCAGATCAGGATTCCTTTTCATTTATCATTTATCCATATTTCTTCATTTCCAGACCGGTAAAACGGCGTAAGGCCTGCTGCATTCAGCCAGGGCCCGCTTTCAGTACCATAGGTCTTTTTTTCCAGGGTTCCCAATATCATGAACCTTATATGGTATTTGTCCAGGATTCTTGCGATCTGATGGGGATTTCTGCTTTGGTACAGATCGCCCATTGCCCTTTCCCGCTCTTTTATTTCATCCCAGCCATGTCCGTGCTGATACACATGATATTCCCAGCCGATAACAGCAGGCAAGCCCGTCATGGAGGAGACTCGGGCATAGGGGCCATAACTTGGTCCGAAGGCCTCGGCTATTGTGGGCTGCCCCTTAACGTCCTTAAGGATTTCAATGAGCTTTCTCATATCCGGGGAAGATGTGTCCAGAAATCGCAGGCCGTCAATTGAAAGGGACTGCCCGGGAACCTTGGGGTCTTTCCACCAGGCTATGAGACTTGTGATGGATGTGGGCAAGGTAGATGCAGCAAACATGAGGCATATTGCAAAGGGAATGCTTTTGTATCCAGGTTTTTTTAATATTTCAGCCATGATTACTCCTGCCACCAGCGCAAACAGTATCCACACCTCAAAGTGAAATTTGAATATAGTATTCATCCTGTCACTCAATGTGAATATTTCCGTCCCTATGAGAACCAAAAGGCCTGCTGCCATGAGGAGGGAAAGCCTGAGATTGAGGCTGCCTCCTGGTTTTTCCAGAAGCATGTAGAGAACAAAAAGGAGAACCGTGCATAACGCAGTAAGGGCATAGGGCAGGAAAAAGAGTAGAAGCAGGCCTGAGATCAGCAGTGTGACAGGGATTATTTTTTTGATTTTAAGGGTCATGGCTGCCCAGACGAGATAGATGGCCATAAATGGGCCAAATATGATGAAAAGGTGCAGGGGGCTCATCTCTTCAGATGTAAAGGTAATCGTTGCCCTGGAGGCAGGCGATGACCAGAAGGGCAGCGTTAGAATAATGGCAGTGGCAAAGGCCACTCCCAAAAGCCGTGCAGCATCCTTTAGAGAGCCGGTCATGGAAAAAAATATCAATACCAGGCAGCATACAGGCAATGCCCAGGGGTTTGTAAGGGCGATCGCGCCCAGGGCAAGACCTGCAAGGAAAGGTGCCCTGTTTTTAAGGGGTGTCGGGTTTTTGCTCCAGATTATAAGGGATGACAGAAAGATGGCAGTAAAGACAATATTTATGAAGTGGCCGTGAAGATCGGCAAACACCGACGTCCAGAATGGGAATTCGTTGATGGCGTCTGGAATTATCCGGCTTGCATCCCAAAAGTCCTTGAAGCAAAGGCCGTTTGCCATAGGGTCCAGAAAAAAGGCGGAAAGATTTCCTGAAAACAGTATGAATATCACTGAAAACACACCTGCCAGACGACTGGAAGTCAGATGTATTGCGCCCCAGTAGAAGAGTTCTGCCGCCATGGCTGGCACAAGGGCCGCCCCGAGATTGTAAAGATACGATGTTGGCACATGGGAAAGACTGCCCAAAAAGGCCATGAAAAACTGCCCCCATGCGTGGTAAAAAAGTGGCGAGCCAGAAAACCACGGGTCAATGGGTGGGTAGGTTTCTGCTCTGGTTGCGCTGTTTAGTATTGCAAAGTCAAAGGGGCGCTCGCCCCAGAAGATGGCCGGATTGTGCATCCGGAGAATGAGAAAGAATACAAAAACGAGCCAGAAGACAAGCTCTGTTTCCCCTCCAAGCACCCTTCGTCTTTTTGTCATCTGAAACAGCGCCAGTGCGTACAGGATGGCCAGTATGAAAAAGACAGAATACCTGCCCGGTATTGGCAAGAATTTTTGTTGAAAGCAGAAAGAGAAGGCGGTCATGCAGAGTAATATGGCCCTTGCTGGAAGATGAATGCCAGGAAACAGATAACTGCTCAAAAGCATGCCCCCAGCACCTGCCATGAATATCAAAAACATGAATCGAATCAGGAAAACCGGTTCCTGACCTTCCTCTTCTTTGATGCCTGAAAGCGTTACAGGCCTTATTTGACTGGCGGGCGCAGTGTGCAGGCTGCTGCTCTCTCTTTTGCCTGAAGAGGCAAGTGTATGGATAAGTTCCTCCTCAAGCCTTTTCTTTGAGAAGTCTTTTCCCTTTTTGAAAACAAATACCCTTGGGTGGTCATAGACCGTGAATGCCTCTTCCGCGTCATCGTCAGGAAAGGTGACAGGGCCAAGGGAGGGATAGCTGAAAAATTCCTTCTCCAGATGAAAACCAGACAGGTTGCCAAAGAGGAGATAATACAGGCGGGAGGTGGCAGGAAAGACGTTTCCAAGCCTTGTTATAGGCCCGTATGCCCTGTTGCTGCTTATGACCAGATAGTCTGCTTCATCGAGTCTTGAGACTATCTCTCTTATCTTTTCAGGCGAATCCTTACTGGTCACGTCTAATGTCTGAAATTTGAAATGCCGTCTGCCGTAACCTCCAAGGAGAAGTGAGTCGTCCCACAGTTCCGTGGCAATAGTGCTACCAGAAGGGACGTTTTGTTCTATCCAGACGGACGCCTCTACCCTGGTCATGGGCCTTGAGTATATGGAATGAAAGGCCAAGGCCCAGAAAAAAAAAAAAAAAACAGTTGCCGAAAGGGGAAGCCACGCAAGTGGTACTTTTTTTACTTCAGTATTGAAGCGGCAAACAAAATATGCGGCAAAGATGGCAATGAAGGGATAGAGGGGAAGAAAGTACCTCATGGTCTGTACGGGATGGCAGGCAACGAGTGCAAGCAAGGAGGCAATGAAGACAAGAGGCAGCGCAAGTTCCTGTTCCTTTTTCCTTAAAAGCCTGGCAAACACGAATACCAGGCCTGTGACACCGAATATGAAAAGCGTAACTCCTGTGCCCCAGAGCGCCATGTTTTTGAGTCCGTATAGCAACGGGGCTCTGAAGGCCCACTGGAGGGAAGGGGGAAATCCTGAAAACGGCTGGGAGATCCTTGAAAGTTCCTTCATGTTGGAAATGAACGATTTTGCAGGAAGGATGCCCCAAAAACCAGGGCCTTCAAAGGCGTATGGGTTAAGTAGCCGGAATGTCAGGAAGGATGAGAAAAGAATCGTCAAAAGAAACAGCACACGTTTTGTGGCGCTCATTCTCTGGCTGGTAACAAGGCAGGCCAACGCTGCGACTGGTAACAGGGATATTGCCGATATTTTGCAGGCTAGGGCCATTCCTGCAAGTAAACCGGATATGAGGGCGTGTTTGAAGCCTTGCGACTTGGAAAACCTTAAGAGAAAATAGAATGACCATGCCATGAAAAGGTTCATGAAAGGGTCAGCAGTAAAAAAATGGGACAGTTGTATGGGCAGAACGCTGAGACTGTAGAAGGCGGCTGCCCACAACCCCGTTACGTAGCCGAATAAAAGAGAGCCAATTAAAAATGTCAGTGCTATGGTTGCGGAATCAGCCAGGGCCGACAGTATCCGCCCGGTGTTTGTAAAACCATCGTAGGTATCCGTGCCAGTAATTTGGGCAATGGCCTTTGCCGCAAAGACGGGCAGGTCCCCGTAAACGTAAAAGGAATGGCCCTTGTTCACAGGATTAAGTGGAGAGGTCTCTGTGGAAAAGTATTCCGCAACCGATTCAGGCCACTCGATGGATGTCACCACCATTGTAAGGAATCGCTCGTCCGGGTGAAGATGGCAGCCCCTGTCAAAGTTTAGACCTGTGAAACGGAGCATTACCCCAAGTGCTATGAGGGAAAATGCGGCAACAAACATGAATCTTCCGCATCTGTTGTTTGTTGAACCATTAACCGTTTTCATTGATTTGCAGGTTGGGCCATGCCCCTCTTTTCATCCCCGGTAATATCAACGGAATAGACCGTGCAGTTTCCCTTGCGGAATCTCCTCTTTACTATGTCTTGCAACTGGCGCTCCCACCCTGTTCCATAGAGTCTTTTTTCCAGATCGCACCAGACAATCCAGTTGACCCCGTATCTTGAAAGAAGCTCCAGGCAGCGTCTCTTGTGTTTACACGTGTAAAGGGTTTTGATGTCACGTTTTCTTCTCTCAAGCTCCTTGCTATCTCCTCGCCAAAGGAATTCGTGTTGCTCCCAGCCGCGCAGGGTGGCGCATCCGGTAAAGGTCGATATGCGGCTGCTCCACGTGTATGAAGTGCCAGGTGCTTCCAGACACACGTCGCCAGGTCTTGCCCTTGTCCTTAACCAGTCTACGGCCGCCAAATCATCTGGAAAGGATTGTCGAAGTGGCCTTAAACCGTTAAGGGTGAGTGTTTGGTAGTTGAATGATGTTATCTTCTTTGCGATCGCAACACATGGATAGGCCAGGCCAAGGGCCACCAGGAGGCTAAGTGCCGCAGTGGAAAGACCGCCTGC
>JALWYS010000138.1 GCA_027003115.1 Deltaproteobacteria bacterium | reverse complement strand
CATAGCTAAAGCTGCATTGGCAGATGATTTTGTAATACTTTGCCCTCCGCCGGGCAAACCAGCAGATAATTCCGTCGGTGCTGCCTTATTGCAGCTGGTGGCATGACACTTTTTAGGAAACTTCAGAAAATTTATTTTTCAGATATCAAATCCTTAGGCAAAAATATGGTGAATATGGCCAGATTTCCGTCCTTTTTAAAGGAGAGCTTTCCTCCCATATTTTGAACGATCTTGTATGAAAAAGGCAGGCCTATGCTTGTTCCACCTTCCTCCAGGGGTCTGAAAAGCTCTTTTTGACGGCTCACCTTCTTTTTGACCATCTCGTTTCTGAACTCCAGCTTAAGACCCTCTTTACCAACCTGTGACTTTATCCAGAGTTTCCCCTTGGGCGGTAAGGCAGCGATTGCATTCCTTATGAGATTAACAAAGGCCACCATAAGCATGTCACTGCTCACCTTAAGCCCCCTTGTTTGCTTTGAAAGAGCAAGGCTTATCTTGATGTTTCTCTTTTTTATCTCAGGAGAAAGGAGACACAGACTTTTCTGTAAAAGTGAAAGAACGTCAAACTGGGCCTCACAGCCCTCCTTGGCAGGCCTTGCAATGGTATTAACCGACCTGGCAAGCCTCTCCAGGCGCTGCACCTCCTTTTCTATGAGATCAAGACCCTGTCTTTGTTGTTTCTCTGACCTCTTTTTCAAAAAATGTGCAAGCGCCCCTATGGACACAAGAGAATTTTTGATTTCATGGGCAATTTCAGAGGTCATGGTGCCAAGGGTGACTAGTCTTTCCTCGTTTCCCCTTGATCTTTCAAACTGTGCCCTGTCCTCTTCATGGTTTGCCATGAAAAAAAGGATAGATGACGGGCCTTCCTGTTCCAAAAACAAAAAGGCCTTGAGGCCAACATAAACACTGAAACGATCCTTGTGGATAAGGGTGACATCCAGGCTGAAGAATTTGTCTTCTTTCTTCTTAAAGGACGAGGATATCTTTTCTTGAACGGCTTCGCGCGAATCAGGACCAAGAAGGTCGACAAGCCCCTGTTCCTTTCTTTGGAGTTCAAAGGGGTCAAATCCCAACAGCTGCCCGCAGAAATTGTTACTCCATACCAGCCTGCATCTTTCATCTACCCCGAACACCCATGCTGGCAGATTGGCAAGCAGATTTTCATAAACGCCCAGGGGGCAAAACCTCCTGGATTCGGTGACATCAGGATTTTCAAAATGCTCCACTTGAACCTCTTCTCCAAAAAGACCACCAATAACCCTTTAGATTACATGAAGAATTACAATCAAGCCTATGAGTTAACTATTAAACTAATAACATTTGACATAAGTCAAGAAAAAAATCCAGCCCACCATTACCTGTTGGTGAACCTGTGGATACTTTTTGGTTTTGCTTCGCCAGAAAAATGAAAAACAGGAACAGGATAATTTTAACTTTTATTGCATTCAGTAACTTAGGTAGCAGAAAGATTGGTTCTTGGTCAGTCTAAATATGTGCGCAAGTACGCAGGCTGATTCTATGAATATCTATGTGGTCTGGCAGAGTGATGAAGATGCGAAGGTGACAAAATTGCTGAATGATAAAAGTCCATTATCCAGCAGATACCGGGAGATAATAAGTAATTCGCCCTTTTTCTCAGGTCTAAAGGAAAACGTGATAAAAGAAATGCTACTTGCCTTCAGGCTGGAAAAATGGAAAAAGGGCACGTGCAACCTTGTTGAAGAAAGCACCAGGAGATTTCATGTAGTGGCCTCTGGAAGGCTTGAAATAACCCGCTCCCATCCTGAAACAGGTAGAACCGTTACCCTGTGGCTCCTTGAGCCAGGCGATGTCTTCGATATCGTGTCGCTGCTCGATGGCAGGCCCCACAACGTAATTCCCCTGGCAGCGGATGACGTGGAGGTACTATGCGCACCAATGGACACGGCACGAAGGTGGCTAAGTGAATATCCAGAGCTGTGCATGAATATCCTTCCCTATCTTGGTCAGAAATTTCGAAACATAGAAAACCTGGCAACAGACCTGGCAATACACGACACCATGACCAGAATAGCAAGCCTCATACTTCGCCACGCCGCACCAACAAAGGTAAAAGCATCAGGGAACTCTGCCTGTACAACATCAATTCATGGCATGTCCCACGAGGCCTTGGCCAGGATGGTGGGAACAGTAAGGGTGGTAGTAAACAGGCATTTAAGACAGTGGAAGACTAAGGGAATCATAGACTACAAAAGGGGAAGCCTCATCATCAAGGACCTTGAGGCCCTTGCCAGATGGTGCAAGACACTTCCGGAATCCATACGCAGGCCCCGATCAGGCGGCTCCTCAGACAAGGACGACCATTCGTGAAGCCCCTGGTTTGTCCTCTTTCTACGATAGGGCCTTACTCCCGATCAGGCCTTTTGTCTTATTTTAGATATGATCTGGGAAATGATGCTTACGGCTATTTCCTCAGGGCCTTGTGCGCCAATAGAAAGGCCTACCGGGCAAAAAACCCGGGACAATTCTTTCCTTGACACTCCCTGGCCAGACAATTTCTTCGAAAAACCCTCCCACTTTCTTTTGCTTCCAAGAAGTCCAATGAAGCACGCCTTGGTATCCAATGCTGCCTTGACAGAGGCGAGATCATCGCTATGGCTGCCTGTAGCGATGATTATGAAATCGTTGGCTGCTGGCTTTTTATCCAAAAAAGCGTGCCTGAAATCGTTGACTTTGATTATCTCCTTTGCCCAAGGAAAGGCACTTATATCACAAAAGGCCTCTTTTTTATCAAGGACAAGCGTATAAAGATTACAAAAAGAAGCAAGACTTCCCAGGGCACGGGCAACGTGCCCTGACCCAAGAATGAAAAGCCTTGATTCAGGAAGAACAGGTTCAATGAATACCTTTACCTTCCCTCCGCAGGCCATGGCTTCTCCTGTTCCCTCAAGACCAAAATCTTTTAGCATGCTCTTACCAGATGCCAGGGAATCAATACAAAATTCCTTAACTGCCTTCTCAAGGACTCCACCACCTATGGAACCAATAACCCTTCCGTTTGCAGTCACAAGCATCCTTGTGCCTACACCCCTTGGCGCTGAACCACTTACATGGATTATGGTGGCCATGGAAAAGGGAACACGTTTCTCCCTCAATCTGACTATCTCAGAAAAAATGTCCGGCCCTGCTTGCATCATCAAAAAGTGCTCCGGTCAGGCTTGATTTAAACCTTTGGACCCTGATTCCTTCAGGGCAGTTAGTACCGCCTCTCTTGTCATTGGAGGGCATCTAAGCCTTACACCCGTTGCCCTAAAGACCGCGTTTGCAACCGCAGGGGCCGCAGGCGCCGTACCCACCTCGCCAACTCCAGTGGGCTCATTGCCACTGTCAACCACGTAAACCTCCACTTCCGGTGTCTCGGACATGGTCAAAATGGGATAATCTAAAAATCCCGTTGTGGCTACCCCGCCCCCTGAAAAGGAGACCTGTTCCTTTAGGGCAGCGCTTAGGCCAAAAAGCAGCCCTCCCTCGATCTGCTGTTTAACAATTAAAGGATTTACTGCCCTTCCGCAATCAACTGCGGCAACCATTCTGTGGACCCTTATTTCTCCGTTTTCACCATCTACAGAAACCTCAGCCACCACTGCAATGTAGGTGTAAACGAGAAAATGCTGACAGATGCCAAGGGCCTGTCCCTTTCTTGGCCCCTTGTGCCAGCCAGCCTTCTCTGCAGCAACGGATAAAACGCGGGCTGCCCTTGGATGGGACTTGAGATTCCTGAGCCTGAATTCCAAAGGATCCATGCCTAGCCTGTGCGAAAGCTCATCCATGGTGCTTTCAATAGTGAAACAGTTGTGGGAGTTACCAACAGAGCGCCAAAAACCAAGAGGAGGAACCAGCTCTTTTAGCCATACATACTCCAAATGGAGGGCAGGAAAGGAGTATGCAGAGTTGTGAATGCTTTCAACTGCAGACGGATCGATACCGTCTTCAAGAAGTGAAGGCTCTATCCTCCAGTAAACCGATGGTGCGGCCACCTTGTGCTGCCAGAACGTGATATGGTCATATCTGTTTACGCCTGCTCGAATGAAAGAGGCGTTGGCTGGCCTGTAGAAATCGTTGGTAAAGTCGTCTCCCCTTGTCCAGAAAAGCTTTACCGGCCTCTTTACCCGTTTTGCCACCTTAAGGGCCTCGCTTACAAAATCCACCTCAAAACGCCTACCAAAGGAGCCTCCCATAAATGTGGTATTAATTTCTATGTCACGGGGACCAAGGCCTGTCTCCTTCCTAGCCGTTTCTAGCACTGCAGACTGGTTTTGAGACGGCGCCCATATCCTGCACTTTTTCCCTGTTACATGGGCAGTGCAGTTCATTGGCTCCATGGCGGCATGGGCAAGATAGGGGAGAAAATAGCTGGACTCATGGATCAAGGCCGATTCCCTTTCGGCCCTCTCTATGTCTCCCCTATTGGTGTGCACCTTTCCCTTTCTTTTAAGGGCAGAACGTAGAATCTTTTCTATTTTTTTATCATCAAAATGAGGATCAGCTTCTCCCTTCCACTTGATCTTGAGCCTCTCTGCTGCCTTTAAGGCAGAAAAGGGTGAGTCAGTAACAACCGCAACCTTGTCATCTACCTGAAAGATTGAATGGACGCCAGAGACAGATGCCACACCTGATAATTCGATATCTTCAGGTTTTGCACCAAAGGCCGGCGGCCTTTTCATCACGCAGTAAAGCATCCCCTTTAGGCGTACGTCCATCCCGTACCGGGCCTTTCCGTTTATTTTCAGGCTTGCATCCACTCGTGGAAGTCCCTTGCCTATCAGGGTAAACTCGTCTTCTTTTTTTAGGAGCACGTCCCGCTTTGGCTTTATAGAGGAGGCGGCCCTGGCAAGGCTTCCGTAGCTAAGGCTCCTGCCTGAAGGCACGTGGATCACCCTTCCACTTCTTGTCTTGCACTCCCTTTGGGGGACCTTCCATGTACTTGCTGCTGCGGCAATAAGCATCTGCCTTGCCTGGGCCCCGGCCCACCTTAAAATAGTGTAAAAATGGTGGACAGAGGCGCTTCCTGCCGTTACCTGGCTCTCCCAGACTGGGTCTTTATATTCAGAAGACACAGGGGCCTGCCTTATCCTCACCTTTTGCCAGTTTGCATCGAGCTCATCTGCAACAATGGCAGGAAGAACAGTAAAGACCCCTTGCCCTATTTCGCACTGGGAACAGAATATGGTGATTTCGTCATCCTGGCCAATAAAGAGCCAGGCATTTGGAGCAAATAGAGCACTAGACCCATGCTCCTTCGTATTCATTATTGCTGAAAGGCCTTGGCCCGGAACAGAAATTAAAAGCCCTGTGGAGCCAAGAAACCCTAGAAAGGCGCGCCTTGAGAGTTTTTGCAGCTCTTTTTCATTCATTTAGGCTTCCTTGCCGCCCTTAAAATGGCCCTCTTTATGCGATTATAGGTCCCACACCTGCAAAGGTTCGAATCCATGGTGTAATTTATCTGAGCCTCAGAAGGCGTGGGGTTTTTTCCAAGCAACGCTATGGCGTTCATTATTTGGCCCGGCTGACAGTAGCCACATTCTGGCACACCCTCAACTAACCAAGCAACCTTTACAGGATGGGACGAGGGGATTCCCTCAATTGTTGTAACCCTTGCGGATTTAACATCCTTAAGAGCCAGCTGGCAGGACCTTTCGGCATTTCCGTTTACAATGACAGTGCAACTTCCGCAAAGACCTTCACCGCAACCCCATTTGGTGCCTGTAAGTCCAAGCTCCTCCCTGAGAATCCATACCAGGGGGGTGTCTGGGTCTGTATCCGTATTTATCTTCCTTCCATTTACAAAAAACTTTATCATGCCACTCACAAAATAGAAAAGGCCGACAAGATATCGGCCTTCTCATAACTTTATTGAAACCCTAAAAGTTATTACTTGTTCTTCATCTCATGCATCTCGTGTTTGGCCTTGCCCTTCATCTCATGCATCTCATGTTTTGCCTCTCCTGCCTTTTCCTTGGTTGCGTTGCCAGTTGCATTGGCATCCTTTGCAGCATCAGCCTTTCCACCCATTACCTCGTCCAGCTTCTTACTGGCAGTTTGATGGGCAGCATCAATCTTCTGTTCTGCCATCTGCTTTACCGTAGTCTTTGCAACATCCTTCATGCTGGGCATGGCCATGCCCGCTTCAGAGGCGAGGGCTGATCCGACAAAAGCTACACCCATTCCAAAAACTGCTGACAAAATGATAGTTGCTACTTTCTTCATGTTTCTTCTCCTTCCTTTCTTTAATTTAGACTAATGGTATTATAATTATCAAAACTAGTCAATTAAAAGTTAGAATATAAGTTACTCATATAACTTACTAATATTACAAAATAATTTGCCCTATGCGAATACCGTCGAGCAAGTTATTTTGGTAACAAAGGCCACAATCCAAGCCAGTACCATTAGGTAGCTTACGCAAAATCCAGTCCATCCAAGAGAACCAGTCTCCCGCCAGATGGTTACAACCGTTACCATGCAGGGCACGTAGATCAGTACAAAGACCATAAAGGCCAGGGCGGAACACCTGTCGATGCCACTATTTCTAAGTGCCTTTTGTAAACTGGAGGTGTCTTCCTTTCCTGTCTGATAAAGAACCGCCATGGTGCTGACTACCACCTCCTTGGCCACAAAACCGGTAACAAGGCTTACCCCAAGTTTCCAGTCAAAGCCAAGGGGCGAGATGACCGGCTCAATTGCCCTGCCTATCCGTCCTATGTAACTTTTGGCAAGGCGCTCCTCCTCCTTGGCCCTTTCAAGCCAGCTGAGCTGTTTCTTCAATATTTCCATCTGCTTATTGTTCTTCATCCCGGTTTTTTCAACCTGGGAAATTCTTTGTTCCAGCGCCCTAATCTGTGACGGATAGTCCTGGCTGTAGTCTATGTTTCTCGGAAAGGTACCAAGAAACCAGATTACAATGGAAAAGGCCAGGACCACGCCCCCCATCTTCTGCAGGTAAACCTTAGTGTTTTCCCACATGTGAAGAATAACGCTTTTCATGGTTGGCAGCCTGTAGGGCGGAAGCTCCAACACGAAGGGTGCGCTTTCTCCCTTGAAAATGGTAACGCTCAACACTCTACCAACGAGAATTGCAAGTACCACGCCAAGTATGTAAATGCCAAAAATCACATTTCCTGCGCTTTTGGGAAAAAAGGCTCCTGCAAGGAGCACATAGACCGGAAGCCTTGCAGAACAGCTCATCAGCGGGTTTATGAGTATGGTGAGAAGCCTGTCCCTTCTGCTCTCAAGAGTACGAGTTGCCATGATGGCCGGCACGTTACACCCAAAACCCATAAGAAGGGGAATGAAGGATTTTCCATGCAGTCCAAGGCTGTGCATGACCCTGTCCATGATGAAGGCGGCCCGCGCCATGTAACCTGTGTCCTCAAAAAGGCTGATTCCAAGAAAAAGCAGGAGTATGTTAGGGAGAAAAACGATGACACCTCCAACGCCGTTTATTATCCCCTCTGTAAGCATGTCCCGAAGAAGACCAGGCGGCATGTGTGAAGCAACGAAACCAGAAAGGAGCTCCACCCCTCGTTCTATCCACTCCACAGGGTATGCCCCAATGGTAAAGGTGGCCTGGAAGAGAAAGTACATGAAGAAAATAAAGACAGGAAAGCCAAGAACCCTGTTTGTAAGGACCTTGTCTATCTTGTCTGAGATGGTCTTTTTCGCCTGGGCCGAAAGGCGCATGGTCTCCTTAAGTGCCCCTGATATGAAGCCGTACCTTGCCTCGGCAATAATGGTTTCTGGATCATCTCCCAGGATGGACTCTATTCTCTGCCTGCTCTTTTCAACCTGGGCCATGATTTCCTGACCAACAGAAGACTTCCTTGCCCTTTCCTCAACAAGCCTGTCCCGCTCAAGAAGTTTCAGGGCAAACCACCTTGGGTAATAACTCTTGTGCAGTTCAGGGTCCTTCTGTAGTACCTGCCTTATCTTTATTATCTCCTCTTCAATCTCCTTTCCGTAGTTGATATGTATATGACGTGTGGATGGATGTTTCCCCATTGCCACATCCACCGCGGCCTTTAGAAGCTCATCTATCCCCTGGCCCTTTGTCCCGACCGTCTGAACAATGGGTACGCCGAGGAGCCTTGAAAGCTGGTCATAGTCGATGATTATTCCCCTGGCCTTTGCCACATCCACCATGTTCATGGCAAAGACAAGCGGGATATTCAGCTCCATGAGCTGCACCGCCAGATAGAGGTTCCTTTCAAGGTTTGAGGCATCCAGGATGTCAACCACCACGTCTGGATGTTCCTCCAGTATGTAGTTCCTGGCCACCACCTCCTCAATGGAATAGGCAGTAAGGGAATAGATGCCCGGAAGGTCTACAACCGTTATTTCGTAATCGTTGAAGGTAAGGGTCCCCTCTTTCTTTTCAACGGTTACCCCTGACCAGTTTCCCACCTTCTGCCTAGCGCCTGTAAGCTGGTTGAATATGGTGGTCTTGCCCGCATTTGGATTTCCCGCCAGGGCAATTGTGAGCTTCTTCGTGCTTCCAGACATGTTTTTAGTCCCTTGCCTGAATCTTAACTGGCTCTTCGTCTATCCTGAACGCCGTTGCCTTGAATACGGAAACATCCTTTGCTTGGTCGTTTGTGAGCTTGCAAAGGTAGGTGCCGGTACGCCTGCCCTGGTAAAGCTCTGTGCAGACGGCAGTGACCCTTTCTCCAGGGCGGACCGGGCGGAAGTAGTTCATGGACGCTTCAATGGCAAGTGCCATCTTGCCATAGCAGTTTACTGCAAGGGCAAAGGCCACGTCTGCCAGGGCAAAAAGTGCTGCCCCGTGGCAGAGTCCCGCTGCATTTAAATGATCCTTTCCAACTTCCATGGAGACCCTTGCAAAGCCCTCCCTTGTCTCCTCTATTTCCATTGCAAAAATCTCAATTAGCTTGTCATGCTCCTTTATGTGACTGGTGACCCTTTGAACCATATCTTCAGACACGAAAAGACCTCCTTATAGTTCAGATACTTAGTTTTCTCAAAAGCCAGGCCCCTGACTCAAAGACAATGAAAAACAGCGCTGCCGTAAGTATTATGGTAGCCCCGCTTGTAAGATCAAATCTGCAGGAAATGAAGAGGCCTGAAAGGACAAAAAATATATTCAGTATGGATGACCAGACCATCATCATTGCAAGTGAACCCGCATATTTTTCAACAAGGTAAGGGGCAATTGTGAAAAGGGCCATTACGAGTATGAGCCCCACAACCCTTATGGTCATGACTACGGCAAGGGCCACAAGTCCCAGAAGCAGGAAGTGGAGGGGCACAACCTTGACGCCTCTTACCTGCGAAAACTCCCTGTCATAGCTTACTGACAAAAGATCCTTGTAGAAACAAGTGACAAGAAATGCAATAAGGCCCACAAGGGCCATCATGAGATGGATGTCTGAGTGTGGCACGGCAAGGATGCTTCCAAACAGGAAACTCATTAGATCCACATTGTAGCCAGGGGTAAGATCCACAAGGATTATTCCAAGGGCCATACCAACTGCCCAGAGAACGCCAATTATGGTATCCATCCTTCCTCGTCTTTTATAAGTTAGGGCCGCCATGATAAAGGCTATGAAAAGCGAAAAGGCAACGATGCAGGGAAGGGCCGGAAGGGCAAAGTAGAAGGCTACGCCTACCCCGCCATATGCGGCATGAGCTATGCCTCCTGCCATGAAAACAGACCTGTTAACCACCACCAGGCTTCCCATGACCCCGCAGGCAATGGCTGCAAGAATACCTGCGCAAATAGCGTTCTGGATAAAGGGAAGGTGCAGAAGTTCCATTATTCAGTGTCCTTTTGGCTGTGGTCATCTTGTGACGGGGGGGCCTGATGACGCCCAAGAACCCTGTGCGGAAGGCCGTGGGCAACAAGCTCCATTGGACACGTCTCCCCCATCATCATAGTCGCCATTTCAGGGGTTATCTGGGCAGAAGGATGGAAAAAGACCGTCTGGTTCACACACACAACGGACTTTACATGGCGGGAAAGAAGTCCCACGTCATGTGTTACAAAGACGATGGTCATCTTCTCATTAAGCTTGCCAAGAAGGTCAAAGAGTTTTGTCTGGCCCCCAATATCGATATTTGCCATGGGCTCATCCAAAAACAGTATCTCAGGGTCGCTAACCAGGGCCCTTGCAAGGAGGGTCCGCTGAAGCTGGCCGCCAGAAAGGTCATTGACCCTCTTTTGGGATGAGGGCAGCATTCCAACTAGATCAAGGGCCTGCTCTGCCTTTTTTTTCTCCTCCTTTTGGAAGAAAGGCCAGCGACTGGTTACGCCCATAAGCCCCAAAAGCACCACATCCAAGACTCTTATGGGAAAATCCTTCTCCCCTGTTGCATACTGTGGCATGTAACCGGCCCTTTTGGACGATTTGTCTGGGGGATTTCCAAGGAGCCGCACCAGACCCTTCTGAGGTTTTAGTAGTCCAAGAACGATCTTGACAAGGGTGGTTTTTCCTCCGCCATTAGGGCCAATTATGGCTACAAAATCGCCCTTTAAAATGGTGAGATTAACGTCTTTTAACACAGGGGCACTGTCAAAGGAAAAACTCACATCCTTGAGCTCAATAACTGGCGTTGAGGATGATTTCGTGGAAGGCATGCCCGTTTTGCTACTCCCAGCCTTCCCTGAGCGTTTTTGCAACCTCAAGGAGGTTCTTGTCCCATCTGTAGGCCAGGGGATCTGCTTTCACAATCCTTGCGCCTGTAGCCTCTGAAATAACACGTGCAGCCTTTTGGGAAAACTGGGGCTGAACCAGTATCACCTTGATTCCAAGTTTGCTGACGCTTTTTATGAGGTCAAAAAGCTGGGAAGGCTTGGGCTCCTTACCCTCCTGCTCTATTGGAACCTGTTTAAGTCCATAGGCCCTTGCAAAGTAGCCCCAGGATGGATGAAACACCATAAAGGCCCTAGACCGCCCCTTTTTTTTCTGCCCTGTTTCCAAAATATCCATTAGGGAAAGGTCAAGCTCAATAAGCCGGAAGCAAAAATCCCTGTATCTTTTTCTAAAGACGGTTGCGTGTTTGGGGTAAAGGCTCACTAGGGCATTCAGGATATTCCTTGCCTGTAAGAGCACAAGGGCCGGGGCCAGCCACACATGTGGGTCAGGTATTTCTCTGCTGACCATCTGCGCCCTTTTTCCATTTGAAGAGATGGGATAAAGTCTTATGTCCCTTGCAGTATCAACTACCATCATCTTCGGGTTTGCTGCCTTGAACCTCTTAAGCCACGTTCGTTCAAAGGGAACCCCTATTGCGAAATAGGCTTGGGCCTTTGAGAGTTCCTGCATCTGGGAAGGCCTTGGCTCGTAGGTGGCTGGATTTGCCCCAGGAGGCACCATAACAGTAACACGGACCAGCTCTCCTGCTATCTGTTCCACAAAGTATTTTTGGGGGAGTATGGAGACGGCCACCTGTTGAGCACAAGGGGCATACACAGGCGCTAGGAAAAGAAAAATTGGGGTAAAAAGTAGTACAAGTAGCTTTAAAGGGCCACGCAAAAAAAACACCCTTAAAGGCTCGGCAAGGCCGGTTTTCATGGTTCCCCCCTCGGCTAATTGTTATTGCAACAAAATTGCATCAAGAATGCACAAAAAGCATAGTCACGGCAGAATATTTTTCAAGGAAAATAAATCCAGAAATTACACCTTGCCCCGGCTATCTGCTAAAAAAGGGAAAGCCCTTCCAGTTTGTTCCTGAGGGTTCTTGCGTAGTCCTCTGGGAAATGGGCCGTTATCCACCTTGACTGCTGCTCGCTAAAGGCCCCAGGAGACTGTGGATGCTTTGGTATAAGGCAGTACATTAGCCTTTGGTCAAGGGAGGAGTAAAAACGTTTTGAAAGTTCAAAGGAGGTGATCATGCGTGCACCCATGCCAGAAAGCACCTTTACCCCAGCAAAAATGGCCTTATCAAGACTCTGCCTCGTGGAGGTATCTGCCTCAAGGATATTTCCCACCCTTTTGAGGGTCATGATGTTAAGCTCCCCGTGGAACCTCTGGGCCTTTGGCACAAAAAGCATGACATTATCGTCCCTGTAAACAACAAGGGCTTTTTCAAGGTCTTTCCTTCCATCTGTTCGCCTGTTTTCCAAAAGGGCCTTGATGTAGGTCTTAAAAAAGGGCCTTTTATAAAGCCCCTCAAAGTCTTCAACAAAGGATGAAACCAGGTCGCCCACTGCGTACGAAGGAATTGCCGTGCCCTGAGAGGCCGCATCTGTAACCGTTTCAGGGATAAGGGCAAACTGCTGGTGAATCTGCTGGTGGGAGGCATGGAGCCGAAAGCCTGAAGGGCTGAAATCATAGCCGTAGTTCCAGCCCCAAAGGGTTGCACTAAAACGAAGATCCCTCGGAGTCGATTCTAAAATTTTCTTCTTGAGCCTACATCTAAGTTCCTCAAGGCCCTCCTGGGAAAGAAGCCCAGCTTCGCTCAAGCCTATTCCAAGCTCATGGGCAAGGCTTACAAAAATTCTTTGATAGTAGAGGTGTCTCAGGCCTGTTATGTCATCAAAGTCAAGCTCATCCACCGAGTAGCGTATGGAATCTTCTGCCATGTTTGCTGCAAAGTGCCCCCAGGGTATATAGCTGTTTGCCCTTAGATACTCCCATATGTGGCATTTATCCTTTTTTAAATATTCTCCCACAATTGGGCTTGTTCCCTGAACCCCCGGCCTTAGTAGCATCACCTGCTTTAGGTGGTCTGGAAGGGCAGGATTGTTTCCAAGGGTTTCAAAGAGGTCATGGTCAAGTATCTTTGGGCGAAGACTCCCGTTACTTGCCCTTTCATACTTAAGGCCAATGATCTGGCCTGAATCATCCCTTTGGAAAACCGCTGCAAGGGGCAGAAGCATCATCAGAAGCTCCGGGCTTTTGCAGGTTTGGGCAATGGCAAGGGCCATAGGCCTTGGAATATCATCTGGGGAAAGGCCCCTAAGATGCTCCCACTCATTGAAACTGGTTTTGCCCGAAGGACTGAAGGAAAGGACATCATCACTTTCAGCCCTTTTCCTTGCCGTGTCTCCGAGGATGTAAGTGGTTCCCCAGAATGGAAAGGCATTTGGGATTTCAAATATGGGCTGGGCGCCTGTTATTTCAAGGTCGTCCTGGGGAAAATTCACTTGGTTTTTAACCTCTTCCCCCTGGTCAGTTATACCAAGCCCCATGATCCTGGTGTTGATCCTGGTGTTTACAACGTGATAGTTTGGCCTGTGGATTCCAAAAATAAACCTGCCATTTGGATGCACGCATGTACGAAGCTTTCTGTCCAATGAAACGCCTCCCCCGTTGGATTAACAAGATATGGAAGGCTATAGGATAGCTTCTAGTGCCCAATGTTTTCAAGCGCTTTTGCTGGGCAGGGGAAAAATGGTTCGAGGACTACTTCTTACATGTTCCAAAAAAGGACCCGTCCAGGGCCTCGTTCATGAAGTAGAGGTGGATGCCCAGGGCCTTGGCAGCCGAACAGGCCTTTGCCCTTAGACCTTTATCGTTAAAGAGCGACGCATCGTATTCCACGTCGAAAACGGGCTTTAGACTGTCCACAAAGGGGCCTGCATAGTGACATTCCTGGTTTTCAAAACAGCTTTCCATTAGCAGTGCATCAAAGTAACGCACAAGGTCCCTGGTCTGCTCAAAATCGTTTTTGAGCACCACAAAAAGCCCCCTTTTGTGGGCTTGGCTGGCCAGGAATCTGTTGTAGGAAAGCTGGTCTTCATAGGTGAGGGGAAAGCCGGTATCGTTTGTAAAGCCGTCCACATTGTCAGGCTCCACCCCGTCACACCCCTTGGCCTCTGCAAGATCTAGCCTGCTTAGCATTATCTGCCTCACCTTGTCTGATCTGATATCAAGCCATCTCTCCCCTTGCCATCCATCCAGGGGCTTCCCCTGAACGCTTGAGGGGAATTTGGAAAAATCGCTCCGCCAGGACTCGCTTGAACCTGCTGAAAAGTAACATACCACCTTCTTGCCATTGGCCTTTAGTTGGGAAATGGTCTTGGCAGAGGCATCGAAAAGATCAATATCGTAAATATCTGTATGAATATCCCTTCGGAGGCTGCCCTGAAGCTGCCAGTAAAAAGTGGATGAAGAGAGTGGATGGAACCACTTCTTGCCATAGGAGGAGGTAACAAAGAGCCAAGGGCCAGATGGTACGTCGTCAAAGTCCACGAATTGCCACTTTACCTTGTCCATACCTGTAAGGCCAAGATAGTCACGAACTGCAGGGGAGACATCGATGCCTGCTAAGCTATTTATCTTGTTGGAAGGTAGGGCCTTTCCGAACACATAGGGCCAGTCATCCTCGCCAAATGGCCCAACATCCTCCCACTGGGCGTATGCCACCTGCCCGTTCCTGCTTATCCGTATCCAGCGATTCTTCAGTATGGATCTTTCCGGATCCGCCTGTACGTACTGTTTTGCCCAGTAGACGTGGGCTAAAGCATCTTGTTTCCTGACACCATTCTCATCAAGGTCGTTGTATGGAAGGGCCACATAGAATGGATTTTCCCTAGGTATGAAACCGTCTGGAAGGTATCCGTTTCTGCTGTCTGGATGGTCAACACCGCCAAAACTCTCCGTCCAGTTCTCATCCCATGCACTTGAAATATTAGATATATTCCCGTTTTCAGGGCCTGCCTCCTCCCCCACCCAGAAAACCGTTGCAGTAATGTTTTCATGGACGGGGTACTCCCTTTTCATATCCTTTACGAAGTAACGCTCCTTCTTGAAATCATAACCAAGTCTGGCCCTGTACTTGACCGAGGAATTTGAGCCATCTTCCACGACAAGCCCAGTTATTCCAAAAAGGACAGGTTCATGAAGATAATCTTCTGAATATGCGGACGTAGGAAGTATCAACGCCAGGTTACACAAAAGAGAGAACATAAAAAAATTTATTAAAAAAGGTAAAAAATTACACGTGAAACCCCTCCCTGACATGTCCATACCATCCCTTCTCTGCGTATTTTAACTCTATTTTGACTCTAATTTGAGAGTTGAAAATTTCCTCAAATTTATTCTCGAAATCTATAGCAAAAATCTAGCCAGGAACCAAGAGGCGGCCAATGGTACAAAAACCCTTTTGGCCTATCGAAACTTTAGAGAACCTTTTTATTGTTTGGTCGAAAAACAGCTGAAGTTTCCTAAAAAGTGTCATGCCACCAGCTGCAATAAGGCAGCACCGACGGAATTATC
>JALWYS010000137.1:14509-15261 GCA_027003115.1 Deltaproteobacteria bacterium | reverse complement strand
AAGCAGGGTGAACCCTGGAAAGTTCTATGCCCTTCCCCAGTCGCCCCAGCTCTACAAGCAGATACTTATGATTTCGGGAATGGAAAAGTACTTTCAGATTGTGCGCTGTTTCAGGGACGAAGATTTGAGGGCAGACAGGCAGCCTGAATTTACCCAGCTCGACATGGAGATGTCCTTTGTTAAGGAAGAGGACGTGATAAAGCTCATAGAGGGGCTCATGAGTCATATATTCAGGGAAACCCTCGGCATTGAGGTGAAGACACCCTTTAAGAGGCTCACCTATCACGAGGCCATGGAAAGGTTTGGAACCGATAGACCCGATATGCGCTTTGGCCTTGAGCTTATGGACATAACGGACATTGCTGCAGGCTGCGGCCTCAAGGTCTTTAACACCGTTGCCGCAACTGGCGGTGTGGTAAAGGCCATAAATGCCAAGGGTATGGCGGATCTATCAAGAAAGGACCTGGACGTCCTTACCGAGTTTGCACAGTCTCTGGGGGCAAAGGGTCTAGCCTGGGTGAAGATAAAGGATGATTCTTCCTGGCAGTCCCCAATTGCAAAATTTTTCAGTGAGGATGAGCAAAAGGCAATAATGGAGCGCCTTTTGGCAGAACCTGATGACATACTATTTTTCGGGGCAGACCAGAAATCAACGGTTTTCAAGGTCCTTGGTGAGCTAAGGCTTGAGCTTGCAAGAAAACGGGGCCTTATTGATGAAAAGGAGTTTAACTTTGTATGGATAACCCAGTTTC
>JALWYS010000137.1:6760-14499 GCA_027003115.1 Deltaproteobacteria bacterium | reverse complement strand
GCCCTTCATCATCCCTTTACTGCTCCAATGCCTGAGGACCTTGACAGACTGGAAACAGATCCGGCATCTGTACGTTCAAGGGCGTACGATCTCGTGCTTAACGGTATTGAAATCGGCGGAGGAAGTATCCGTATCCACCAGGAGAAGATACAGAAAAAGGTCTTTAAGGCCCTTAACATACCTGATGAAGAGGCAGAGGAGAAGTTTGGCTTTCTCCTTGAGGCCCTCACATATGGGGCACCGCCCCATGGCGGTATCGCCTTTGGCCTGGACAGGCTTGTGATGCTCATGGCAGGCAGAAACACCATCAGGGACGTCATTGCATTTCCAAAGACACAAAAGGCCCAGTGCCTTATGGCAAGGGCGCCGGCAGAGGTGAGCATGGCACAGCTTGCAGAGCTTTACCTTAAGCCTGACTGGAAGAGGGCGCAGTAAAGCCCCAACTGGTGTGCCGGCAGGTGATGTGTCAGGTTTTGGCTCGTATTATGACCGGAAAAAGGAGAAGAACATGATAAAATGGAACGAAAAGAGAGGACTTCTCGACTATAGAAGAAATTACAGACTTATCGAAAGGGAAGAGCCCGATCTCATGCGGGACCTTTTTCCCTACGAAGAGGTATGTCGTATTGCCTTTGACCATAAGTACCTTGCACCTGAGCCGTGCAGGGACATGCTGATTACTGATACTACCTTCAGGGATGGCCAGCAGGCTCGCCCCCCTTACACTGTAGAGCAGATAAGCAGGATTTTTGATTTCCTTCACGAAATGGGCGGTCCAAAGGGCATCATTCGCCAGTCGGAATTCTTTCTCTACACCAACAAGGACAAAAAGGCCGTGGAGGTGTGCAGGGAAAAGGGGTACGAGTACCCTGAGATCACAGGCTGGATAAGGGCAAAGAAAGAGGATCTCAAGCTCGTTAAGGAGATGGAGCTGCCAGAGACGGGCATTCTTACTTCGGCCTCTGATTACCATATATATTTAAAGCTCAAAAAGACTCGGCTGGAAGCAATGGAGGCCTACCTTTCAACGGTAAAGGCGGCCCTTGAACTTGGCATAAAGCCCAGGTGCCACTTTGAGGACATAACCCGTGCAGACATATACGGATTTTGCGTTCCCTTTGCCATTGAGCTTATGAAGTTGAGGGAAGAGTCGGGCATAGACATAAAGATAAGGATGTGTGACACCATGGGCTACGGAGTCACGTACCCAGGGGCTGCTCTTCCAAGAAGTGTCGCCAAGGTGGTGCGGGCAATGATCGATGATGCAGGAGTCCCAGGAGAGCTCCTTGAGTGGCATGGCCACAACGACTTTCACAAGGTGGTAATAAACGCAACCACCGCATGGCTTTATGGCTGCGGGGCGATAAATGGAACCCTGCTCGGCTTTGGAGAGCGCACGGGCAATACTCCCATAGAGGCGCTTTTGATTGAAAGGATAGCACTTAGAGGGAAAACAGATGGCATAAACACCTTGGCCATTACCGAGATGGCAAGATACTTCGAAAAGGAGTTGGGAGTCCACATTCCGTCCAATTATCCGCTTGTTGGAGAGGATTTCAATGCAACAAGCGCAGGTGTTCATGCAGACGGGCTCATGAAAAACGAGGAGATATACAACATCTTCGATACAAAGAAGATACTAGGAAGGCCAGTTGCAGTTATCGTCTCTGATAAGTCGGGAACAGCGGGCATTGCCCACTGGGTAAACTCCCATCTTGGCCTTACTGGCGAGGCCATGATAGACAAACGCCATCCTGGAATCGTAAAGATGTACAAGCAGGTCATGAAACAGTATGAGCACGGGCGTATCACCTCAATGTCAAAGGAGGAGATGGAGGCCCTTGCAAGAAAGTACCTGCCAGAGCTCTTTACCTCTGACTTTGACAAGCTAAAAAAACGAGCCCACGACCTTGCCTACCACCTGGTTGAAGACCTTGTTGATAGGCCAGAGATGCGCTCCATGGATCCTGAGAAGATAGAGCCCCTTCTTAAGTGTACATTGGAAGAAAATCCCTTCATCCAGTTCCTCTACGTGGTTAATGCAGACGGGGAGAAGATCACCCACAACATTACCCACATAGAAGACAGGGGAAAGTACGCAAGCTACAAGCTTGACAGCGACTTTTCTAACAGGCCCTGGTTCATTGCTCCTCTTAAGGATGGAAAGATACATGTCTCAGATTTCTACACATCCCGCATAACCAACGCCCTTTGTATCACCGTCTCAGGCCCAATAAGAAATGAGGATGACGAGATAATAGGTGTTCTGGGCATTGATATAAGGTTTGAAGAGCTTGCCAAGATGGAGCAGGAAAATGACCAATAAATCGGTTTCTTGACAAAAAGAGACGGTCAAATAACCAAAGAGGCCGGCGTAATAAGAAAACGCTGGCGTGGAAGACGCTCTGTAGCCATTGTCTTTCCAGATTCATACAGTCTTGGCATGGCGAATCTGGGATTTCAGCGTGTCTATGAACTTCTTAACAGGCATGAAGACATAGTTGCAGAGCGTTTTTTCTTTCATGGAAACCCATCTGATGTGCGCTCTATTGAGTCAAACAGGCACGTTTGCGAGTTTGACATAATCCTTTTTTCAATAAGCTTTGAGTTAAGCTACTTAAACATTGGCCCCTTTTTGAAGGCAGCCGGTCTGTCCCCTTTAAGGGAAGAAAGAGGGGAGGGGCCGCTTGTTCTTGCAGGAGGAGTAGCCTGCCAGATAAACCCGTGCCCTGCAGCAGGCTTTATGGACGCCTTTTTGCTTGGGGATTTTGAGGCGGTCTCTGACAGTTTTATAAACTTTCTTCTGGAAACTGACCCTTCAAGGTGTGATAGAGAAGGGCGTCTTTTAAGGCTAAGGGAAATGGTTGAGGGTGTTTTCCTGCCAGCCTTTCCGGATACTGGTCCGGTGGCCCCTGCCATACAAAGAGACCTTATTGATACAGTGCCGCATACGGTTATCGTATCCAACCGCTCCTCTTTTCCAAACACCTTTTTGGTTGAAGTTACAAGGGGTTGCGGAAGGGGTTGCCGTTTTTGTGCAGCAGGCTTTGTATATCGTCCGCCAAGACAGTGGCCCAAGGAGGTCATCCAAAGGACCATATCTGATACAAGGGGCGCCAAAAAGATCGGCCTTGTGGGCCTTGAATACGCAGACAGGGGTTTTATTTCGAGCCTTTGCCAGGAGCTTATTGAAAGGGGATTTCAGCTTGGCTTTTCTTCCCTCAGAGCTGATGCAATAACAGAAGAGTTTGTAAGCCTTCTTGTAAGATCAAGAAATTACACTGCCACCATAGCCCCTGAAGCAGGTTCAGAAAGGCTAAGAAGGATTATAAACAAGAATCTTACCCAGGAGCAGATTCTAAAGGCTGCCCGCACGTTTTTTAGATCCGGGCTGAAAAATCTTAAGCTCTACTTCATGATGGGCCTTCCCTTTGAAGAGGATGTTGATGTGGAACAGATAGCGCAGCTTGCCCTAAAGGTGAAGGAGGAAATGCTCTCCTTTGCAAAGGGAAGGGGCAAAATAGGAAATATAACTGTTTCAGTAAGCACCTTTGTTCCAAAGGCCTGGACGCCCTTTCAGTGGGCTGCCTTTGCAGGCCCTGATGATCTGAAAAGGAGAAGGGCCCTTTTAAGGGCCAGACTTGCCTCTAAGCCAAATATCAGGCTCAAACTTGATTCAGTCGAAAACGCCATGTTGCAGGCGGTACTAAGCAGGGGGGATGAGAAAATAGGCAGACTGTTATTTGGGCTTATTCAAAAAGGCTATGGGAAGAAAAGAATAGTTAAGAAAATCTCAAATATTGCCGAAAACTACCTTAAGAGAAGGGGTGAAGGAGAAAAATTCCCCTGGGAGGTTGTAAGACACAGGGTACGGCGGGAATATCTTCTTGCCCAGTGGAACAGGGCAAAAAGGGCCGAAAGTTCTGGATTTTGTAAGCTTGATACATGCAGAAGATGCGGAGCGTGCAGATAGACTGAGAGATGAATCTGATGTCAGAACCAAGGACAGAAGAAAAAGGCATTGAAGCGCCGCTTCTCCCTGAGGCAGATGTAACTGCAGAAGCTGGGGAAGGCAATGTTAAAGAAGAAAGCGGCTCCCCAATTGCGGCTGCCCAATGGATTAAGGAGTCAATTGAGGAGATCAAGTTCGGTTCTGACACCATTGCTCTCACAATGGATCTTCCCTCAGGGGCAAGAATAGGTACGCAAAACCTCTTAAAGGCCATAGAAATCGTTTTACGTCAGTATTTCGTAAAGATTCCCCCTGATATCGCATCCCAAATCATGGCTGGTGAACAAGACGTCTTTAATTTCGTAGCCCCTGCAAAGGAGCGACACCTTAAACCAAGGCAGGTGGAGATAAACACCATGCCAGGGATATCCACTTTGACGATCAGGGGATGCGAGCCAGTTGATGGAGATAACGGTTTTGTAAAGCTTTATTTCGATTACCAGGTGCAACCGGGCCGTCTGCTTCCAGACGGGAGCATGGACTTCAGGGAAGTAAACCGCTTTCCTCAGGCATCAAAGGACCAGTTGGTGATACGGATTTATGAACCATCCTCCGGTTCGGAAGGCACGGACGTCATGGGGTTTCCAATACGTGCCAAGGCTGGCCAACCCGCAACGGTCAAGATAGGCGACGGTTTTTACTCTAGGGATGACATAGATGCTGACACCAGCAGACGCATCTGGGATTATTTTGCAGAAAAAGCCGGCATAATAATTTGCGATTTCGAGGGTTCAGCTGCTCCTGAGAATCTGAGAAAGATTTCCATCAAAAACGAGATTAAGGTCAAGGATATTGATTTCAACACTGGAAATTTCAAGGGTAGCAACGAGCTTAGGTGCAAGGCAGATCTGGTTGTAGAGGGGGATATCAGGGGCTGCTTTGCCGTTGTCATTGATGGTTCTCTTATGGTTCAGGGAGGCGTTGAGGGGGAGACGGTAGATGCCACCGGTCCTGTGGTTGTAGGTTTCGCCAGGAATTTTATACGTTCTGGCTCCGATATGGAAGTGGGCTCGGCCAGGAAGGCGACCTTGATAGCAAAAAAAAGGCTCAGGATCAAGCGGGAGATCAGTGAGGGTGTGGTAAAGGCGGACGTTGTTGTAGTAGAACCTGAAGGATCCAATGAGATACTTTTGGGTAAGTCGGAAATTGAGGCCAATCAGGTTGTGGCATCCAGGATTAACGTAAGAAATAAGGTTGAAATAGAAATTGGAAGGCGACTGTTTCAGCTCTATTCCCAGCTTAAGGCTCAGGAAAGGGATCTTGCCGCAGAAATAGAGAGGAAGAAGGAGGCCCTAAAAAACAGGGGTGCTGTTTTCGGTCAGAAGATGAAACTAGCCCAGAGTATTCTTCCCCAAGAGGATCAGACCCTTGTTCCAGTACTTAAACAGTTCGCCACCATGATACTCCTTGGAAGTGTGGGCATAGAGAAGCTGAAGTCTAAGATGGCAGAGCTTGAAGGGAAAATAGGTTTTGATCTCCAAATCCTGATCAAACAGCTTAAGCTCATGCTGGAGATACAGGAAGAGTTGACCCAGCTCAAGGAAAAAATTGGCCTTTTAGGGGAGCAAATAAGCAATACGGAAAAGACCATTGATGACCTTTCTGTTGAGATGACAGGTAAAATGACAGCATCAGGCCAGATTGTCTTAAGATGTAACGGCTATGAAAAAAAGATTACACCTGCTGATGTAAAGGGGAAACCATTTCAAATTACTATGAAATATGATTCCGCCAAGGGGCCACTATTTACCCTTGATAAGGAGTAACAATTTACAAGCTTCTAAATTTTTTGATCCCTTCAAGTTATTTCATCTTGAAAAAGAACCCCCTCTACCAGGTAAGTTTTAAAATTATCAATAAAATCAGGAAGTTTTCCAATGTACCAAAATTTAAGTTGCACTGGTGCGTCTCCGATAAATGAAGCAAAGGGAAAAAGCAAAAAGAAAAGAAAGGAGGTGAGGATAAAAGAAACGAATTTCCCTTTTGAAAATTTTTTGCAGAAATCAATATGGCAAGGAATGCCAAGAAAAAAATAAATAATCAAGGAGGATTAAATCATGGCTATTGTTGTTAACACAAACGTATCTTCTCTCAACGCCCAGAGAAATCTCGTAGGAACAGGAAAACTTCTTCAGAGGTCACTTCAGAGACTGTCTTCAGGTCTCAGGATCAACAGCGCAAAGGATGACGCAGCAGGTCTTGCAATTTCTGACCGAATGAATGCCCAGATCAGGGGCTTGAACCAGGCTGTAAGGAACGCCAATGACGGCATATCCCTTGCCCAGACAGCTGAAGGGGCTATGCAGGAAATGACCAGTGGCCTCCAGCGCATCCGCGAACTTGCTGTTCAGTCCTTGAACAACACCAATACGGCATCAGACCGGGCTTCTCTGAATGCAGAGGTCCAGCAGCTGATTTCTGAGTTCGACAGGATTGCATACCAGACCTCGTTCAACAACAAGAACTTGCTGGACGGTACTTTTTCCGGCACATTCCAGATAGGTTTCCAGGTAAACCAGACAATATCCCTTGACATTTCAGACATGAGGGCAAGCTCTGTAGGCTCCACCTCCACGTACACGACTGTCAACAATGAAATGTCCAACAACATGGCTGACTTTGCCCAGCGGATCTACACAGCCTATCACGGGGCATTTAGCAGTTCTACCATTAACGGCCAGGGCGTTGATAACGTATCTGCAGACACCAACACCATCTCAAAGATAAATGCCATCAACAAGGCCAGCGGTTCAACCGGAGTCACTGCCTTCAGCCTTGGAAACGGTCTTGTTTCCACCAACACGGCAACTGGTGGGGCCGGGGATGGCGGTACAATGGCAGCCGGGACCATCAAGATAAACGGCGTGGACATAGGGGCTATCGACCTGTCTGGAGATGCCGATTCAGATATCCAAAACCTGGTTACGGCAATCAATGCTAAGACATCGGAGACAGGCGTAACCGCCAATACCGATACCACTGACGGAGGCGCCTCCGGTGAATATCTTATATTGGCAAATGCCACAGGGGAATCGATATCGATCAATGTTACAACTGCAGCCGCTGCAACACTGACCGGCTTCTCACAGGGCGAGACCACCGTGGCTGCCGGGGATAACGGCGCCATTGTCCTTTCCACTGAATTAAACGGCAACATAACCGCTGGCGACGATGCAACTGCTCAGGCCATGGGCTATGCAAGTGCCGCCGCCCTCACCTCGGCCAAATCTGATGATGCACTTGCCACTGTCAGCGTAAGCACTGTCAGCGCATCCAATGCAACTATCCTGGCAGTTGATGCTGCACTTGCCACCATTGACTCTGAACGAGGTAAACTAGGCGCTATCCAGAACAGGCTTGAGTCCACCATAGCAAACCTGATGAATGTATCTGAGAACGTCTCGGCTTCTCGTTCCCGCATCCTGGATGCTGACTTTGCTGCTGAGACAGCGAATCTCACCAAGGCACAGATACTGCAGCAGGCTGGTACTGCAATGCTTGCTCAGGCCAACACAGTGCCTCAAGCAGCTCTTACCCTCCTCCAGGGTTAATGAGTGAATAAGAGGGGCGGCCAGGCCGCCTCTCTAGTTTTTCTCAAAAACAATAACAGGAGCAACATCATGGGTTTAGGTGTTTCTGGATTGATGTCGGGTCTTGATACAGACTCCATTATTTCAAAATTGATGGATCTGGAAAGAAGACCTATTCTGCAGCTTCAGAGCAAGGA
>JALWYS010000137.1:6399-6750 GCA_027003115.1 Deltaproteobacteria bacterium | reverse complement strand
AGCAAGGAAGCAGGATACCAGGCGAAGATTACCGCCCTTGGGCAGGTAAAAGGCGCCATGTCCGATCTTAAATCTGCCGTAGAGGCGTTAAAGAAATCGGACAGCTTCATGTCGTACTCGGCATCAAGCAGCGACACGGACATTCTTACTGTTTCTGCCGGTGATGATGTTTCCCCTGGAATTTATAATATCACGGTTTCTCAGCTGGCATCGGCCCAATCTGTAAGAAGTGCGGCCTTTGACAGTTCGGATGCAACTGTTGGAACCGGAACCCTGACAATACAGGTTGGCTCGGGTAGTGCAGTTGACATTGAAATAGACAGTGAACATGACACCCTTTCGGATATTGCC
>JALWYS010000137.1:0-6389 GCA_027003115.1 Deltaproteobacteria bacterium | reverse complement strand
CGATGCAGGAGTAACCGCAGGAGTCATAAATGATGGTAATGGTAACTTTTACCTGACTCTTCAAAGTCAGGAGACAGGAGCAGATAACACTATAACCCTCACCATGCAGGATGGTGACGGAAATAACACCGATTCATCAGGTCTATCAAGCCTTTACACGGATGCAGCGTCCCAAACCCTCACAGAGACGCAGGCAGCGGCAAATGCACAGCTGACCATAAATGGTATTTCTGTTGAGCGCTCATCAAACGAGATAAGCGACCTTGTGGATGGGCTTACCTTTAGTCTAAAATCCGCAGATCCGTCCAAAACAGTTACGGTGAGCTCCAGCAAGGACTTTGGCGGGATTAAAAACAAGCTGGAATCCTTTGTCAAAAGTTACAATGCCCTCATTGATACCCTGAAGGAACAGACAGCTTACAATGCCGCCACTAAGGAGGGGGGCACCTTACTTGGTGACAGTACCGTAAGCAGAATCGGGCTAAACCTGTCTAGGATGATCTATGAAACAGTAGACGGCATTGATTCTTCAGTAAACAGCCTGAGTAAGCTTGGCATAAAGGTCGATGAAAGCGGGCACTTGAGCCTGGACAGTGAAAAATTGACAAATGCCATGGAATCCCATCCTGAGGACGTTGCCACATTTTTTACATCAGATGAAACTGGCAACGAAGGCATTGCGGTAAGGCTAGATAAGATGCTGGACGGTTATCTTAAAAGTTCAACCGGCATACTTTCAGCCAAGACAGATGGGCTTCAAAAGTCCATTGACAAGATTGAAGACCAGATAGAGAGAATTAACGACAGGCTTGCCAAAAGGGAAGAGAACCTTAGACATCAGTTCGATACCCTGGAGGATCTGCTTGCGCAGTTTCAGCAGACCTCTGGCCAGCTAGACCAGCAGCTTCTGGCCATAAAAAACCTTAACAGCCAGATATCTAAGAGCAGGGGATAGTCAGAAATGTATTCAAATGTGAAAAAGGGATACTTCAAATATCAGCAGACCGATGTGATGAGTCTTTCCAGCGCCGAAATAATAGACAGGCTACTGAAGGCAATGTGTTCGGATATGGATCGCGCGGCAGAGGCCATGGAAAAAGGCGATACTGCAAGAAAAGGTGAGAGGATTACAAGGGCCATTGCCATTGCAGGAGAACTCCAGGCCTCCCTGAATTTTGAGGAAGGGGGCGAGATAGCCGAAAGGCTCAACCTGCTTTACGATTACGTCATCAGGGAATTGCTCTATGCAAACCTGAAAAACGAAAAGAGACGGCTGGAAAATGCAAAGGCTGCCATTATGCCCATTGTGGAGGCGTGGCAGGAGGTGATGCTCCAGAACAGGCACCACGTATCGGGTTCGGTGACGCCTGAAGAGGCGGTGGGAGCAAAACAGCTCCAGACTGCCCTTTGAGGAGAGTTTTATGCTTTTGGCATGCAAGAATCTGGAACAGACCCTTAAGGAGATAACTAAAAGCATAGTCCAAGAGGACATGAGTGGGATGGCTGAGCTGCTGTCCCGACGTATCTCATTGATAGAAGAGATTCAGGCTTCTGAGCCTTCAAGAGAAGAGGCCATTGAGGTGGCAGAAACACTCAAGTCGGTAATCTCACTTGAGCAACTGGTTACAGGGCTTGCAAGGGATAAGAAAAGAAAAATCATGGAAGAGATGAAGGGAATTAAAAGCCGTAAAAAGGCCCACAAGGCTTACGGCAATCAAAGCCTTAAAGGAGTAAGGCCATGATAACTGAAATAGGAGTAAAACAGGTAAGTTTTCCTGCTTTTGACACGTCTCAGCAGGAAACAGGTAAGAGGACAACAGAGGCATCTGGGCCGCCTGGAGTCAGGGCCTTTGTTAAAGGAAATAGCATTGCCAGCCAGGAAGGCAAAGGACCAGGCAGGGAGTCAAGGCTCTCAAGCGAGGTCCTGCAGGCCTTTAAGCAGGAGTTTGACCTGATAAACAACGTTGAGCTCAAGTTCAACAAGGATGATGAGACCGGACAGACCTATGTAAAGATTGTGGACAAAGAAACCGGGGACATAATCAGGGAGATTCCTCCTGAAGAGGTTAGAAAACTGGCTGAGAAACTGGAAGAAATGGTGGGTATTCTTCTGGACAAAAAGGCCTAGGATTCCTCTTACAGGAACTTTTTATTCAAAAATTCACACTCCTTTGGAGAAAGGTCGAACTTTATCTCCGCCTCGAGAATTAGTTCTTTCCTGGATTTTTCAGGATGTTCCTTTATCATTTCAGAAAACCACCTTACGGCCTTTCTAAGTTTTTCTCCTTCGGGAAGTAATTCTTCCGTAGACATGTTTTACGCCTCCCTTTTTGCATCATAAAGTGAAAGCAGTTCCTCAAGTTCCTGGATGGTTTGCTCAATCACTTTGAAGCACTCATTTCTCCTGCTGGAAGGATCCTTGTAAAAGGCCCTTACCTGATTCCTATCACTCCAGTCTATTCGGGCAATGTCTGAACAATTCATGCCTCCATATTCCTTGGTGATTTTTTTAAAGCTCTTAACCATCTTGTTTGACAGTTTCCACATCAGGCGATGATCCCTTTCTTCTGGGCTTTTCTTGCCCATTAGAATTCCAAGTATGGCCAGGGCCCCGGCCAGGCTGCCGCAGGTTCCTCCACTGCTTCCCAGCCCGCCACCGAATGGAGACAGTGCCTTTATCACCTCGTCTGCATCAATATTCCTTTTTTCTGCAACTGCAGAAAAGACGGCCTGGCTTCAATGAAAACCCTGTTTGAAGAGTTTTTGTGCCTTTTGGCTAGTAGTTAGTTTTGCCATTAATCCTCCTTGAAATTCAATTAAAATCTAATAGCATCCAACTATTTGTACAAGGTGTAGCGTAGAAGGTGAATTTCACAAAAAGAAAAAAAGCCACTTACACAGCATATGTAGCTGTGATGTTTTTACTTTGTCTTGTCTCCCTGTATGGGTGCAGCCTTTTTGTAAAGCAACCCCAAAAAGTTGCCCCTCTCCCTGAAAGATCCGGTGTACTTCAGAAGGATTTGTTGAAAAGGGCCCTTTTTTTTAGCTCAATAAAACTTTCAGGTCGCCTTAAACTCAAGGCAAAAGGCAAGGAGTTTCCGTCAGTCAGGATAAATGCTTGGCTTCTTTCAATGGGTTCAAGCTCTTATCTCAGGATAAAGGGTTTTACAGCCTTTGGCATAACCCTCTTTGACCTTTTGGCTAAAGGGGAACAGGCTTGGGTCTATTTGCCAAGGTCAAAAAGAGTGTACGAGGGCTCCCGTTTCTTTACAAGTTACGGGTCAATTGATGTAAAAAGTGCGATACGCGCCATGGAAATGGTCTTAAATCCCTGGTCACCAGTAAGGTACACAACGCTTAAGGAGGTACAATGCCAGGAGGAACAACCTGAGGGTTTAATATGCCTTAAAGGGGGCTTTTTAGGCCGCCCTTTTATTTTTAAGTACAGCTTAAGCGACCTTTCACCCATAACCTTCTATTCTTCAGACATGGAACTGTTTTTCTCAGGTAAGTTCCCAAAAGTTCCTGTTTTTTCAAAGGAAATCACCTTTTTTTTGTACAAGGCCGAAACAGTGGGAAAGCTTACTTTGTCTAATATCCAGTGCATTGCCCTTTCTCCTGAAAGCCAGTTGTTTGACGATTCCTATTTCTTAGGTAAGAAAGGGCAATGAAAAGACTAAACAAGAACCGCCTCAAAGAGACCCCTTACGGAGTTTCCAAGGAAAATCCTTCTTGCCCTTAAAAGATCCTCAGCCTTGAGTACCGCTTCTTCCACCCGGCCCTTTTCCAGGAGATGTCTTCTGAGGGTACCAGGAAGCAGGCCAGAAGAAAGGGCAGGTGTCAGGAGCCTATTCTCTTCAATGTCAAGGAACAAGTTGGTAATGGTACCCTGGGTCAGTTCATCTCGTTCATTCAAAAAGACGGTTTCAAAAAGGCCATGGGCATCAAGCCTTTTTCTTTCCCTATCAAAAAGTTCCCTTTTTGATGTCTTGTGAAACAAGAAAGGGTCCGAGCTGTTTACCCTGAGTTGGGAGATGTCAATTTTGACCGGGGCCTCAATATTAGGTCTAAATTTTGAGTATCTCACCTCAAAAGAGCCGGTTTGGTCAAGGGTGATACGAACCCTCATTGAGTCCGCCCTGTTTTTCAAAAAAATTTCTTGTACGCTCTCAAGAAGCTTTAAAAATTCCTTTTTGTTAAAGGGGAATCCTAAAGAGATGGAAGAGCCTTGAAGCCTTTCCAGATGTTCCTTTAGAAGGCGAAAACGTCCTGTCCCATCTTGGCCTTTCTCCCATCTAAGGGTTTCTATCAGGAGGAGATCGTCTGGAATTTTCATGGGTAATCCGTGCGTGATATGGCCTTATCCGAAACGAATTTTGCCTTTAAAAGGGTCTCAATATATTCGCCAAGGGGGTCAGATCCAATGGTGATTCCGGCACCTATGCCGAGCTCTGCCCTTCCTTCTTGAAGTGTAACTGTGCGTATGGCTACATTGAATATGGCATCCCGTTCAGGGGTGATAAAGCCGATGGCGCCTGTGTAAATGCTGCGAGGGCTTTGCTCAAGCTCTGCTATTATTTCCATGGACCTGATCTTTGGTGCGCCTGTTATGGAGCCACATGGAAAAAGGGATTTAAAGACGTCCAGGAAGCTGACCCCACTTTTTAACTGCCCTTCAATCCTGGACGTCATTTGGAAAAGGGTCTCATAGCGCTCTATCCTGAAAAGTTCAGGAACCTTGACAGAGCCGGTCTGACATATCTTTCCAAGATCATTTCTTAAAAGGTCCACTATCATTACGTTTTCTGCCCTGTTTTTTTCATCATTAAACAAGGCCTTGGCTCTGGCATGGTCATCCGCCGGGTCTTTTCCCCTAGGGGCGGTCCCCTTCATGGGCCTGGACCAGATTAAATTGTCCTTTCTGGCAAAGAAGAGTTCAGGGGACAGGGACAGGATTTCAAAGCCTGGAAAGGGGCGTATAAAGGCAGAGTAATCCACGGACTGTCTGTCTTTTAGCCTTCTGTAAAGGTCAAATCCGGGGCCATTCCAGTCAAAGGCTCCCCGAATGGTGTAATTTATCTGGTAGGTGTCTCCTGCCTTTATATAATCGTGGATTTTCCTGACGGCGTTTATGAATTCTTCCTTCGGGGTGTCAAATTCAAGTTCAATGGGAGTTTCCTTAATGACAGGAGGGAAAGAAGAAAGGCTTCCTTCTAATGGTTCCTGATAGAGGCCAAACCACCCCAGCGGAACGGCCGGACGTTTTTTTAGAAGAAGATCCCTTAGTCTTGGGATTAGAAGATAGCCAGCCTCGTAAGAAAGCCAGCCCGCTGCATACAGGCCGTCATTTAGACCCTCTTCAAGATTTGCAAAAAAATCCCTTAATTGGCCGGCATCTGCCGAGGAGTCAAGGATCAGGGTTTTTTGGGGATTTTTAAAAAGCAGGCTTTTTTTTCGACCCAAAGGTGTCTTTCCATTGTCCCAAAGGAATAGGCCCTGAGCCGATTCCGCATGTTTACTCTCTAAGGAGACTTGTGTGTCTGGCATTCGCTATGTCTTTTACAATTTTTCAAGTGATCCTAAAATTCCGCCACTTTTACCCTAATTTTAGATGTTGACAAGGTCTCTCCCTATCTTTATTACTTTCTTAAAGTCTGTACATGGGCGGTTAACTCAGCGGGAGAGTGCCACCTTCACACGGTGGAAGTCACTGGTTCGATCCCAGTACCGCCCACCACCTTATCTTTTTTTTGCCCGCACACTTCCCTCTCACCTGCCACGACAGTACCCTCTTAACTAGGGCCCAGCACTCTATTAGTTTTAGCCTGAATATCAGCCGCCTTGTTAAGCTTGGTTTACGCGCCTGGGGCCATAAGGGCGTTAGGAAGATTTCTTTTTTAGCTTAGAATGCCCATGTCTTAGATGTGTTGACTGTCTATTCCTTGAATTTTTAATGAAATGAACTTCAAATTTAGGTCTAGCGAACGACAACTCCTGTTTTTAAAGCTGGAAAAAATAACATTATGGGTAAATATGTTTTCCGGTTTTGGGATTACTTCAATATTGTCTGACAAATGTAAATTGTAGCCCAGTTTGGCAAAAAAATAAAAAAGCACCTACGGAACATTCGCAGGTGCTTTGAATTCCTTGGTGGGCCGTCAGGGTCTCGAACCCCGAACCTACTGATTAAGAGTCAGTTGCTCTACCAATTGAGCTAACGGCCCTGATCAATTGTCGGACATTAAATAATCTCACTTGCCTGGCCTGTCAAGAGGAAAAGGCCGACCTGTTACGAGCAAATAAATTGTCCTCCATTTTAACACATAACTTGTCCGGATTTATATGGGAGTTTAGGAGGTATCCATATGAGCCGGGCACATATAATGGAG
>JALWYS010000136.1 GCA_027003115.1 Deltaproteobacteria bacterium | reverse complement strand
CCTTTCATCGTACGACACAACTTGTCACGATCACGAATATCGCTCAGGAAAAAATTGACATTGTCGTAGCGCAAATATCTCTGTTCCAGAAAAAAAAGATCACTTTCATTGTTATCCAAAGCTATGACTTCCTGGAGATCAAAATCCTCTTCTAACAATTGGCGAACAAGTTCCGAGCCAACTGTTCCACACGCTCCCGTGACCAGTACCCTTTTCCCTTTTAGAAAATCAGATGGCATGTAATCAACCTCTTAGACAATATTGTCCCAGTGGCCATCACTAAGATATTGCCTATTATTTATTTTTATGTCGGTTAACAGGACCAGTAATTTTTGGCTCTTTTTTATCCTTGAAATATCCTCAAAGGTTTTTGGGAACACCCAAATGGCAAACTACCGCTATCTGGGTGAAATTGTTCAACCAGTGAACGCACAATCTAAAGTGTACCTTATTTTATGTCAATTTCCCACCACTTAGGAATTGTTAAAGTGCCATTGAAGCATGTCAAATAACATATTATTAATCAATGGGCCAGATGGCTCGTGAAAAATAAATCCTTTTAACAGGACGGAACGATTAATGCCAAATCCAGATCAGACAGGGTTTGAAGATCTGTTTGCCAAATATGACATAGTCCCTGTAGTTGAAGAGATTCCCATTGACTTTGACACCCCTGTTTCTCTATTTTCCAAGGTCGCAGGAGGAGGATACTGTTTTCTCCTTGAAAGTCTTGAAGGCGGTGAACGTTGGGGAAGGTACAGCTTTATAGGGATAAACCCAATAAAGGTTGTGAGGGTGAAGGGGCGGAGCGTGATAGTTGAATCTGCAGCCGGGGATGCTAAGAAGCAGGAAGTCCAAGACCCTATAGAATATCTCAGGGACATTTTCAGGGAAATCAACGCGGCACAGGTTCCGGGCCTTCCCAGGTTTTCAGGTGGGGCAGTGGGGTATCTGGGCTATGACATGGTGCGCTTTATTGAAAGGCTGCCTGAAGAACTGAAAGACACCGCAGGCTTTAATGACGCAGTGCTCATGTTTCCAGAGGTGATACTTTGCGTAGACAACCTGAAACAGACCCTCAAGATAATAGTTAATGTTGAGACTAAGGCCCATAATTCCGCAACTGAGGCTTTTAAGGATGCAGGGGCCAGGATAGAGGAGATAAAAAGGCGGGTGAGGGCAGGAATTGATTATCCGGAAGTTTCGGCAGGTGATTTAGGGGCGGAGCTTGAGCCTGAGGTTCCAAGGGAAAGGTTCAAACAGGCTGTTGAAAGGGCCAAGGACTACATAAGGGCAGGTGATATAATCCAGGTGGTGCTTTCTCAGAGGTTTTCAGGCAAGAGTCAGATCCCGCCATTTGAGCTTTACAGGGCCGTCAGAAGAATCAACCCCTCCCCCTATCTTTTCTATCTGAAACTTGGGGACGAGGTGCTTATTGGCTCGTCGCCTGAGATACTCGTTCGCCTTACAGACGACCTCATAGAGCTTCGTCCAATAGCAGGGACGCGCCCTCGCGGAAGGACCGAAGCAGAAGACAAGGCCCTTGAAAGGGAGCTTCTTGCAGATCCCAAGGAGAAGGCAGAGCATGTGATGCTGGTGGATCTTGGCAGAAATGACGTTGGCAAGGTGGCAAGGATGGGCTCTGTCAAGGTGACGGATTTCATGGTAATAGAGCGATACTCCCACGTCATGCACATAGTGAGCAACGTTGTGGGACGTCTTCAGCCAGGTCTTGACATGTTTGATGTGTTTCGTGCCTGTTTTCCTGCAGGAACCGTCTCCGGTGCTCCAAAGATAAGGGCCATGGAGATAATCGAGGAGCTTGAACACGCAAGGCGCGGCCCCTATGCAGGGGCAGTTGGATACTTTGATTATGCAGGGAACATGGACCTTGCCATTGCCATCCGCACCCTTTGCCAGAAGGAGGACAGGCTCTATCTCCAGGCAGGGGCGGGCATCGTGGCGGATTCAGACCCTGAGAGGGAGTGGCAGGAGACCATAAACAAGGGAAAGGCCCTCATGAAGGCGATAGAACATGTAAAGAAGGGCCGTTAGTCGCCTCATGCGGCTCGGCTGTGTTAAAATGCCCAGGCCAGGTTACAGGTTATGATAGTTCTCATAGACAATTACGATTCGTTTACATACAATCTCGTCCAGGCCCTTGGGGAGCTTGGCGCAGAGCTAAAGGTCTTCAGAAATGACGAGATAACAGTAAGGGAAATAGAACGGCTTTCTCCCACCCATCTTCTCATTTCTCCCGGGCCTTGTACGCCTAGGGAGGCAGGCATCTCGGTAGAGGCCATTAAACACTTTGCCGGAAAGATCCCCGTTCTCGGGGTTTGTCTTGGCCACCAGTCAATTGGCTACGCCTTTGGAGGAAAGGTGGTGCGTGCAGAAAGGCTCATGCACGGAAAGACCTCCATGATCAGGCACGACGGCAAGGGCGTCTTTTCCGGGCTTCCAAACCCCTTTGAGGCCATGCGTTATCATTCCCTGGTTGTTGAGGAAAGAAGCCTTCCAGAGTGTCTTGAGCCAACGGCTTGGTCCGAAAAGGACGAGCTCATGGGGCTAAGGCACAGGGAGCTTAAGGTGGAGGGGGTGCAGTTTCATCCAGAATCCATACTTACGCCTGAGGGAAACAGGCTCCTTAAAAACTTTATAGAGACAAGGTAACAGCCCATGAGTGTATTGAAAGAGGCCCTTCAGCTTGTTGTTGACGGAAAGGACCTTTCTGCAGAAAGGATGCAGGAAGTCATGATGGAGATAATGGAAGGGCGTGCGACCCCTGCACAGATAGGGGCCATACTTACAGCCCTTAGGATGAAGGGGGAGAACTCTGCCGAGATAACAGGCGCTGCAAGGGTCATGAGGCAGAAGGCACGGGCCATATCCCCCAGGCTTCCCCAGGGTGAGCCCCTTGTTGACATTGTGGGTACAGGCGGTGATATGAGCGGAACCTTTAATGTCTCCACAACGGCGTCCTTTGTGGCGGCAGGGGCGGGGCTAAAGATTGCAAAGCACGGTAACCGCTCTGTCTCGTCAAGGTCTGGAAGCGCTGATCTCCTTGAGGCCCTGGGGGTGAACCTTGACGTTGACCCTTCGGTGGTTGAAAGGTGCGTGGAGGAGACGGGCCTTGGGTTTCTCTTTGCCCCAAAACTTCATCCTGCCATGAAAAATGTCATTGGCCCTAGAAGGGAAATGGGCATACGCACAATTTTTAATGTTCTTGGCCCCCTTACCAACCCGGCAGGTGCAGAGGTTGAGCTCATGGGCGTCTATGACAGGGGCCTTTGTGAGAAACTGGCAGAGGTGCTCGGAAATCTTGGCACAAAAAGGGCGTGGGTGGTCCACGGCCACGGCGGTATGGATGAGCTTTCCATCTCAGGCCCTTCCCTTGTCGCCCAGTGGAACGGAAGCCATGTGGAGACCTTTGAGACAGCTCCAAGTGATTTTGGCCTGAAAGAGGCCCAACTCCAGGATGTAATGGGAGGAGAGCCCAAGGAGAATGCGCGGATCTGTCTTTCTATCCTTGAAGGAGAAAAGGGGCCCAAACGGGACATGGTAGTTATGAATGCCGCAGCTGCCATCTACATTGCAAAAGGGGTAAAAGATCTCAAGGAGGCTGCGCAATTTGCCCAGGAAAGCATAGATTCTGGAAGGGCAAGGCGGGTCCTGTCCGGTCTTATCAAACTTACAAATGCGGAAACAGGCCCATCATGAACATACTTGAAAAGATAGTTGAGCATAAAAGGGATGAGGTGAGAATCCTCAAGAAGGAGGGCATACGCTCTGCTTCCCTTGAGACAGGGCCAAGACGGGGCTTTAGAAAGAGGCTTCTTGAAGGTGAGCCTCTTGGCCTTATTGCAGAGGCAAAAAAGGCCAGCCCTTCAAAGGGGCTTATATGTCCGGAATTTGACCCAGAAGGCCTTGCAAGGGAGTATGAGGAAGGCGGTGCAGATTGCATGTCCGTTCTTACTGATGAAAGGTTTTTCATGGGAAGCCTTTCCTATCTTGGTCTTGCAAGAAAGGCAGCGTATCTTCCCGTACTTAGAAAGGATTTCATCATTGATCACATCCAGGTGGAAGAGTCTGACGTTTACGGAGCAGATGCAATACTTCTCATCTGCGCCATACTGGAGCCTTCCCTTTTAAAGGAGCTCCTTTTACATGCCCGGGAGCTTGGAATGGACTGCCTGGTCGAGGTCCATGATGAAAAGGAGGCAGAGATGGCCCTTTCGGCAGGGGCAGACCTCATTGGCATAAATAACAGGAATCTCAAGGACTTTTCAGTAAGCCTTGATACCAGCATCAGGGTAAGAAAAGTAATTCCTAAAGAAATACCAGTTGTTAGCGAAAGCGGCATCAAGGATTTTGAGGATATCAAAAGGCTTGTTTCAGGAAACATCCAGGCGGTTCTCATCGGGGAAAGCCTTGTTAAGGCAAAGGACAGGCCCCAAAAGATAAGGCAGTTAAAGGGAAGATAAGTAGATATTGGCAATACGCATAAAGATCTGTGGAATCACTACTCTTCAGGATGCAAAGGCAGCGGTCTCCCTTGGGGCCCATGCCCTTGGTTTTATTCTAGTCAGAAAAAGCCCGCGCTACGTAGATCCTGACCGGGTGCGGGACATTGTCAGGCAGCTTCCCCCATTTGTACAAAGCGTAGGCGTTTTTGTTAACGAG